>JAACCU010000269.1 GCA_009937405.1 Actinomycetota bacterium
ATGCCGGGGCAGTCACGGCTGCGCCCATAGGACGGGCACGCCAACCTCGGCACAGGCCGTATCAAGGTCACTGCCAGGATCAGCCACAAAGGCATCGACAATCCGGCCAATGCACTCATTCCCACTCCAAATCCCGTGGCCGCGCCCATCCTGGCTAACAAGCGTCGCCGCGGAGAAGCCCGCTGCTGCATCTTGGGCGAACGCTGGCGGCGTTATCGGGTCGAACTGACCGGAAAGGAGCAGAACCGGGACGTCGCTTCTGACAGATTCTCCGGTAGCGGGCGCTGCGGCCCGTTGACCCCACGCCGGGCACCTGTCTGCGAGGGGTGCCGAGACGAGGGCAGCCTGATATGCAGAAAGACCCTCAGGGAGTTCGGCGACGAACGGCATGCGATCGTGACAGGTCACTGCGAAATAGGTCCCTTCATCATTTGCCCCGTAAGCAGAGGTGAGGGTAGATGTCGCGGTGCGAGCGAACCACCGCAGCGCCTGTTCGTCGTTCTTCTCAATCCCTGTCAGCACAGCCGGCAGATATCGCATCTGTTGCTCGCTGTACGACAGGAGAAAGACATACTCGGCGAGACGCACGTCATCGAGTACCACATCGGCCTTGTCGACCGTGACGATGAGAGGTGACGATTCAAACCGGTCAAGGAGGCGTTCAACCGATGCGCCGACGTTGGCGTTGTAGCCGGTGCACCGAGCACTCTGCGAGCACGCCTCAGTCAAAGCATCAAGAGACCGTTGCGCTGAGAACGCATACCCCGCCTCGATGTCGAGATCAGGCGGGTAGACCCCGTCGAGCACCACGCCGGTCAGCCCGTTTCGGTCAACGGCAAGGAGTTCAAAGCCGATCGTGCTTCCATAACTCACGCCATAGGCCGTCCACTGGGTGTACCCGAGGCCGACCATGATCGATTCGACGTCGTTGGCATGGTTTGCCGTGGTGGTGTGGTCGAGCAAGGAGTCACCGACGAGGCGGGCGGCGCACGCGTTCAGGGAACGTTCAGTAATCGCTGCAGCCTCCGCAGCCTCCGCTCCGACAACGGCGCCAAGGGCAGCATCGAACTCGGGGCAGTCAAAGTCAGCGGGTGCGAAACCTGTCCCGCGCTGGTCGATGAAGATCTGCGGAAACAGTCGGGGCGGGAACCATCGAGCGAGGTCGCTGCTGGCACCACCCGGGCCACCCTGCAACACCGCCATGGGCATCGCCACTGGCCCATTACCCGGCATGGTGACGAACGAGATCTCTACGGTCCCGAGCAGGGCATCATCACGATCAAGCGGAACAATGGCGATTCCACAGGCGACACCACGGTCGGTCAGATGGTCGGGGCAGTCGACTTGGTGAACCTCAGCAGCGACACCGCTACTTGGGGTCGCTTCTTTCGCCATCGTCATGGTGACGAGCGACGGCGCCGCCGAGCCACCATCACCCACCGTGCAACCAGACGCGACAAGAAACGCCGCAACAACCAGGAGAACGTGGCGACGGCTCAGCTGTCAAACACCATGCGGCCGATCCAGTCGGCCACCAGTGCGGGCTTATCATCGCCTTCGATTTCCACGGTGAACGTGCGGGTTTGATTGATCGCTGAGCCCTTCAGCTCCACCGACTTGATTGTCGAGTGGGCACGGACACGTCTTCCAGAGAGGACGGGGTTGATAAAGCGAACCTTGTCGAAGCCGTAGTTGATACCCATCATCACCCCGTCGAGAGGCGGGGTGTTGTTGGGCACGGTCGAACTCAGGTGCACGAGCATCGACAGGCTGAGGAAGCCGTGGGCGATAGTGCCACCGAACAATGGCGTGGCTCGCTCGGCATCAAGGTGGATGAACTGGTGATCATGGGTGCAATCGGCGAATTGGTTGATCTGCTCCTGGGTGATCTCAAACCATTCGCCGGTGCCTTCATCGGCACCTTCTTGGGCTTTGAGGATTTCATAGGCGGCTGCTGCGTTGCTCATGGATATGACCTTAGGCGAGGACAGCGTCGGCGAACATCTCGGCCACGGGGTCAACGGCGGCGCCGTCACGACGAGCCAGCACGAGATTGCGCTCAGCAATGACCCGTCCGACTCGAAGACCTTCACCGGCCTGCACCTTGGGGAGCACCGTCCACCCCTCGCCGAGCGCCACCATTGCCCGGAGCACCTCGGGTTGGTTCGACTCGGTCACGATATTGAGCGGTGCTCCGAGGCTGACGAGTGCGTGTTCGATCACGCTACGGGTATGCGAGCCTTCGGCGAACAGCACCCACGGGCCCCACCGGCTCGGGTCGAGGGGCACTGATTCGCCTCGGGTGATGATCGCCAACTCTTCGCCCATGATCCGTTCCGTCCGGATTCCACGACGCGGCGCAGCGGGCTCCACGCAAAGCACCAGGTCGAGCCTTCCCGACTCGAGTTCATCAAGCAGCGGGCCTGATGGCGCCACTTGAAGACGAAACTCGACGGTCGGGTGGCGTTCCCGAAAGCCGGCAATGACCCCGGGATAGTGCCCCACTGCGGCGGCGTCGATCATCCCAACGCGGAGCTGGCCGCTCGCACCGGTGCGGCTGCGTTCTGCCCACGATGCAAGGTCGGTGGTGAGTGCCACGACATGGCGAGCATGAGCCAAGACTTCCGCCGCGGCAGGACGAAAGACTCGACGCCGTCCATCGCGGTCAAAGAGCGGTACGCCGACCCGGCGCTCCAGTTCAGAGAGCCCCTGCGATAGCGCTGAGGCTGATACCCCGACACGCTCAGCCGCGGCCGCCCAGTTGGGCGATTCATTAACGGCGACGAGGTATTCGAGTTGTCGGATGGAGAGATCAGGTAGCACCCCGTGCAGGGTAGTTTAGTCTTGCTTCACTAATTGAGTCTCACAGTAAAATGCTCTTATGCTTCTGACCATGACTGCTCGTGACATCGCTCCCTCCACCGGCAAGCTCGGCGTTCTGACGCCTGGACTTGGCGCAGTGGCCTCTACGTTCATTGCCGGTGTGCTCACCGCTCGCCAGCAAGGCGTCGCCCCGCTGGGTTCCGTTTCACAGATGGCGCACATCCGACTCGGGAACCGAGAAGAGGGCCGCAACCCGCTCATCAACGACTTTGTCCCCATCGCCACCCTCGACGACATCGTCTTCGGCGGTTGGGACCCGATCTCGGCCAACGCCCTCGAAGCCGCCCGCACCTGTGGCGTCCTCGACGAGAGGGATCTTGCGCCCATCTCTGCCGAACTCGAGGGTGTCGTCGCCATGGACGCCGTCTTCGACCAAAAGTGGGTCAGCCGCCTCGAAGGCACCCGAGTCAAGAAGGAAACCAACAAGTGGGACCAGGCCATGGCCCTCATGGCTGACATCGAAAAATTCCGCACCGACAATGGCTGTGACCGTCTCGTCATGGTGTGGTGTGGCTCAACCGAGGCCTTCCAGGAGCCGTCCGCGGTTCACGACTCAGTCGCCGCGTTCGAGCAGGGCATGAAGGACAACGACGAAAACATTTCGCCATCGCAGCTCTACGTCTACGCAGCACTCCAGAGCGATGTGCCGTTCGCCAACGGCGCCCCCAACCTGTCAACGGACCTCCCCTGCATGATGGAGCTCGCGAAGACGCGAGGCGTGCCGATCGCCGGCCGGGACTTCAAGACGGGTCAGACCCTCATGAAGACCCTCATCGCTCCTGGTCTCAAGGCTCGCATGCTCGGTCTACGCGGCTGGTACTCCACGAACATCCTTGGTAACCGCGATGGCGAGGTACTCGACGCCCCAGAGAACTTCAAGACCAAGGAAGAGTCGAAGCTCGGTGTCCTCCACAAGATCCTTGAGCCCGACGTCTACCCCGAGCTCTACGGCAACGTCGATCACGTCGTGCGGATCAACTACTACCCGCCCCGTGGTGACAACAAAGAAGGCTGGGACGCCATCGACATCTTCGGCTGGATGGGCTATCCCATGCAGATCAAGATCGACTTCCTGTGTCGCGATTCGATCCTCGCCGCGCCAATTGTGCTCGACCTGGCCCTGTTCATGGACCTCGCCCACCGTGCCGGAGAGTCCGGCGTCCAGGAATGGCTGAGCTTCTATCTGAAGGCCCCGCAGTCAATCGGTGAGGCCCCCGCGGAGCAGGACCTTTTCATCCAGCAGACCAAGCTCAAGAACACGCTGCGCGAGTGGATGGGCGAGCAGGCCGTCACCCACAGCGAAGTCGGCTAGCCGTCAGGTCGAAGATCGCGTCCACTTTGGGCCAGACTGGCGTCATGGTTGAACCCAATGGTGATGAGACGGTCGAACTTCTTCAGGCACTGATTCAGAACGCCTGCGTAAACGAAGGCACAGAAGAATCAGGTCAGGAAGTCCGAAACGCTGACCTCCTCACGACCTTCCTCGAAGGCGCCGGGCTCGATGTCGAGCGCTACGACGCCGCGCCTGGGCGTACCTCGCTCGTGGCGCGCATCGAAGGCTCCGATCCGAACGCTCCGTCGCTCTGCCTAAACGGCCACACCGATGTAGTGCCGGTCAACGAGGACGGCTGGGACGAAGACCCATTCGGCGGCGAACTCATTAACGGTGAGATCTGGGGCCGTGGTGCGGTCGACATGCTCAACCTGACGTCGTCAATGGCGGTCGTGATGCGAAACCTCGCCGTGACTGGGTTCCAGCCGAAGGGCGACCTGATCTACTTCGCCGTCGCCGATGAAGAAGCAGGGTCCGCATACGGTGCCCGATGGATGGCCGACAACCATCCTGACGTGATCACGACTGACTACATGCTCACCGAAAACGGCGGCCTGCACGGCGGCGATCCCGAGAACCCGACGATCAACATGACTGTCGGCGAAAAAGGAGTTGCGTGGCGTCGGCTTCGGGTGCGAGGCGTTCCCGGTCATGGCTCCATGCCGTTCCGCAAGGACAACGCCTTGATCAAGGCCGCCGGCATCGTGCAGCGCCTTGCCGACTATGGGCCGGCCCCTCGTTTCAATGAGTTCTGGCGCCCCCAAGTCGATGCCATGGACATCGACGACGAGGCCAAGTCGGCCCTGCTTGATGAGACACAGATCGACGCCGCGCTCGCCTCAATGCCCCACGTTGGTGCCGCCAGCCATCTCCACGCCTGCACCCACACAACCTTTTCCCCGAACGTGTCCGTCGGACAGACCAAGACCAACGTCATCCCCGACACAGTCGATATTGACGTCGATGTTCGCACGCTCCCAGGTGAGACGGCAGTCGAGGTTGACGCCCATCTACGCGCTGCGCTCGGAGACCTCTACGACCATGTTGAGATCACGGACCTGATCAACGATCCGTCGTCGGTCAGCCGTGTCGACACTGCACTGTGGGACGCCCTACAGCGTGCCGTCGAGCGTCCGTGCCCCTCAGCACGACTGGTGCCGCAGATGTCCGTCGGCTTCACCGACGCTCGAGTGCACCGAGAACTGGGGGCCATCAGCTACGGCGCCGGTCTACTGAGTCCCAACGTCAGCCAGGGCGACTTCTCGACCCGGTTCCATGGGCACAACGAACGCATCGATATCGAGTCGTTACATCTGACGACCCGCTTCTACCACGACGTGGTCACCGACATCGTCGGCTGAAAGGCCCAGCATCGACCTCCACACTCCAATGCCTAACTGATTAGTCGCGCACTTCGGCGATACGTCGGCGAGCGACCTCCAGGTCATCGGGATTCGTGACGCCAACCCACGACTCCGATGTAGGCACGACGCCCACGGTCATCTCGCCGGTGGCCATAAGCCCGTGGATGATCTTCGGGAGTAGGTACTCGGTCTTTTCTTCGTCGCCGTGCTCGGCGAGGAAGGCCGCGAAGCCGCTCTCCAGATCGCCGAAAAGCCGATGCGGGAAGACCCAGCAGTTCATCGAGGCGACTTCATCGTCGGCCAGTGGCCCGGCCGGATCGGTTGCGGTAATCGAGTCATCATCGCGGCGGCCAATCCCATGGGTCTCGACCAGCGACACCAACTCGATGCCGTCGACCCCACAGATACCACGGCTGACTTCGCCCATCTCGGGAAGCGTTTGATCGAGACGGAATCCGGCGAGCAGTGACCGATCGTTGGGGAGGTCTGTGGCTGCTTCTGCCAGGGCGGCGTAGGTAGAGCGCCCGTAGTGGTCGTCGGCGTTGATCACGATGCACGAGCCGTCAACCTCTGGCGCAGCAGCAAGCACTGCATGGCCGGTGCCCCACGGCTTGTTCCGGCTCGGACCGTGCATGTCCTGAAGGACAAACGCAATCTCGACATCGTGGTGATGCCTGGCAAGGTGGCGCTCGACATCGGCCTCAATGTCGCTCCTCACGATGAGCACGACCTTATTAACGCCGGCAGCTACTGCATCCACGATGGCGAAGTCGAGGAAGGCCTCACCGTTAGACCCGATCTCCGCCAACTGTTTGGTCCCGCCGAAGCGAGAGCCCAAGCCGGCAGCCATCACAACAAGAGTAAGACTCACGTCGTAAGCCTAGATGCCGCTAGCTGATGGTCGGTTCGGAGATCCACGAGCGGGAGAGTAGCCGCCGCTCAACCAGGGGTCACACCAAGACCCGGCAATGACCCAATAGTGATCGTCCCATCGACAATTCTCGGCGGGTCCGCGAGATCCTCGGTCAACATTGCCGATGTCGCTAATCCATGGGCCAACGTGGCGCCGCTGGCGGCGGCCACGTGCAGTGCGTGGCGAACACCGATGGCACTATCGATCATGGTGGTGACGACCGGGGGTGCCCCGAACTCTCGGGTCAAACGCACCGCCCGCATGGCAAGGTCCGGCCCGCCCATTGACTGGGGCTTGATCACCACCACGTCGATCGCTCCGGTGCCGAGCGCCCGGGCCACGTCGTCAACCGTTCTCGCCGACTCGTCGATGGCCAACGGGATCGGGCTCTCCGCGCCCAGATCAGCAATAGCATCAATGCCGGCGACAGGTTCTTCGCAGAAAGCGATGCCGAAGACGGCAACGCTATCGAGAACCCGTCGAGCGGTCGAAGCATCCCATGCCCCGTTGGCGTCGAGACGGAGCTCCACCAGCGCTCCAACGGTGCTTCGCATCGTCGCCACTCGTTCGATGTCGACCTCAGGCGCCGCCACTCCGACCTTCATCTTGATCACTGAGAAGCCCCGCTGAATCGCGTCGAGCCCCGCGTCCGCCGCTTGCTGTGGTGAACCGGATCCAACGACAGCGTTCACCGCCACGGTCTCGGACGAATCCGGGTCAAGGAACCGGGCGAGCGGCAGGCCTTGGCGACGGGCAGCGAAATCCGCCGCCGCGCCAGAAAGACCGGCTCGTACCTCGGGTGAGGCCTCCAGCTCATCGAGCACATCATCAAGGTCACGTCCGGCTTCGACTGAGGCAATGGCCCCCCGCAGTATTGTGCTGGCCTGATCAGCGTCGATCGGTGTCCAGCCCGGCAGAGGGGCCACCTCGCCGTAGCCAATGTGCTTGCCATCGGCGAGGGCCACGAGCAGACCTCGACGGCGGGCGACGGTGGCATTCGCCGTCGTGAACGGCACCACGAGGGGTAGCTCGTAGGGCGTGACTGAAAACTTCACTGCGCTCGTCTGATCGTTGCGAGCACTGCGGCGGCGGTGGCTTCGGGTTGCTCGACATGGGTGGCATGGCCCGAGTCGCCGATGGCGATCATTTCTGCGTCCGGCAATGCCGACGCTAGGTCACGGGCAACTCGGCGAAACTTCTCGTCGAGAGATCCAACGATAAGCCCAACCGGCATCGTGCATGCGGCGAGAACTCCGTGCAGTGGCGTCATGCGGCCGGTGCTGGCCATGCGAAGACTGCGTGCCATCGCTCGTGGGTCATTCGCCAGCCGCTGAGTGCGCGACGCTTCCCATGCCTCCGGGCCGAGTCGTTGCTGAGTAACGAACAATGGGTTGTGCATCCAACGGTCAATGAACGCTGGTGGGTCGACTTCCAGTTCATCGGCCAGCGCATCATCGGATGCGGCACGAACACGTCGCTCGTCTGCATCTGCGAGTCCCGCAGACGCCCCGATGAGCGACAGCGTTGCCACTCGCTCTGGATACCGACAAGCCAACGTCAATGCGACCCGCCCCCCCATGGAGTAGCCCACGAGATGAATCGGGCCATCGACCAGCCCGGCCACTGCCCCTGCCATCGCCTCGATGGTGTACTCGTCCGACCCGGTCGGCCTAGCCCCGATCCCGTGACCCGCGAGGTTTGGCGAGATAACTTCTCCGCTGCTGGGCGCCCGGTTGAGTCGATCGGCCAGCGGGGCCATAGCGGCACCAGTTCCCGTGAACCCGTGGAGAACCACAACCGGCAGGCTCATCGAGCCAGCGCCTCCCCCACTGCAGCGGTGATGTTTCGACGCTGGGCGACGTCGGCGTCGCCATCGACAGGCACGATCAGAAGATCCACGCCCGGCTCGGTGGACGCGACCGCCGCCTTGACCGCGGCACCGATATCAGCGTCTTCGCCAATAGTCGAGGCACGAATTCCGGCAAAGCCATCGAGCCCATTGAGATCGATTCCGTGGGGCGTCCGAAACAATGTCTCAACGTCGATGCCTCGGTCGCCCTGGGCGATGGGGAGCATCGAAAAAATTCCGCCGCCGTCGGTGTCGATGCACACGATGGTGAGATGCAAGCCGAGCCGAGCGGCAGACGCGAGACCGGTCAGATCGTGAAGGAGGGCAAGGTCACCGATGTACACGACCACTGGCCCGTCCTGGCCGGACGCGAGTCCAAGGCCGGTCGAGATGATGCCGTCGATACCGCTCGCTCCCCGGTTGCCGACAAACGTCGTGTTCGGACCACCGTTGGAGAGGAAGCTGTCGAGGTCTCGTACCGGCATCGAGTTGGACGTCATGACGATGGCTTCCTCGGGAAGTGCGTCAACGAACTCACGGGTCACGCGGGCACTGAGCCGGGGCCCCTGTTCAACAATTCGGTCAACGACCGTCGAGGCCTTGTCATCGAGACCCCACCAGTCATCGAGCCACTTACTCCGATTGCGCACGCCACCGCCGAGGCGGCGAGCGCGTCCGAGGGCGGTCACCGGCGAAACCCGATGATGCTCGGTTGCAGTGAACGAGGCGTCGTGCCAGCGCTGTTCCTGATCGATGAGCACCACATGCTCAGGCCGGACTCGTTCGAGCCACTGACGAACCGGCTTCGTGGTCGGACTGGCCCCGAGGCGCACCACCACATCGGGGCGAAGACTGTCGACGGTCGAGTGCTTACACAAATGGTCGACGGCATTCATCACATACTCGTTGCCATGGCGATGACCACGACGAAGCTGGGTGATGGGCTCGGCAAAGACCGGCCACGCCACCGACTCAGCGAACCGAAGAATCCAGTCTGAAATCTTGTGCTGTTCCTCGATCCCGGGCGCCACGTCGGGCCCGACAATGATGATGCCCTTCTCCAACTCGGTGAGGTCGCCGAGCGGATCTTCGGCCAACTGGAAGACGGCGTGGGAGTTGGGTCGAGGCGTGATCGCGGCGGGAACCGGGACGGCACCGACCGGTTCTAGCGGTTCGCGTAGAGGCCAGTTCAAATGCACGGGTCCACGTTGAGGGCCCGTGGCCAGGTCGATGGCTCGCATCGCGGCCATTGACGCTGCGGCCTGCGTCCAGTCCGAGGGGACCGGCAAGTCGGCGAACCATCGGGTATTGCTCCCGTAGATGCCGACCTGGTCGATGGTCTGGCCTGCCCCCCATTGGCGTAGTTCGGGCGGACGGTCTGCTGTGCAAACAATGAGAGGTAGGCCTGCGTAGTTGGCCTCGACCACGGCGGGGAGATAGTTCGCTGCGGCAGAACCGGATGTGCAGATCAGCACCGATGGCCGTCCGGTCGCCCGGGCCTGTCCCAGCGCGAAGAAGCCGGCGGATCGTTCGTCGATGTGAATGGTCGTGCGGAGGTCAGGTCGGGCGTGGAACGCGACGCTCAGCGGCGTCGACCGAGAGCCGGGGCTGATGACGACATCGGTGACGCCGTGGCCAGCAAGCGTCGCCGCGAATGCGGCAATCGGGTCGTAGACGGGATCGGTCATCTCACATCTCCATCACGTCGAGCAGAGCTCGGAGCTTTACCGCAGTTTCGGCGAGTTCGTCCTCGGGCACGGAATCGGCGACGATCCCCGCACCGGCGATCAGCTGAACTCGGTCGGGATCGACCAGCGCTGAGCGCAGCGCCACTCGAAGCTCGCCGTTGCCGTCGAGGTCGCACCATCCAACCGGAGCCGCGTACCAGCCTCGATCCAGTTCCTCGTGGTCTTGCAGCCAGTCGAGGGCATCTTGCGTTGGCGTTCCGGCGACGGCAGGCGTGGGATGCAGCACACTGGCCACCCGCAAAACGTCCATGTCGCTCACGCCGCCGCTGCGTCGTTCGACACGAGCCGTGATCGGGGTACGCAGGTGCTGGACCCGAGCAAGCCGGAGGACCTCCGGCTCTTCGGGTGTGTGTCCAACGAGGCCGAGGGTA
>JAACCU010000270.1 GCA_009937405.1 Actinomycetota bacterium
GGCCGGAATCCGGCTTTCACTAGCGGCGACGATCAACGCCGTTTGCTCAGTCACCACTCGAGCGTAACGCTGAGGTCATGGGCGAGGAGAGCACGGCCACACGAAAACCAGTCGTTGCGAGCTTTTTCATCGCA
Organism: Actinomycetota bacterium; assembly: GCA_009937405.1. GTDB lineage: Bacteria > Actinomycetota > Acidimicrobiia > Acidimicrobiales > Aldehydirespiratoraceae > JAACCU01. Next base: position 135 of record JAACCU010000270.1, read on the forward strand.
CACGGTGGAAGTCCTAGGGCAAATATGGCCCGGGGTCGACCGCGATTCCTTCGACGCGTACTTCGAGGTGCAACTGTGGACCCGTCGACCAACCGGTGCTGCCGACGAAACCAACCCTGTCGCCGCCCGAAACGGAGTCGCCGACGCTGACCCCAACCTCTGTCATATGCGCATACAGGGTTGTGAATCCGTTGCCGTGGCTGAGCACCACCGTGTTGCCGTAGCCGTTTCGCCAACCCGCACTCAGCACGATGCCATCAGCGCCGGCAATAATATCCTCGCCGAGGTCGCCGTCGAAGTCGATGCCCTTGTGGGCCCGCACGATGCCGAAAATTGGGTGCACCCGGTTGCCGAAGGGGCTTGTTATCACCCCGGGTACTGGCCGGTGGGTGAGAGCGAAACTCCCCGGGACGCCAGGCTCATCGGAGCCCGTGTCGTTATCTGCGGCGTCATCCGCTTCCCCTTCCGCTTCGGCTCTCGCAGCCTCCTCCGCCGCCAGACGGGCGGCCTCTTCCTCGGCGAGGCGACGAGCTTCCTCTTCGGCCGCTATGCGCTGAGCCTCGGCTTCAAGCCGCTGGATCTCAAGCGTGATTTCCCGGTCGGCGGCCTCGATTTCGGAACCAACGGCCAGCCACTCGGCGACCCGTTCCTCGACCTGGTCCCGGAGCATCTCCGCGTCACGCTTCGCGTTGTCGAGTTCGGCGAGGCGGTCTTGCAAACCGACTCGTTCAGCTTCTACCGCGGCAACCAAATCCTTGGCGACTCGCTCAGCTTCGGCTTGTTCGGCTTCCTTGGTGCGAAGTTCGTCGACAAGGTCGTATTCGTTTCCGATTACCTGCTCGCGTAACGACTTCCGAGTGGAAGAAGCAAGAAGGTCACCGGCATCAAGTTGGGCGAAACCACGATCCCCTGGACCTACGAACGCCGCTATAGCGCTGCGCCGCAACCGATCACGCACCCCTTCGATCTCTTCGCCAATGTCTGCGGCGCGACGGCGCGCCTGGGCGGCTTCTTCCTCGGCTGCGGCGATCGCCTCGAGGCTCGCATCGACCTTCGCCTCTTGAAGCGCGATATGGGCATCGATGGCAGCGAGTGCCACCGCGAGTTCAGCGTCCTCGGCTGAGAGTCCGTCGAGTTCGGCCGCTACCTGGGCGGCATCGCGACGATTGTTTTCGCGTTCGCCTCGCAAATCCTCGATCTGATCTTGTGCCTGGCCGCTGGTAGCGGTGCCAACAAGGAGCGAAAAACTCATCGCTACAACCGCGACAAACCGAACGTTCACCCGGCCCAAGGGGCGATCAGGTCCGTTGCTTTGGTTTTGCACAGCCTGTGAATTGTAACACAAACGCAATAGTTTTGGACTGCAAGGAGCCAGGGACCATGGCGAGACGACGTGGCAAGATGGCCCGATGCCGCTCGCCGACTACTCCAGCGAATCGTTCACCAACAACAGAATTACGCACGAAGTGTTTCACCGAGGGTCCGGACCGTGCGTCTTGGTGGCACCCGAGATCCCAGGAGTCACCCCCCGCGTGGTCGCATTCGCTGACCGTCTGGTCAATCTCGGAATGTCGGTAGCGATCCCCTCGATGTTCGGCACTCCGGGAAAGCCAAGCACCCGACCGCGGGCCATCCGAGTCCTTATTCGCTCCTGCATCAGTCGAGAGTTTCATGCGTTCGCTCTCGGCGACACCGCTCCGGCCACGGTGTGGCTCCGTGCCCTTGCCCGTTCCTTGCACGAACGTCATGGCGGGCCCGGAATCGGCTTCGTTGGCATGTGCTTCACCGGCGGCTACGGACTCGCCATGATGCGTGAGGAGGCCGTCATCGCTCCCGTCCTCTCGCAGCCATCCCAACCGCTCCCCCTGGGTAAGGCCCGCTCGGCGAACGTTGGCCTCGATGCCGCACAGCTTCGAGCCGTCGCAGAACGAGCGGAGGCCGACTGTCCAGTGCTGGGGTTGCGTTTCACCGGCGATCCCGCGGTGCCAGCAGAAAGGTTCGAGACGCTCAGAGCCGCCCTCGGCGACCACTTCCTCTATGAGGAGATCACCAGCCCAGACAGTTCGCTCAACCCGAAGGTCGAGAAGTTCGCCCACAGCGTGCTCACCGAGGACCTCGCCCCCGATTCAGTTCCCGAACACCCAACCCAGGTCGCGTTGACTCGCACCCTCGAGTTCCTCAGCCAGCGACTGCTCCCAGCCGATTAAGCGCCGAGGAGCAACAAGAGCCCGATCACGGTGTAGAGGATCATCACCAGCAGCATCGGGTACTGCGACCGCACCGCAGTGCGGTGGTCGTATCGACTGATTGCCACATCGTGCGCCGCAGCAACCGCAAGGACATGGCCCACGGCAATCGCCAGCGTCTGCACCCATGCGATCGTCGATGGGGATACTAGCGTGAAATTGATGGCGTAGTCCTTGGTGCCGAACAGATCCCAACCCTCCCCAACGGATCGCTGATCTGGATGATCATGCGCTGGCCGTCAAGCACGAGCAGGCTGAAATAGTGGGCGACGGCGTAGGCGGCGGCGATCGGCACCAGCGTCGGGCCGAAGATCTCGCTCAACTCGGATGCATCCTCACCGGTGAGGGACGACATCATGCTCATGGCCACGAGGTAGATCATCCCCACCAAGCCGATAATGACGAGCAGACCCACGGTGCTGGTGACGGTGCGTTCCCAGCCCGCCTGGCCTCCGGCAACGTCGAGCCAGAACGAACTGCGGGTGAACCCGTCAAACGTTGTGGAGCCAAGGACGACGAGCACGAACGGGACGGTCCCTGGAGTGCGAGATAGACGGCTCAATCCGGTCAGCGGCGAGCGAGCTCTGAGGCGTCCGTTCTCGACGAACAATGGGGCCATCGCCGCGAGCTTGCTGAAGAGCACGGCGAATCCATCAGCGGTTCGCACGAAGCCCCGACCGTTCCGAACGGCGCCGCTCAGCATGGCGATGCTGTACACGGTGAGGAAAACGCCGATCGATCGAGGCGATTCGGTCGAATGATAGGCGAGCTCGTACCAGAGATAGACGAAGATCGCGGCCACCGCCGGCCAGAGCGTCGTTCCATCGTTGTCGACCGGGGCAAGCGACTCGCCCCGACTCCGGGCACGGATCCAGGCAGCTCCGTCGGCGATGGTTTCGTAGGGGTTGAAAAGCCGCCAGACGTCACCGATCAGGAATGACGCCATCTGGAGGCCGACCCAGAACCAGATCAGGAAGGCATCACCGGAGATGTTGACGGCGCTGTTGACGTTGCCCGCCCACGCGGCGATCAGGACAACCGCAAACACGGACAAACCGACTAGCCGCGTGACCGCGAACAACACCCGCACCCCGGTCGTACGCACGCTCACTAAAGCACGGCCAGCGGCCGCATCGGCGAGGCGAGGCGAGGCCCAGAAGGCGCCGAGGGCCACAAAAGAACTTGCCACCGCGAAGCCGGCAGCCCACGCGAGCTGCCAGGCCGGAAGCGGAAGGTCTGTGCGACCGCCGATTCCGTGAGCAGAAACGGGGCCGACCACGCCGAATAGCGCAGAGGCCACAAGGGCGAAAGCGAACCAAAGGCGCCGCATCACTTCACCGTCAACTCAATGATCAAACGACCCGACTCCTCAAACTCGATCTCGAACCGGCCCGGAATCAATGCGTCAAAGACGATCGATCCTTCACCGTTCTCAAGCCCGAGGTACAGGTCGTAGCCGTGAATATGGATCTGCTCGGCGCCATCGCCAAAGGCGTTGATCGTGATCTTCTCACCGATCGATGCTTCCTCTCGACGGACTCCGCCCACCAGCTCACCACCTTCAATCGAAAGAACAAAGACCCGGCCACCAGAATCCCCGACAGCGTCAGAGGCCTCGGCTTCAGCTTCGACTTCACCGGCGCACGCGGTGGCGCCAAGCGCCACCGCGAGGACGAGCACGACACTTCGCCAAAACATGATCAGCCGACCGTAATCGTGGTCTGTGCCTCGACAGGTTGACCATCGACAACGTACGGCTGATGATCGTTGCTGTAGGCGGCCACCATGATTTCCAGATCTCCCTCGGGAAGCGCCCCGATGTGAGTCGCTCCTCCGTAGAGACGGCCGATTTTCTGACCATTCACATAGATGTTCAGATGTCCTTCGCCGTCCACTGGCTCCTGCGAAGCATGATCACCGCTCAAAACGATCCCATCGACCTTGATGAATGCGTTGTAGCCAGACTTCGGATCCGGAAGCACCTCGACCGACAGCGTCGGTACCGGGCCAGCGAACTCGACCTCGATCGGCTCGTCGTGGCTGTGGGCATCGTGCGTGTGATCTGGCACCGAGAACGTCGTCATGGCGTACAGTCGGTCACCGTCGCGGGCATACGCCCGGTGATCGTTGGCCGAGAGCTCGACCATGATCTCAACGTCGCCCTCCGTGACACCGGCGACGTAGATCCACTCGTTGTAGAAGCGGAGAACCTTCTCTCCGTCGATGTAGAGATGGAAGTGGCCTTCACCCTCCGCGTGTTCGGTGGAGGCCGAGCGAGGGGCGATCGTGTAGTTGGTGGTCCTCACTGCGATGTTCACCCCACCAGCGGAGTCAGCGACTACCCCGATATCGATCGTGGGCACATCGGGGCCCTTGAACTCGACCACATCACCGTGCATAGCGTCATGGTCAGCCTCGGAGGTGTCGTCCGCTGCCGTGATGGGGTCGTCATCGCCGCAAGCAGCGGCAAAGAAAGTGAGTACAAAAACGGCGGCAGCGAGCCGTGTGATGGAGCGAATGCCCATGAGAAATCTCCTACAGAGTTGTCGAATCGAACTTGAACTGCGCCGCGAGCCGGCGCCTACGTCAGCTGATTCGTGCAGGCGGTCCGCGGGGCCCAATCTCGGAGGGGACGAATGCCATCGGCGGCCGCTGATCGCCCACCAGGATCACAACAAACCACACGGGGATCACCAGGCCGACCATGCCGTGGTCAAGCAAGCGCTCAACGGCGACGCGGGCGATGCTGAGACCGGCGCGTACTGCGCCGATCATCCGAAGTACAAAGAGACCCATCATTACGCCGGCACCAAGCGCACCGAGGCCCCCGAAGCCAGCCGAAGGGTCGGTCGTCGACGCAACATCGACCATCACAGACACCATGGTGACCGAAACGAACGGGATCGCGGCAATGCCCGCGATCGCAGTGCCGGTCCTACATCCTGGAGCGTCAAGGTGGGCCACAGCCCACAACGGTACCGGATCAAGCTTTTCTATCGACAGCGAGCCCGGATTCGGGTCCAGAGGTCTCCGTGACCTCGCTACATCACCAACATCAAGGGGACCGGGGGCAGCGACAGACAATGGTGCCCAAATTCTGCTGCTGAACGGTCCCCCCCCCCCCCCCCGATGACCACTATGCGTGCTGCGGAGACAACCAGGAGTGAAATTAAGCCAAAAGGCCTATCGATTGTTAGCCATCAGCGTGGGACGCTGCCCTGATGCTTAGAAATAGGTTCTTCCGGTATGTTCGATCGCGGCTAACCGCCGGCGACGAACGGGGGACGTCTCTCGTCGAGTACGCCCTTCTCTGGGCGATGATGGGTACATCTGTCACCGCTGCCGTTGAAACCACCGGCGCTGCGTTCGAAGCGAAATTCAACGAGGCCTCTGTCGGCATCAGCGAAGGCGCTGAGGTTGCGACGACCACGACTGCGGCCCCCACAACCACCACGACTTCAGCCCCCACACCCCCCCCAACACCCGCCCCCCCCACCACCCCCCCCCCACCCCACCCCCCCCACACCCCTCTACCATCTCAACACTCCCTACACTCATATTTTTAATCTTTTTA
>JAACCU010000271.1 GCA_009937405.1 Actinomycetota bacterium
CAGCAAGACCACCCAGCGTCGCTACCGCAGCGGCCCCGCGCGGCACACGAGACACGACCCGTCCATCCTCGACGTCGAGCGCAACCATGATCTCGTGCTCGAGCATTGAGTCGACGGAAGCCGGTTCGGCCGCAAGCGACCGCATAGTTCGACGCAGCCGGCGATAGCTGGCTGCTTCGGCCTGACAACGCAGGCACTGTTCGACGTGGGTGCGAGCAGCGAAGCCCAGCAACTCAACTTCATCGATCCCGACCAGGAGGTCGGCTACTTGGGCGCACGTGGCGCCCTCGGTGATGAAAATTGCAGAATCAGATGGCATGAACTTCCTCTCCCGGAAGTGGGAATACCTGCTCGCGCAGACGGCGGCGGGCACGATGGAGACGAACTTTGGCAGCACTCACGGAGATCCCGAGCTCTTCGGCGATCGCTTCGTGCGACAGGTCATAGACATCACGCAGCACGACCACCGACCGCAACCGCGGTGGCAGATCGGCGATAGCGGCATCGAGCGCCCGACGAAGACCAGCGGCCTCGGCCTGCGCAGCCGGATCGGACTCCGGACGAGAATCAACGATGAGGTCGTCATCGGGGAGCTGCTCAAGGCGGTAACGCCGACGCTTGGTGGTGTGCGTGGACGAGCAGTTGGCGACGATGCGGTAGAGCCATGTGCTGAAACGCGCGTCGCCACGGAAGCGGCCAAGGCTTCGATAAGCCCGTAGGTAGGCATCCTGCAACACGTCGCGCGCATCCTCCTCGTTGCCGGTGAGACGGAGAGCCAACCCAAACGCATCGCGATGGGTAAGGCGCACCAGCTCATCGAACGCTTCTCGTTCGCCAGCGACAGCCCGCTCAACCAATTCGGCCATGGCGGGGTCTGAGGTATTGGACCCACCAGCAGCCGTGGGGTTACGTGACGGGTTCGTGACAATCCGTAGCGGGCGACGTGGCGTGCTAGCCATCTCTGCGCCTCCCGGATCGATCAACTAAGTAGCGACGGACAGATTCGAACTGTCGGCCTCTCGATTATGAGTCGAGCGCTCTCACCAACTGAGCTACGTCGCCGCCTTCGAAACGGATGATCCCTCATACGAGGGCCGTTCCGACGAGCTCCCTGTCAGAATTGAACTGACGACCTTCTCCTTACCATGGAGACGCTCTACCGACTGAGCTAAGGGAGCAAATTCACACCGGTTTCCCGATGTGAAGCGTTGGCAATGATGCCACGAGCAACAACCGACTCCAACCCTGCTTCGCGGAGTGTTGGTGGAATCGGGAATCAGAGAGTTTCATAGGCCAAAAGACTCTGGTCCCAATAGTGCACCACATTGAGTCGTTCGACTCAAGTATTCGGCCTCGCTGGCCGAAAAGACTGTTATGCGATTCGAACGACTGGTCATTGAGGCTGACGAGAACACTTTCTCTTTGGACTTTCATCCCCGGCTTACCGTGATCTCCGGCGTGGGCCGATTGGAGCGGGAGGGACTCATCAGTGAACTGGTGGGTTCACTGACCTCTAGCCGCGCCGGCGTACACGCCGAAATCATGGCGGATGCAGGCAATCGTTTCGCCATCTTCCGCCCCCATGGCGCTCGTGCCCGAGTGATCGATATCGATGCCTCTGCTGATGTGAGCGACCGATTCGCCGATGAAACAGGCGCCATTGACCTCTTGTCCCTGGCTGGCCTGGATGAGCGATCTGCGAAGCGCACCCTCCGTTTGACATCGACCGACCTCACCACCATCACTCATCATGACCAGATCATTCGTCGCCTAGCCGCGCTGGATGCCCCGACCCTGTGGGATCTTGCCGAGCAGGTACAGGCCGCTCAAGCACAACTCGACGAAGCCGCCGCTGATAGCGGTTCATCACCTGAGGACGCGGCTGTCGCCGCTCGCATCGAAGAACAGCACCAGCGCTTTGAGCACGCTCAGGGTCGCGCCGAGAAGTTCCGAAAGCTTTCGTTCGTCGCCGGGGCCATCGCCGCTCTGGTGGCAGTGCCGGCTGCGTTGTTGATCAACCAGGCCGCGGCAATGGGGTTCATCGTCGTGGCTGCTGTCGTGACGGCCATCTCGTTCCTGCAGCATCGACGAATGGTTGTGGCCCGCAGGGCCGAAACCACGGCCCTCGCGGCCGCCGGCGCTGACTCCTACCTCGGGTTCCACCTGCAGCGCGTCAACGGCCTGCTCGATTCTGAGCATGCCCGTCGTCACCTGGTTGAAGCAGGCATAAAGCACGAGTCCTCCATGGCCACCTGGTAGGGCCTGGTCGGCGACATCGTTCCCGACTGGGCCTGCGAGCACCGCGACGAGATCGAGGAAGTGTCACAACGCATGACCGAGGTCAGCTCCATCACCGCCAACCCGCTCAACGTCGAAGACGGTGATGCGGCCGCGCTGGCCCACGCCTTGATGGCTCGTCTCGAAGTCGTCCGCACGGCCGGTCCCGGCGGCGAAAGCCTGCCGCTCATCCTCGACGATTCCCTCCGTGGCATCGACCACAACCTGAAGGCTCCGCTGCTAGAGCTCCTTTTGCACTCGTCCAACAACCAGCAAATCCTGTTCCTCACTGAGGACTCCGATGTCGCCGACTGGGCCCGCGTTGAGGCAATCACCGGTGAGCTCTCAATTCTCGAGCCGATGGCCGCAGACGAGACCGTGGCATCTAACGACGCCACCTGACGCATCGCATGACCCTGCAACTCGCAGGCTGTTTCGAATCCCCCAACTGTGATCCCATCCCGAGTTGCTGCTGTGACAGCATCTCGGCATGGGATCACTGACTTCTGAAACACCAACGTTCGAGACACTCCGAATTGAGCACGAGGGACGGATCGGGCGCATCACGCTCAATCGACCAGAAAAGCTCAACCCGCTCTCCACACTCTGCCTCGAAGAGTTGGCCCTGGCCGCCGGCTGGTTCGACGGTCAGGACGCCATACGCGTCGTGGTCGTTACCGGAGCCGGTCGAGCATTCACGGCAGGAGCCGATCTCTCCGCGTTCACCGCGGGCGACTCGAGTATTGCCCGATCCGGTGCCGACGCGGGGCGCTTGATGGCCGAAGCCATCGAAGGCATGCAGGCGGTCACGATCGCAGCGATCCACGGCCATTGTGTCGGTGGCGGCGTCGTTCTGGCCGGCGCCTGCGACTTTCGTGTCGCCGCTGAATCGACTCGATTCTCGATCCCTGAGGTTGACCTCGGCATCCCGCTCGCCTGGGGCGGCATCCCCCGCCTCGTTCGTGAGATCGGTCCCGCGGCCACTCGCGACCTAGTGATGACGTGTCGCCCCTTCACAACACTGGAAGCACATGTGCGCGGCTTCGTCACTCGCATGGTGGACGATGACAAACTCGTCGCCGAGGTAGAGGATTTGGCCGCCACATTGGCCGCCAAGTCGTCACTAACGTTGCGCGCCACGCTCATCGCGGTAGATGCCGCGGCCGAAGCCCTCGTATCGACGAGGTTCGCGTGGAGCGACGCCGACGTACTCGTCAACGCAATGCGCGATCCAGAATCCCGCGAGGTCGGCGCCGCCTACCTGCGCGAACGGGGCCGCTAACCGGGGCAGACTCCCCGCCATGGTTCGCACCCGCCTGGCGGCCCCAACCCTCTTTGCGCTGGTCCTCGCCGTCTACGCGATGCTCGGCCTCGCCGACGGTGCCACCGGCACCGCGTGGCCGAGCATCCGCGACGCGTTCAATCGCACCGACAGCAGCTTCGGGCTGATCTTCGTCGCCCTGTCCGGGGGCTACATGGTGGCGGGCATCGCGTCCGGACACATCGCCGACCGAATCGGCACGGTGACAACGATCATCGTCGGCGTGGTCGTCAGCACCATCGGACTCGGTCTGCTCGCCGTGTCCGCTACCTGGTGGATGGTGCTGGCCGGTTTCGCCGGCCTCGGACTCGGCAACGGGTTGGGGGATGCCTCTGGCAATACCTGGGTGGCTTTGAACTTCGGTCCGCGCCACATGGGGATGCTTCACGCCGCCTATGGAGTCGGCGCGTCGATAGGTCCGGTGCTGATGAGCGTGCTCATCGTCGTCTTCGACTGGTGGCGCGGCTCTTTCGCGATCATCGGCATCATCCAACTCACAGTGATGGTGTTGCTCTTCCGGAAGCGGAACTACAACACCCGGCACTCCGCGGCAGAGGAGAACGAGTTCCTCGCGTCTCGGGGCGCTGCTCCCCGTCGAGTCACCATCGAGTTGGTTACCTGGTTCGCGCTCTACGTCGGCGCGGAGGTTGCCGCCGGCCAGTGGGCCTTCACGCTGCTGAGCGAGGGCCGCGGATACGACCACGGATTGGCCACCGCACTCGCGGCCGGGTATTGGATCGGGATGACGGCGGGCCGGTTTGGAATGGCTTCATTCGGCAACCGGATCGATCCCGAGCGACTGCTGTGGGAGGTCTCGTTGATTGCCGTTGTTGCGTCAGCGTTTCTGTGGTCCGACCCCTTCGGAGTCGGCGGCTTCGCCATCCCGGTCATCGGCCTTGCATTTTCGGTCATGTTCCCACTGGCCATGGGCCGGACACCGCACTATCTCGGCAGCGAACGAACCAGCCGAGTCGTCGGCTACCAGTTCGCCGGATCCTCAATCGGCGCTACCACACTCCCCGCCCTGATCGGCGTGCTCGCCGACACTCATGGTGTCGGCGTGGCGCCACCCGTAATCCTCGCAACCGTCGTGGCCATGACCGTGCTGTGGGGCGTGATCCGACGAGAAACCCGAGTGGCCCAATAGCAACGCACGTCTGGGGACAAACCCCATTCGTGGGTTCTCTCCGACGTGTGCTCTCAGCCAATCGGTGTAGTGAGGAGGCCGGCCTTTGACGAAAGAGCCGTGCCCCAGTGGTTGTAAACCATGTCGTCGAGGTCAAGGCCTCGAGTCATGATCGCAATCGACAAGCCGCTGTGGGGGTCGGCACAGATTCGCTGACCGCTGGCACCGTTGTGGCCAAACGCCGCAGCGCTCACTGTGTGGCCCAGGCCACGGGCTGCTCGCCCGGACTGTTCTCCACCGAGAGTGAATGCATGCGTGCGATTGGCGGGGACGCCCAGCCAGTCGGTGTGATCTTGTCGAACGACGGTGAGGGCATCGGCCTTCACCTCGGGCCGAAGGATCTCACCCTCATCGTGCATGATCGCCTGGTACCACAAAGCCACTGAGGCGGCGGAAGCGATACCGCCACCGCCAGGCTGGCCCACAGCCCGCACTGCGGGATCGTTGAAGGCAAGCAGCGCTTCGTTGGTGACCTCAGTAACCGGAATGTCGAACCCGAATTTGTCTCGGAATACGGCCGGGTCCGGTGGGGTGCCGATTGCCTCGACATTGGCTACGTCTGCTTGCTGATCGACAGGAATCGCAAGCCATCGAGACGCCCCGGCAGGCTCCATGATCCGTTCCGTCACAACGTCCGCGTGACAGCGACCAGTGACCTCAGTGATCATGTCGGCGAGCACCCAGTGAGCCGACGATGCGTGATACTCAAAAGCGGTGCCGGGCACCCATGTCGTACGCCAAACCGAATACCGTTCGAGGCGGGCGGACCGGTCGTCCCAAAATTCGTGGGGCATCGGCGCATGCGGGAACCCGCCAGCATGAAGGAGCACCTGGGAAACGGTGATCTCGGACTTGCCGTTCGTCCCGAAGCTGGGAAGCACTGCGGCTACCGGCTCATCAAGCTTGAACTGACCTTCCGCTGCGAGTTCGAGCACCGTCAGACTCACGGTCGGTTTGACCGCCGAATAGGTGTGCATGCGCTGATCAAGCGTGACATCGCCAAGAGCTTCGTTGACGATGAGTTCACCTTCGAAAGCGACAGCGACCTGCCCGCCGAGAATATGGCCGATGTCCACTTCGTGTGAACAACGAGCGAGGAGGTCGTCGACGCGTTTCGCAATGATCATGCTCATGATCTCGTCACCGTAGTGGCCTCATGGTTTTCGTTCGAACCCAGTCCGCTAACGAAGTCGGGCCGAAGAGCGCTGAACGAACGGGAGTCGATGCTCGACTTCCAGACGCCAACCCCGTACGCCATCTGATCAATGACGCGAAGTGCGACCGCTCGCACCGGGTCGAGTCGCCGCGCGCTTTGATGCCAGTCCAACATCGGGCCACCGAGCAGAGCGGCAGCCACCGCCAAGCGGGTTCGAGGCATCACAATCGCCAACGGCAGCGCAATCGGCCACCACACGCGAGCGACCGCCTGAGCCATCCCGCGGCCAGCGTGCAGATGGCCCCAACCCGCGAGTCGCCCAGCCTCCCGGTTGGGGTTCGGAATATGGGACAACTTCCCGGCGAGCGTTGTCGTCGAAGCCGCCGCTACCGCCCCGCCGAGGAAGGGGTGACGGAGGGCGACCAGGAGCCAGGCAAAGGCACTCCATGGCGAGCAACGGGCGGGGGCGACGGCTGCGCCGTGACGCTGAGCGAGCTTCGGCGCCGCTGACCCGTAAGCCATTCGTTGACGTAGCCAAGCCACCCACGTGCGCCGCGGGTCATGGGTGACCTCCACGGTCGGGTCATACCGGACTGTGCCGCCCGCGGCCACAAGGCGCCACACCAGATCGACGTCCTCGCCAAAGCGGAAACCCGGATCAAAGCCGCCGACGTTGTCGAGCGCTGCCCGTCGAATGATGAAAGCGGCCGTAGGGACGTAAGACGACGATCTTCGCGGCCCAACATTGGCGGGCTTGGCCCCGAGGTCAAGCGGCGAAAAATCGGTCTCATAACGCTCGATCACCGACGAACCAAAACGGCTTCGAACCCTGGGCGCCACCGCGACCACAGCCGGATCGCCAAAGTGCCTGATGAGGTCGGGCAGGAAGTTTGGGCCCGGCTCAACGTCCGCGTCGATGAAAGCCACGAGATCGGTCTCAACGGAGGCGAGGCCCGCCATCCGTGCACGGCCGGGACCGCCGGCCTGTTCACGTCGGATCACGGCGGCGTTCGCCGCCACGACCGGGGTTGCCGAACCGTCATCGACCACAACAACCGGCACATCCGGCAGGGCCGCCAGAAGCCGCTCCAGCCCAGCAGCCTCGTCCTTGACTGGTATCACCACAGTGACGCGAAGATCAGACAGCGGGGTCTGGCCCCAATGCCGGAACTCGGGGTGAACCATCCCGGCATCGAGAAGACGGCGGGCGAGGGCTCCGGCCTTGGTGGACTCGCCCACTGGCTCTCCGGCGAACCAGCCCTTCACAGTGTTGGCCCCAGCCCCCGACACGCGCATGACCCGCAACGGTGCTCCGCCAATGAGCAGCTTGGCGTTGTCGACGATCCGCAAACCGGCATCGGCCTGAACCTGCCAGTCCGGGGGAAGCTGCTCAGTCACGAGTAGGGACCGTAGCGGCCGCACGACCCACGCCAGGGCTGCCACAGCGATCAGGCATCGAGAACGCGGAGAAGGGCCGCTGGAATCTCGCTTGGGCCCTCAATGGATGCGACTCGGGCGCCAACCGACCTGGCAAATTCGGTCGCATCAGCGTCGTCATCGGCAGGGGCAAGGATGCAGAGCTCGTCGAGACGTCGGGCAATCGGAAGCGCCTCTGCACCCGTGGTAGCGCGGCAATCCGACATCAACACCGTGACCCGTCGCTTGGCACGCGAACGTTCAAGCTGGGTGGCTGCGGCCCGGAGTGCGCCAGCCAAGTCGGTGGTGCCCTGGCCCCGAAGCCGGAGCAGATCGTCGACCACCGCCGCCGCCGAGCGAGCATCATCCTGGCTCTTTACCGCAATCACCCGATCCGCGAACGCGAGCACCGACCAGTCGATGGGAGCTCGAAACGCACAGGCTGCAGCAGCAACTGCGGCAGTGGCCAATCGCCGGCCACTCATTGAGCCGCTTCGGTCAACGACCAACGTCACCGCCGTGGCTGGTCTTGTCCAGTGGCGAACGAAAAGATCCCCGACGTTGACGAGCTCGCCTGCTGCTCGAGCCTGGATCAGACCATCGAGGCTCCGCTCCAGATCAAGATCGCCCTCGAACCGGTCGGCCGGAGATGACACCATTGTGCCGATCCCCCGAGCCTGACGGGGCCCGACGCGAGCGACATCAAGCACGAGCCGCCCGGCAATCCGTGCCGCTATCGCAGCCAGCTTTTGGTCGGTGGCGGTGCGCATCTCGGCGAGCATCGAGAGCGCATGATCCGGGTCCTGCTCAGCGAGGTCCGACATGGCGTCCTCGTCGATCTCGCCCACCTGCGGGCTGACCTCGTCAAACTTCGGATCACGAGCCAGTTGCGGACGAGGGGTCGTTCGGCGGTTGTCGTCCGCTATCGCCTGTTGTGCATCTTCGCCTTCCAAGACGATCGGGGCGCCGCCGGAATCGCCCCTTACGGGGCGGGCGCTTTTCCCGAATCGCCGTCAGATTCTCGAGGCTGTTCGGTGGCGAGCACCGCGTCCCAGATCTCACGAATCACCGACTCAGGGGTCTTGTCGCCGCCCTCGTGAAGTCGGATCCGGCCCGACAGCGAAACGATCGCAGCATCAAGTCCGACATCGAAATCAGTGGGCTCGAACCCTCGCATCTCCGCCAGCCGATGGGCGACCTCGACCATATCGATCGCACCGCGGACCGATGAACCGACCCTGATATCGCTGTGCGTTCGCGTCGCCCGAGTGGACATCACCGCGCGGCGGCGCAGCACCCGATCATCCATAGTCGTGCGGCGAACGACAATGTCGGATTCGTCGTCCATCGTCTGGTACGCAATCGCGATTCGACACATCCGGTCGTAAACGGCGCCCGACACGCGGGCGGTGCCGACATTGTCGAAAGGGTTCATGGCGGCCACGAGCATGAAGCCGTCGGCCGCTTCGATCTTGCCGAGTCGAGGCAGCGTGAGCTCACCCTCTGACATGACGGTGATCAAAAGATTGACCGTCTCCTCCGGCACGCGGTTCAGCTCCTCGACGTAGAGCAGCGACCCGTTGCGAAGCGCCTCAACGAGCGGGCCATCAACGAATACATCAGGCGTGTAGCCGTCCTCCAGCACCCGCGACGGATCGAACTGGCCCGCAAGTCGACCGGGCGTAAGTTCGGCGTTGCCCTCAACGAACACGAAGCCCGTACCGGCCGCCTCTGAAACTTCACGCAGAATTGTGGACTTGCCGGTGCCGGGCGGCCCCTCGAGCAGAACGTGACGTTTCGCGGCGAGCGCGGCAACGAGCATCTCCAACTCGCGCCGCCGCCCAACGATTGAGGCGTCGAGCGCAGCCAGAACCGCTGGATCAGCGAGTGCAGTCACGATGACAGTGAACTAGACGAAGCCCAAAGTCGCTCAATCAAAGGTAATGACGCCGCGAATGTTCTTGTTGTCGAGCATGTCCTGAAAGCCCTCATTGACCTGATCCAACGTGTAGGTAGTGGTGATCATCTCGTCGAGTTTGAGCTGACCGGCTTGATACATCGACAGCAGATGCGGGATCTCCTTGCGGGGGGCAGACGAGCCGAACAAACAGCCCTTCAGTTCCTGATTCATCATCGAGAACATGAAGAGGTTCATCGTCACATCCATTTGCTCAATGGGAGCGACCGCCGTGGCAACAATCGTGCCGCCCTTGCGGGTGATGAATTGCGCGGGGGCGATAAAGTCGCCGGTCAGCGTACCTGGAGTGAGGATCGTGCTATCAGCCATGACGCCTTCGGTCATGGCCCCCACCATCTCCATGGCCTCATCAACTGATGCCGCCGAATGGGTGGCACCAAATTCCATGGCGCTTTCGCGCTTGAACTCGGAAGGGTCGATCGCCACGACATTCTTGGCCCCTGCGATCTTCGCGCCTTGGATTGCGGCGGTGCCCAGACCACCACAGCCGACGACGACCACCGTGTCGCCTGCGGTGACCTCAGCGCGGTAGACGGCCGAGCCGTAGCCGGTCGTGACGCCACAGCTCACAAGTGCCGCTGGGCCAGGCGGGACGTCCTTCTGAATCTTGATCGCCGAGTCGACGCTGAGCACCATGTGCTCAGCAAAAGTGCCGAGCTTGAGCAGCGGTGTGAGATCGTGACCGTCGGCATCACGGTGCCGGAATGTGCCGTCGATCATGCCGGGATCCATGAGCTTGGCGCCAAGGTCGCACAGATTTTGCTGGCCACGCGCACACCACGTGCACTTGCCGCATGACGGGATGAACGAGCACGAAATGTGATCACCGATTTCGAACTCGGTAACACCCGGGCCAAGGCCAATGACTTCGCCCGCGCCCTCATGTCCGCCGATGAGCGGCATCGGAGCGGGCATCGTGCCGTCATGGGCATGCTCGTCGGAGTGACACATGCCGGCGGCAAGCGTCTTGACGAGAATCTCTCCCGTTCGCGGATCGTCAAGCTCGATCTCTTCAACGCTCCACGCTGCGCCAACCTCACGCAGTACTGCGGCCCTGGTCTTCATCATTCGCTCCTCGAAGTCAACAGTGGCCAAAACTTACCCCGACCAAGGTCGCAACACATTATGAGCTACGGGGTAGCCGTCATACCGCCATCGACGGGGACGACGGCGCCGGTGATGGCCGAGGCGACTGGCGAGCAAAGCCAGGCGATTGCAGCCGCCACTTCTGCCGGGTCGATCAGACGCCCGAGGGGTTCTTGGTGTCGGGCGAAGTCGTCAACGGAGTCGAGTCCGTAGATGGCGGCGCTGGCATCGAGGGGGGCAGTTGCCGTTGAACCGGGACTAACGATGTTGGCTGTTGTCCCGGTGCCGGCAAGGTCAGCGGCAAGCGAGCGGATCAACCCGATCACGCCGTGCTTGGCCGCGGCGTACGGGCCCATATGTCGCAGGCCAAGCGAGCCTGCGGCTGACGCGACAGCCACAACTCGTCCGCCGTTGGCGATCAAGGGGACTGCGGCTCGCACCGCGTTGAATGTGCCGGTGAGATTGATGCCGATCGCGGCTTCCCATTCCGCGTCGGTGACCTTCCACATCGGGCCGCCACCGGTGGCGACCCCTGCGCAGGTGACGAGCGCGTGGAGCACTCCGAGCCCGTCGATCACCTCTTCGAGGGCGGCCTGGTCACGGACATCAGCGACCACTCCGGTGACCGCACCTGCACCGGCCACCACCACTGTGTCGAGATCGGCAGGTGTGGCCTGGGCGTAACTGACAGCGGGATCGTCCGCGCACGCATCGAGCGCTACCACTCGCCAACCATCGGCGACGAGGGCCGCCACCGTGGCCGCGCCAATACCGCGAGCAGCGCCGGTGACGAGAGCGACTGGTTGATTCACATCTTCATGGTGCCAGACGAGGCATCACGTTTGCAGCATCGCCACCACTTCAGCGACCCAAGTATCGATGATGACCCCACCCTCTTGCGCGCTCGCGCCGGCCGGGTCGCCCAGTACGCCGTTTGGAGCGACAGCAGCCACGCCTCGCGCTCTGAGGTCGTCGATCATGTCGCCGATTGGGCCAGTGGCCCCGGCCTCAGCCCGGTCGAGGCGCACAACGCCTGGGGCGATTGCCAGCATCACACTCGTCTCGGTACGGCCGGCGTGAGCATCGCCTTGCCGATGCGCCGGCGACCACGAGCGCAATGGCCGACCCTCGTACTCACAGCGCTCGATGGCCGCTCGTACCGCCGCATGGTTGCCACCGTGACCGTTGACAACCGTGATCGACTCAAACTCGGCGCCGGCCGTGCGGACAATTTCGACGAGCATCGCGGTAGCTGCCTCGGAGCCGATGGAGAGCGTCCCCGCGAAACCGGCGTGCTCCCCGGCAGCACCGATCGGGAGTGCCGGGGCCACAACGGCATTGGCCATGTGAGCGGCCGCCGATTCAGCGACGGCAACGGCAATGCGAGTGTCGGTGTCGAGGGGCAGATGGGGACCGTGCTGTTCTGTCGAACCAAGCGGAACGAGCAGGTGCCAGCGACCGGCCGCGACCTCCAGAGTCGTCATTGCTCCGAGGCTCCGGGAAGTCGCTCCAGTCATCACCCGAGGGTAGCCCCCCCAGCTACCGTGGCCGGATGGCGAACACATCAGCGCAGCCCTTATCTGCGTTCGGCCCTGATTTTCCGTTCGCGTACGACGACTGGCTGACCAATAGCGCTGGTCTTGGCTCTATCCCCGCTGACCGGCAGGGCACTGAAGTCGCCGTCGTCGGCGGCGGGATCGGCGGCCTCGTCGCGGCACACGAGTTGATGAAGCTCGGCCTCGTCCCTGTTGTCTACGAATCGGGCCGGCTCGGGGGCCGGCTGCGATCTCAGCGTTTCGGCGCGGCCAACAATGTGATCGCCGAACTCGGCGGCATGCGTTTCCCTCGCTCGTCGACCGCCTTCTTTCATTATGTCGACATGCTTGGACTCGGCACCCGCCCGTTTCCCAACCCGCTGACCCCGGCGGCTCCCACGACCGTGATCGATCTCGGCGGCGTACCCATTTTCGCCGAGACGCTCGACGATCTCCCGCCATTGTTTCGCGAAGTAGCAGAGGCTTGGGACGCGGCACTCAACGAGCACGCCGATTTCGCCGGCATGCGTGCCGCCATCGACACTCGCGACGCCGCCGAAGTTCGACGGCGATGGTCGACACTTGTCGAGCGATGGGACGACCGCACCTTTTACGACTTTGTCGCCTCATCCCGTTCGTTCTCCGAGCTCTCGTTTCGGCATCGAGAAGTGTTCGGCCAGGTCGGCTTCGGCACCGGCGGTTGGGACAGCGACTTCCCCAACTCCATGCTCGAGATCCTTCGTGTGGTGCTCTGCGGCTTCGAGGACGATCAGCACCTGATCGTCGGAGGCGCCGAGCAGGTGCCGCGTGGGCTTTGGTCCCTTGAGGTCGATGGCCAGTCGCTCGACTCGCTTCACAGCGGTGCCCCTCGCCCCGGCGTCGCGGCGATTCGACGGAGCGGCGATGGCACCATCAACGTCACCGACCGCAACGGCGTCGCCCGCAGCTACTCGGCCGTCCTGATCGCCACACAAAGCTGGTTGCTGACAACGTCTATCGATGTCGACGAGACGCTCTTCAGCCAGGACCACTGGATGGCCCTCGACCGCACTCGATACATGCAGTCGGCGAAGACGTTCGTCATGGTCGATCGGCCGTTCTGGAACGAGCGAGACCCCGTGACCGGTCGTCCCCCACTCGCCATGACCCTGACCGATCGCAACACGCGTGGCACATACCTGTTCGACAATGGCCCTGATCAACCGGCCGTGATCTGCCTTAGCTACGCGTGGGAAGCGGACGCCGCCAAGGTGCTGACGATGTCGGCGCACCATCGGGCTCGACTGGCGATCGAGACGCTCGAGAAGATCTACCCCGACACGGACCTGGCGTCCCATGTGATCGGTGAGCCGATCACCGTTTCGTGGGAGTCCGACCCCGACTTCCTCGGTGCATTCAAGGGCGCACTGCCCGGCCACTATCGCTACAGCCGTCGCATGTACAGCCACTTCATGCAGGACGAGTTCCCGGCGGCGCAGCCAGGCGTCTTCCTTGCCGGTGACGATGTCTCGTGGACGCCTGGGTGGGCGGAGGGCGCAGTCCAGACAGCACTCAACGCAGTGTGGGGCATCGTCCATCACTTCGGCGGAACCGCGGCGGCGACCAACCCGGGCCCCGGCGATGTCTGGACCGAACGCGCCCCTGTGGAACGACCGGACTAAGCCACACCCGCAGCCCTCACAAACTGATTAGCCGATAGGCGAGTCGAGACGAGGTGGCGAGAAGCCGTCGGGGATGATCAGATCCTCGGGACCAAGTTCAGCGAGGCTCGACTTGCCGAGACCGAGCATTGTTGAGTCGATACCCATCCGCATCACGTCCAGCACGTTCTCAACGCCGGCCTGACCGTTGACGGCCAAACCGAACAGGTACGCCCGACCGATCATCACAGCCTTGGCGCCGAGCGCTACGGCCTTCACCACATCGCTGCCGCGCCGGATACCAGAGTCGAGCACTACCTCGATGTCGTCGCCAACAGCTTCGGCGATCTCGGGCAGAACACGAATGGCCGCAGGGACAGTGTCGAGGTTGTTGCCACCGTGGGTGCTGACGGAGATAGCCGTGGCGCCGGCATCTCGGGCTCGGCGCGCCTCGTCGGCGCGGTAAATACCTTTCACCATGAACGGACCACCCCAGGCTTCGGCGAGCCAGGCAACGTCTTCCCAAGTGGGGGGCCGAGTGCCCATCCATGTGCCGTAGGCCTCAAAGAAACCAGGCACCGGACCATCATCAACCGCGAAATTCGGAACGCCAAGGGTCGGTAGCTGGAAGGTGCGAAGCCAGCTCATCAGGTAACCGGGACGACGCAGAACCTCGGGGGCGTGTGTGATCATCGTCTTCAGCCCCATCGAATCGGGGATCGCCGGGGATCCCCAGTCGCGGCTGTGAACGAACGACCAATCAAGCGTGAGAATGAGGCCTACGGCCCCGGCGGCTTTGGCACGCTCACATCGAGCAACCATCGAGTCACGATCGCCGGCCCAATAAATCTGGAAGAAAGTCTGCGGGTTCGCCGCGGCTACCTCTTCGATCGGCTTGCTGCCGAACGAACTCAGCCCCATCGGCACACCGCGAGCAGCGGAGGCGCGAGCGACAGCGACTTCGCCATCAGGGTGAACGGCCTGCACGCCAGTCGGCGAGATGAGAACCGGCATCGACGACGGCTGGCCCATCACCGTGACGCTCATGTCGCGTTCCGGGGGCTGGCCGGCGGTAAGGGGACGGATACCTAGCTCACCGAACGCGTCGACATTGTCGGCCCGGGAGATGCCGGCGTCAGTACCGCCCATGATGGCTCCGTACACCGATGCCGGTAGACGCTTCTTCGCTCGTTCCTGAGCGACAGCGATCGACTCAAACCAGTCATTGCTCACGGCATATCACCTCTCGGGCCAGTTTCAGATCCCGAGGGTAGCGGTGGCGGCGGGAGCGAACCCCCGCCGCCGTCCACCAATCAGTTCAGTCGTCGTCGCCTTCGACCTTGTCGACCAGGTCCTTGGCCTTGTCGGCGGCCATGTCGATCTTGTCGTCATGGCCGGCAACCTTGTCTTTGGCGAGATC
This sequence comes from Actinomycetota bacterium, assembly GCA_009937405.1. GTDB lineage: Bacteria > Actinomycetota > Acidimicrobiia > Acidimicrobiales > Aldehydirespiratoraceae > JAACCU01. The sequence continues at coordinate 15,016 of JAACCU010000271.1, forward strand.
GGCAGCCGTGTCAATGCCGTCCTCTATCTTGTCGCTGTTGTCGGCGGCGGTCTTCTTCAGTTTGCTGAAAATACCCATTGTGAGACTCCTGTTTCGGGGGAATGGCCGCACCATAGTGGACCATCTGAACGCATGCCGGGGCGGACAACGACACGAGGTGATCTACACTCGTGGTGACCTCAAGCAGGAGCAGTAATGAGCTATTCGGAACTCGATCTTCGACCAGTTATTGAGCTGGACGAAACCACCCGTGGCGATTTCGTTGTCCGCGTCTACCAGCACCTCATGGGCGCCATCGCTGCGTTCGTCGCCATCGAGGCACTCTTCTTTACCACTGGCTTTGCCGAGGGCGTCTACAACTTCGTGTCTGGCGGCGGTTCACGCTGGCTGCTGATCATGGGCCTGTTCATGGTCGGCCAGTGGATGGTCGGCCAGGCCGCCACCGACATGCTCAACCCATCGAAGCAATACGGTGCCTTGTTCGGCATGGCTGCGCTCGAAGCCCTGATCTTCGCCCCCTTCCTCTACTACGCCTTCAACATCGAGAGTGCCGGCACAACGGTTGCCGCGGCCGCTCTGCTCACTGCCGTTGCCTTCACCGGCCTCACGGGGATCGCCATCATCACTCGCAAGGATCTGTCGTTCATTCGGCCGATGATCATGTTCGGTGGCGTCGCGGCGATGGTGTTAATCCTCGGCGCCGTCCTCTTCGGCTTCCAACTCGGTATCTGGTTTTCGGTAGCGATGATCGCCCTCGCCGGAGGCTCAATCCTTTACCAAACGCAAAACATCATTCGCCGGTACCCCGTCCAGGCCCACGTGGCCGCTTCGCTCACCCTGTTCACCAGTGTGATGATGCTGTTCTGGTACGTACTGCGTCTTCTGATGCAGATGCGCCGCTGACGCCAACCCGAAATTGTCGACGACTAATCGCCCATGAGGTGGGTCGTCGGCTACCGAAGAAGCCCTAGGGCTTCTTCCCTAAGCTGACGCGAGTGCGGCTGTGATCCTTGCCGACTGCTGGCCGCGCATTCGCGTCGGCTGCGGCCACAAGGTCAGCGCCGAATCCAAGGACGCACTCAGGGTCGGGGCCATCGAGCGGGATGCCGGTGAAAAACTTTGCCGCCATGCAACCACCCTGGCAGGCGTCAAACTGGCCGCACGATGCACAGGCGCCAGCTGATTGTGGCTGACGCAGCTCAGCGAACAGATCGCTCTGCTGCCAGACGTGCTGGAAGCCGCCGCCGTCGAGAACCGAACCGGCCTTGAAATCGTCGTGAAGGACGAACGGGCAGGCGTAGACATCGCCGAGTGGGTCGATCAGGCAGACCACTCGACCAGCCCCACACAAGTTGAGACCCGGGAGCGGTTCGCCCAGCGCGGAGAGATGGAAGAAGGAGTCGCCGGTCAGCACCTCCGGGTGGCCGAGCAGCCAGTGGTAGAGCTCGACTTGTTGCGCGTCGGTGGGGTGCAATTCGTGCCAGGAGTCGGCGCCGCGGCCGGAGGGCCGGAAGCGAGTCAGACGAAGCTGTGCTCCATAATGATCGGCGAGCGCTTTGAACTCTTCGATCTGCGGGATGTTGTGACGGGTCATCACCACTGAGATTTTGAACTCGCCGAAGTTGGCGACCTGGAGGTGCTCCATCGCCTCGATCGCAGTGGCAAAGGAACCTTCGCCACGCACATGATCGTTCGTGGCCGCGTCGGCACCATCGATCGAGATCTGGACATCGACATAGTCCGACTCGGCCAGGTGGCGGGCAACCGCGGCATCTATCCGCGAGCCGTTGGTCGAAAATTTTACGCCAACATCATGGCTGACCGCGTAGTCGACGAGATGCCAGAAGTCGGGGCGAATCGTTGGCTCACCGCCACCAATGTTGATGTAGAAGACTTGCATTCGCGCCAGCTCATCAATCACCGCTTCGCACTGTTCGGTGTTGAGCTCGCCGGGCTCACGGCGACCCGACGAGGAGAGGCAGTGCACGCATTGCAAGTTGCAGGCGTACGTCAATTCCCATGTGAGACAGATGGGCGCGTCGAGCCCGGCCTTCATCTGATCACCGAGGCCGCTCTGTTTGACCGGCGAAAGCACCATTCCTTCAGGTACCGGTGTGGGCGGGATGACAAGAGCGGTCACGGCGCCACCAAGACGTCGGACTCTGCCAGGGAGGCGAGGGCCTTCTCGAAGGACGGCCAGCGCCGTTCCTCGATCTTCGATGCGGCGAGTGCCGCTCGAACTGAGTCGTGATCGCTGAGCGAACGCACGAGCGTCACCAGCTCTGGCGCTCGGAGGAAGTTCAGCCGTCGATTCCCGTAATGGTAGGCAAGGGCGCCGAACGGCTCGGGGCGGAGCGCAACCTGATCATGAAGGCGATACGGCGCATCGAGGTTGAATGGCATCGTTAGTAGACGCCGCACATCCCGTCGATGGAGATCTCCTCAACGAGGAGCTCTTCTTCCACCAACTCTTCGGTCTCGGTGTCGGTCAGCGCTGCTTCTGTGGCCTCGATGACGTCAGTAGGCTCCATGGATCCTCCTCAGATCGACGTCCTCAATCTAGGCGCACGTTGCGCCGACAGCGAGTCAGGTTGGCCGCGACCTTTCAGTTGTCGGAGTCGAGGGCGTGAGCACGCAGGATCGAAAGCGGCACGATCTCAAGCGCCCGTTCGTGGGTCGCCGCCAACCGGACCGGGGCTGCGGCCCCGGCGGTCGCCGCGTCAAGCCAACGCGAGGCGCACACGCACCAGCCGTCGCCGGGCTTCAGACCCGCAAATCCCCATTCCGGTCGCGGCGTCGAAAGGTCGTTGCCTGACGCCTTCGAGTATTCAAGGAATCGTTCGGTCACCGTCGTGCACACCGTGTGGGATCCGACGTCATCGTCGGCGGTGTTGCAGCACCCATCACGGAAGAACCCGGTCACGGGGTCAGCCCCGCATTCGGCGAGTTCGCCCCCAAGAACGTTTCGAGCATCTACTGGTTGGACCCTTGTCGTATCCAACCACGTCTGAGGCGGCGGTGTCGCTACGGTGGCGCGATGTTGCTGCGTAATGCGACCGTTGCCGACGCTGAAGCGATCCGCACGATCTACAACCATGAGGTCGAAACGTCGCTCGTCACGTTTGACCTCGTCCCTCGAAGCCTCGCTGACCAGCAGGACTGGGTGCGCGAACGAGAAGGTGCCCTCGGGGCCATCGTGGCTGAACGAAAAAGCGATGGTGAGATCCTGGGGTTCGCTTCACTGTCGCCCTACCGGAGCCGCCCGGCCTACAACACCACAGTGGAGAACAGCATCTATGTGAGCGAGTCAGCCCGAGGCTTCGGCGTCGGAAAAGCGCTGCTCGAAGAGTTGGTGACCATGGCCAAGGGGCGCGGATTCCACACGGTGTTGGCCCACATTGCTGGAGGCCACGAAGCATCGATCGCCCTGCACCATTCGGTCGGCTTCGCCGTCGTTGGCGTCCAGAAGGAGGTCGGACGAATGTTTGGCACATGGCTCGATGTCACGGTCATGCAGCACATGCTGGGCTAAGGGAAAGACCCGTGAAAACGTGAAAGATCCGGCGAACGTTCGCCGGATCTTTCGTCCATTGTGGGCCGAGAAGGATTCGAACCTTCGTAGGCGATGCCGACGGGTTTACAGCCCGTTCCCTTTGGCCACTCGGGCACCGACCCGTGGATAGCTGAAAACTGTATCTGGCGGCGCCGAAAGTGCGACAGAGTTTGAGGCTTCAAACTGTTATTGACTAGTCGTGCCCAACATCAGCGATCGTCAGTCCCTCAGCCGCCACACCGGGATTGTCGCGCAGCGCTCGCATAGCGGAGACGACCGAGCAGTACTCGATGACGCGATCCATCTGGTCATCGGTGAGGAGAGCGAACGCCAGGTACGCGACATGATGCGTACCTTCAGGACTGGACCGTTTGACCCTGGTCGAAACCTCGATGCGGGCTAACTCCCCATCAGCCTGGGGCAGACCGAAGGCGAGACGGATCCGGGTTCCGACCTCGAGCGATGCTTCTGAGACCACACCAATACCAAACGGTGAGACGCCGATGACGCTCATGCGTGATTTGGAGGCGAGCACTTCAAGCGCTTCAAAGGTCCGGAAGTTTTGACGAACCTGGCGGAGCCCGGGAACCATGTTGGCCTGCAAGACCATCACGATCAGCCAGACCGACATACCGAACATCACGAGGGTGGCGAAATCACCGTGCGGAGCGCGCAGGGTACCGGTGCTAAAAGCAAGCAAGGCTCCACTCAGCCCCACTTGCAGCACCATCAGGAAGATGCGGCGTGCTTGACGACCCGGGGCCGGTTCGGTGAGCCGACTCTGAAGCGGGCGACCCGATAGAGCCCGCCACGCCACCGCGACGTTGGTGGTGAGAAGGAGCAGGTCGTTGATGATCCAAGCGGTGAACCCAACCGACCGCGTGGCGTCATAGCGCAGCGCAACCGACGAACCCATCCATGCCCCCCACAGCACGATGAGGACAATGGGGTTCGCCACCAAGGGCAGCGATGACGTAAACATCGTGGTGAAGAGGATTCCGACCAGGACAATTCGTTGGATTGAGCGGCCAACATGGATCCCGGCGGCGCGGTACCCGCTGCGACTCAGCCTTGTCGAGTGTTCGTTTTTGCGTGGCGCATCGGAGTCAACCAACACGGCAAGATGCTCGTAAAGATCGCGAGCCCAGCGATGGAGGTGGTGATCGTCGCTCCACGGGGCAAGGCGTCGGGCGACCACGACAGGCACATCTGCGACACGCCACCCGTCGGCCTGGAGGCGAAGGCCGGTCGACATTGTGACGGCGGAGCCAGCATGGGTCATACCGCCGATGGCCTCGATAGCGGCCTTACGAACGACCGCCATATCTGACCACCAAGGGAGGACTCCGCGGTCGTGGGCCTTGCCGAGCATCAGTGAGTCGCGCAGCTGATGCTCGCCGTATCCACCGAAGTCGACGGCGTTGGCGGCGTTGGTGTTTTCGATACGGCAAAGCACGACACCGACGTCTGGGTCATCAAAGGCACCGGACGTCGCTTCGAGGACATCGGGGAGCACCACAAGGTCGGCGGGCATGAGGAGGGTGTAGAGAGAGGGGCAACGCGAGAGAGCGATGTCGATGAGCTCTCCAAGGTCGCCGTCCAGCGAACCGATTACTCGCTCGACTTTGAGCCTTAGGGCGAGCTCGGCAACCTCGGGACGGTTGTCGCGATCCGCGATGATCAGCTTTCCAGAGCCCCGGGTCAGCTGCGCTGACAGGACTGCAGCCCGGACCTCGCTCGCTGGTTCGTCGGTCACGATCACAACGACATCGGCGTTGGGTGCCTCACAGATTTTCGGTTGGCGCTCAACGGGGCGGGGGTCGCCAATGAGCGAGACTTCCATCCAGAGTCGCAGCATGCCGAACGCTTCGGCAGCCACCAGAAGGAAGAACATCACCGGGTTCGCACCGCTGAACGTAAACACCAGACGCCAACCGAGATAGATCAGGCCGGTGACGAGCGCCGTCAAACGGAGACGGTCCGCAGTCTGCGAGTCGGCGGCAACAGAGCCCGATTGAGGGTCAGTGAGCACTAGAGCCCAACGCTCACAGGGTTCTCTGCCCAGCCGATTGGGTTGTCACATTTTGCGGGCAGAGTGATCATGTCCATGCGCAGGCTTCCACCAAGGAATGTCACGCCAAGATCGTTCACGAAGCCAAACTAGCCGCGATCGAGACATGATCAACCACAGAGACGGATGCTGCGAGAACGCTGGCAGTCGCCGACGCGATTCTCACTCCGACCGAGGTAAAGATCGATGCCACTCGTAAAGAGACGGTCGCTAAGTAGCGCGAGATTTTGGCCATGGTTCAGACGATGATGTGGCCGCTTGTGGCCGCGCCACAAGTGGCCGCGTACTGACTGGCTTTCATCGTAGTACCGTCAGCTTCATGCCGACCTTCGACGTTGTTTCAGAAGTAGATATGCAAGAAGTCCGCAACGCGGTCGACCAGACCGCCCGTGAGATCGGCCAGCGGTTCGATTTCAAGGGCACCGACTCGTCGATTGATCTCACTGAGGACGCCATCAACATGGCGTCGAACAGCGAAGACCGACTCGCCGCGCTGCGTCAGGTTCTCGAGGAGAAGCTGGTGAAGCGAAAGGTCTCAATGAAGGTGCTCGACTATGGCAACATCGAGCCGGCCAGCGGAGCTTCTGTTCGCCAGACCGCAAGCCTCCAGGCCGGCATTTCCTCGGAGAAGGCCAAAGAACTCAACAAGTACATCAAGGGTCTCAGCCTCAAGGGTGTGCAGTCATCGACACAGGGCGACCAACTCCGGGTGAGCGGCAAGAAACGTGACGACCTCCAGGCCGCCATCGCAGCCCTGAAGGACCACGACTTCGGGCTGCCCCTCCAGTTCACCAACTTCCGCGACTAGCTCACGCCCGGGGCCTGTCCCGATACGTGCGTTATCAGACCGCGTAACGCGGGGATTCGGCCGCAAATCCGTGTCGAGCTAGCCTCTCCTTGACAGATTTAGTCATTTGACTAACCTGGACTGAACTGCTGCTATCCAGGAGTTCGCCTTGGCGTACGAATCTGACACACAAGATCTTCCCCCAGTCACGAACTGGACCAAGGACTGGGACTGGCTCGACGATCCATGGGGCGCCAACGCGATCGACATCTGGAACGACATCCGCAAAGAGTGCCCGGTCGCCACAACCGAGCGCTACGCCGACCCGCGCCGCCCATCACGTCCGATCCGCCCGACCACCACGGACATCGCCGACTCCTGCTGCCGGCGTTCAGCCCCAAAAACATCAACCAGATGGAAGATGAGATGCGAACGTTTTGTCGTTCGTTGATTGCTGAGCTGAGAGATGCCAACGAGGTGGACGCCGCTGAGCAGTACACCCAGCACATCCCCGTTCACGGGATCTGCAAGCTCACTGGCATCCCTGAAGAAGACGCCGACTTGTTTCGCGACTGGATCTATCGCAACTTCCAGCTCGCTCCTCGGGACAACGCCGTGCGCGTCGAAGTCATGACCGAGATGGACACCTACATCGGCCAGATTCTGGAAGATCGACTCGCCCATCCGCAAGATGACATGCTCACAATGATCGCCAATGCCGAGATCGACGGTGAGCCAGTCGACTGGGACCTCAAGTGCGGCTACATCGCCCTTCTCATCATCGCCGGCATCGACACCACATGGAGCGCCATCGGCTCAGGGATCTGGCACTTCGCTCAGAACCCTGATCAGGTCGCCAAACTCGTCGCCGTCGACAACCTCGACCTCCTCTGGCAGACCGCCTCTGAGGAGGTCCTGCGC
>JAACCU010000272.1 GCA_009937405.1 Actinomycetota bacterium
GATGCCGACGAACAGTCCGGCTATTGGGTTGCTGACGCCTTCGAACAGCTGAGCCTGGGTATCGGCCCCCATCACCTTGATGCCGCCCTCAAGCAGGCCGACGCCAACAAGGAAGATGTAGATGAGGGTCACAACCAGGACGGCTCGTGCCCCGGTCGGCATCTCTCGAGGGGTGAGGGGAGCAGTTGTCTGATCCATGACGAGCCCGAACATATCACTACGGTTTCGGGGTCAACACGGCCCGGGCGGGGTCGTTCACCAACCGTTTACCTGATCGATCGGGCCCGTTCACTCACGGTCTGCTCCGCGTCGAGAACGGGCACACTGATGGAGGTGTGGCACGCTTGTCAGAGGGCAGTGTTGTTGCCGAGTGAGGAGCCATCCGTGACCACTATTCCGACAGATCTCGCCGATCGCTTGGCCGTGATTGAGCAAGACTTGTTGACGATGGTGGAGATGGTGGCCGAGCGGGTCGGGCTGGTCACCTCAGCGATGCTCGAGGGTGATGTTGCCGCAGCGGACCGGCTGGTCGATGCCGACGACGATATCGATCTCCTTTCGCTCCAGGTCGAGGAGGGCTGTATCGCCGCCCTGGTTGGTGAGCGGCTACTTGAGGTTGATCTTCGGTTCGTGGTCGCCGCTATGCACATCAACATGGACGTGGAGCGCGGTGGCGACCTGGTAAGCAACATCGCAAAGGCGGTGGGACGGCTGCAGGGGTCTCGGCCCGATGATCAGGTGCGTGATCTTGTCGCCCGGATGTCGGCGCAAGCCCAGCTATTGATGCGCCGAGCCGCAGAGTCTCTTCGCACCCGCGACTCACTCCTGGCGGAGTCGATCGACGAGCTCGACGATGTGCTCGATGATCTTCACTACCACTACACCCAGCACGTGATCTCTGACGCTCGGCGCGGCGACCTCGATCCACAGCAATCGCTGCAGCTGGCCCTGGTCGGACGGTTTTATGAGCGAATCGGCGATCACGCCGAAAATGTCGGCGAACGCGTCCGTTACATCGTCGATGGTTGGCTGCCCGAGATCCAGGCTGCGGAACGAGCACGGACACGTTCCGACGGCTCCGAGCCGCGGCCAACGCGAGGGCTCGCGGTGATTGATTCGATTGCTGAGTCGCGCCGGGTGGATGCCATTCGGCGGGATTTCGTCGCCAACGTTTCACATGAGTTGAAGACGCCGGTGGGGGCGATCTCGTTGTTGGCTGAGGCACTCGAGGGCGACCAGGACGTCGAGGACCGAGAGCGTTTGACGGAGATGCTCCGCCGGGAGGTCACACGGGTTGGCGACATCATCGACGATCTTTTGGAGCTGACTCGTCTGGAGGAGACCGAGACATCGTTCGATGTGCTCGACCTCGATCTCATCGTGCATGCGGCGATCGAAAAGGTTCGGTCGTTTGCCGACGGAAACGGTGTCGAGATTTCAACGGTCGGGCTCCCGGCCGAACTCTCTGTGTCGGGGGACCGCCGACAGTTGGTGCGAGCCCTGACGAATCTTCTCGACAACGCAGTTCGGTACTCGGACCCGGAGCAACTGATCACGGTTTCTGTAGAGGCCATCGAGGATGGCGCGTCGATCACCGTCAAAGACGATGGGGTTGGTATCCCTCGCGCCGAGCTTGAGCGTGTCTTTGAACGCTTCTACCGAGTGGACCGGGCGCGGAGCAGAGACTCGGGGGGCACGGGTCTGGGGTTGGCGATCGTTCGCCATGTGGCGCAGAACCACGGTGGGAAGGTGCTGGTCGAGTCAAAGCCCGGCGAAGGTTCGAAGTTTTCTATGCATCTGCCAACGGCGGGTACGGTGGGCCCATGACCCCCGGTGTGAGTATCCTGGTAGTCGACGATGAGCCTGCATTTCGGGAAGGTCTCCGGCAGGCGCTCACCCACGAAGGCTTCGTTGTCCATCTGGCTGCCGATGGTGTTGAAGCTCTGGAGGTCTGGCGTGCCACGCACCCAGATCTGGTCCTGCTCGATGTGATGCTGCCGCGAATGTCCGGAATCGACGTCTGCCGAGAAATCAGAGCAGTCAACGAGACACCTGTGATCATGGTTTCGGCTCGAAATGAGGAGATCGACGCAGTCATTGCCTTGGAGGTAGGCGCCGATGAC
>JAACCU010000273.1 GCA_009937405.1 Actinomycetota bacterium
CCGTGACCGTGGTGATCGTCGGCGCACCCGGCACGCCCACTGCCTTCTCACTCATATCGGAAGACCATGCGCCATTGCCGACCGCGTTGACGGCTCGGACCCGGAAGACGTATGTCAGGTTGGGAGTGAGGCTCGAAACGACGGTCGGACTTGTGGCCGGATCGACGATCGTGACATCTGCCGGGGTGCCCCAACTCCCCGTCGAGAGTCGTCGCTGGAGCTCATATGACGTGATCGCGGACCCATTGGCAGCGGGTGCGGACCATGTCGCTGTGAGCTGGCCCACTGCCGAGACCGTTACGGCGAGGTCGCTGACCTGACCGGGCGTGTCCGGAATGGTGATCATTTCGACGGTGCCAGGCGCGCTGCTGCCCACCGAGTTCTTCGCTCGGACCCGTACATCGATGGTGTCGCCCGCCGAGAAGTTGGTTGTGACGATGAGGGTCGTTGGCCCACCGGTGTCGAGCGAGTTCAGGAACGCGCCCCCAGTCGGGCCCCACTCAACGGTGTAGTCGGTGACTGGAGTTCCACCGTTAGCGGCGACAGGTACTGCTGTCCATGTCGCTACAAACTGGCCGGCGCTCGTCGTGAGGCCGAGACCGGCCGGAGAGGTTGGCGTGGTATTGATCGGCACGGAGATAGCGGACGTCGCATTGGGGTTGACATCGATAGGGACGCTGATGGTGTCCGCGAACCCGGTGCCGGTGAGACGGATCTCCCAATAGTGGAGTCGGTTGCCCGAGGCGAGGGTGTCGGGCTTGGATGGCGGCACGGTGAAGCTGTGAGTCTTATCAGCTCCAATTTGCTGAGCGGTGCCGTGTGCTACCTCGCCGCCGGCCACGGTGACGAAATACAGTTGGGCGTCGAGGTTCGTGAAGTCTGCCGCCGTGTTGGCGTTGACCTGGGTAACGGTGAGGTCGATTTGGCCGTCCACGGCGTCGAGCACAGCCGGAGCGTTGACAGTGCTCGGCTGGGCCGAAACGTTGACGTTGATCATTTCGAAGCTGTACTTGAGGTTGGGGTAGACGCCGGGCTCAGCGTCGAAGTCGATCTTCTTGTAGTTGCGGTTCTCGACATTGTTGAGGTCGTAGGTGCCGTCATTGGCAGTTAAGTAGAACTTGCCTGAGTTATCGGGGAACTCAATGCGGACGTTTTCGATAGGTCCGATGCTCTTGTTGCCACCAACGTTCACCCGAGCGGTTGCCTCGAAGTGAATGGTGCTCTGGTTGCGGTTGAGGGTTATCACCTCGGGGCCGACGAGTCCGCCGGGATCGACCACGAGGTTGTACACCGTGGTGGAGTGGTTGGCGGCGGTAATGGTGACCTGCCACGTGACCGTTTGAAGGCTGGCGAAGGTGACGAAGCCGGTGGCGGGCTGAATTTGATTGGCACCGGCAGATTCGGTGGCGTGGGTCAGCGAGATTATGGCCCCGTTCAAGATGAGCTGCGCGCCGCCCGCATCCGTCTCGTCGCTGAGTATCTGGAACTGGACATCCACCGGAGTCACGAGCAGAACGGCCGTGCCTTGCGGATAGCTGGTGTCGTTTACCGCCACGATGTTGACGGCGGGGGTGACCGGGTTTGAGCCGTAGTCCGTGCGGGCGTAGGTGATGGCCCAGGTTGCTGCAGGTACCTGCAGGCTCCACGTCCCGTCGGCGGCCGTGGTGGTGTTGTACGAGACTGGGGTAAGAAGGCCCAACACGTCCGTGAGCGTGACGGTGACAAGGTCGAGATTGCGATCGACCGGGACGGCGGTGCCTATGCGGCCGGAGACATGACCCGAAACGGTCGCCCATGCTTCGAGGTCGACAACGACGGTTGTATCTCCACCAGGGGAGAGGGCAGCAACCGGGACGATCTTGGTCTCGTGGCGCACCGCCGAGACATCAAGGAAGAACGCGATACCCGGATCGAGGTTTGTGAACGTAACGATGTTTCCCGGATCGGTCATCGTCGCGATGAGGTTGGCCCCGTTGTACAGCGAGATCGATGCCTGCTCGGGCAGCACGCTGGTGACGTTGACAGTGAGATCGACCTTCTCGACGATGGTCAGGGGTGCCGCTAGCAGCCGATTGTCGTTGGGCCCGAGGTTGAAGCTGAACTGGGTGGGGAACGTGAAACGAGCGTTGTTGCCAGAGTCGTGTTGGAGGCTGAAGTCCCACGTTCCGGGCACCAGGCTGGGCACGGTGTAGGCGCCGCCGGCAAGGATGTCGATGGTTTGAGTGCCCGCTCCGGGCATCGTGGCGGAGCTGGCCACGATCTGGAACTGGCTCGTGTCGACGGCGCCAACCGTCGAATGGGCCACGCTGCCGGTGATACTTGAGGCCAGTGGCGACAACATGATGGCGAGATCGTTGTTGGGTCCGCCACCAAGGTCGGCCGACGCGTTGATCGCTTGGATGAGCGTGTGGAAGTCGGCCTGGCTGAATGTGTAGTTCGCGTCGCCATGGCGATGCTGAGGCACCGACCACACGTCGGTCGGGAACGTGATGTCGATCGGTGTGGTTACCGCGGTCGGCTCCGCCGGGTCCACCGATGTGTCGAAAGAGCTGATGACGGTGGCCTGTACCCGAGCCCCGTTGATCGGATGGTCGGCGCCGTCGCGCTGATAGGAGATCGTACCGCCGACGAGATAGCCCGCACCGGGTAGAGCGGATGGGACCAGCGCGACTTGAAGCCGGGTCGTGGCGGGTGTCTGCGAGGCCGCGGGGGTGGGTATCAGCACGGCGCCTAGACCAACGGCTGACTCGTAGCCAGCCGCGGTGACGCTGAAGATGTAGCTCCCTGGCACTGGGCTGGGGGTTGTGGCGGGGACCACGCCGGATCTGGGTTCGATGTAGGCGACCTCGCCGGTTGCGTCGGTGGTCAGTGCCACGTCGCCGGAGTAGTCAGCGGGCGCTGTGGTGAGGGTGACAACGGCGTTCTCGATGGGGTCGAACGTGCCGTCGTTTTGAGGTGCGACCACGAGAACCTCGAGTGATGGGCGCAGGTGGAGGTAGAGATCAGGGACCACGGTGGTCTCCCCCAGGCGTCCTGCGGTGGCAGTGGTGGATTCCCCCACGAACCCCTGGACGGTGGCGCTGACGGTCCAATCGCCGGGAGTCAGTGTGTCGGAGATGGCGTAGTAGCCGTAGCCTTCGCCGGCGACGAATGCCGTTGTGTCGGGGATGACGGTGGACCCATTGGTGACAAAGACACTGGCCGCATCGATACCCAATGTCTGGTTGATGTCCCACGACGGACGGACGTGACCCTCGAAGGAGCCCAGGGTGAACAGTTGCCGGTCTCGTTCGATCTCAGCATCGAGGCTGAAGCTTTCGCTGCTGTCCGATAGCTGGTGCTGAGACGCTTGAATGCGCACGGTGTACGCACCGAAATCGAGCCCTTGGATGTCATAGTTGCCGGTTCCGTCGGCGGTGACCTGAAGGTTGCCGTTGCCATCGTCGCCCGGACTCAGTGCCGTCGGAGCGTGGCCCAACACTGTGACGATCGCACCTCCGACGTCTTCGTTGCGTTGGTTGGTGATCTTGCCGAAGAGGCGGGCGTTGGCCCTGGGCACCGTGTGCGGCGCGAATTCCAGTGTGACGTCTTGGGTTGTGGTGATGCCGGCATACAAGATCACCGGGATGGCCTGAGGTAGATGTTCGAATCGGTCGAATGTGACGACGTACTCGCCGGGCGGGACGGCGGGGAAGGTGTACTCGCCGGTATCAGCCGATGTGGTGGCGAACTCGAGGTCGTTGCCGGTGACAGTGACGCGTACATCCCCGAGCCCCGGCTGGGCGGGATTGGCAGGCGTGTCTGACTCGATCGTGCCTTGCAAGCGGCCGGTGGATGAGATGAGCTGGATGAACACTGTTTCAGCGCCATCCACGAACACGTCCTGCGTCTGGGTCAGCGAGCCAGGGCCGCTGGCTTCCAGCGTGTAGGTGATGCCCAAGGGGAGTTGGGGGAGTGCGAACGTCCCGACAGGGTCGTCCGAAAGCGAGGTTGTGGTGAGCGAGACGTCGCCACCCGTAACGATGACGGTTATACCGCCCTGGCCGATCCCCCCGTTGGAGACCGTGCCGATGATTGAGCCGACGCCGCTGGTGAGCCGGGTGCTGACGCTTTGGTCACTGCCTCCAGGGCCGAGGTCAACGGAGCGAACCTCAGCACCGAAGCCGGGCATCTCGACGGTGAGCACATACCGAGCTGGCGTCCCAATGCCCTCGATTTCCCACTGGCCGATCTGGCCGGGCTCGGTCGATGTGGTTGCTGTATAGATGAGGGTGCCGTCGGTGATGGTGACCTTTGCGCCGCCGATGCCCCGAGAGCCGTCTGTGACGGTGCCGCCGAGCGCGCCGTTGCCTGGCGTGAGGACGACTTCGAGCTCGAGTTGTTCGCCGATCTCGACTGGCGACACGACAAACGCCTGGCTGGTGTAGCCCAATTTTGAAAAGAGCAGCTCATAGTGGCCACCGGGGACCAGTGAGCTGTGCTTCCAGGTGCCACTTGCACCGGTGATGATACTGATCGGCTGCGAGTTGCCTTGTTGAGCCCGAACGTGCTGTGTGACCCAGGCCAATGACTTGGCATTGCTCCGGTCGGCAGTGCCCCGATCGGTGCTGTCGTTGACGATCTTCGTGTTGGGCGAGATGGGATCGTTGAGCGAGATCGGGCGGAGCTGGATCTCCACGCCCGACGGCTCGGACTCGTCGGCGAGGCTGACCTGGCCCGTGGCGGTGGCGTCGGTGCCGTCCGTCCCGTCACCGGACCCGTCGCTGCTGCCAGCCGCACCGCCGCTGCCTTCGGACCCGCTGCCGTCTCCGCCCGCATCGTCGGCTGTCTCGCTCAGCGTGTCAGAGGAGACCTGGTCGTCTCCCTCATTGCGAAGGAGGTCGAGCGTGAGGCGAACACCGCCGACGGCCAACGCCAGCATGGCCAAGATGAGCACGCCGCGTCGGGCGAACCCTCCGATGAGTGGTCGTTGGGAGAAAACGGCGCCAGTCTGGAGAGGGCGCGACTGTGCCTGGGCGAAGACCGTGAATGGCTTTCGCGATGACGTCGAAAACAAAACGGGCTTCGACCGAACGACGGCGCGGGTGGTGGTTCGCTCGCCGGGACGGACCCGAACTCGTTTGGGTTTGAAGGTGACGCTGACATCGTCGGATTGAGACGTGAGATCGAGTTCGGTGGGGGCATTGGAGCGGTTGTGCAGCACCACTTTGAAGCGGCCGCGCCAGCGACCACGAACCGACGCGGGATTGATGCTGATCGCCACATTGTCGAGCGCCAGGACGCTGAGGGTGAACGAGACGGCGGTCGAGTCGCTTTCAACGCCGTCGATGTGGACCCGGAGCGAGAGTTGATGGCGACCCGACGAGAACGTGCGGGGGACGACGAAACCAAGCGATGTGCGACGGGTTTCACCCGGAGCGATGGGTTGGGTCAGCTGCGGCACCGCAACAACGCCGGGAGGAGCCCCCGACACATTGATCCGAGGCAGGATGGGGTCGCGGCCGTTGTTGACCAGATCGAGGACGATCTCCGCTGATGCACCGGGCGCGATGTGAACATCACGACTATGCAGCAAGGCTGTGATCACAACGACAATCCGATCATCCGGACAAGGAGATGCCGCCCGAGAGCGGCAAAGGGAATATCGGTATTATCGCCGAGATCTGGAGCAGTTGGGCATTTGTCCTCGCCGATTCTGACAACGCGATCAGGGAACTGTCACGTCAGCGCCGGTCACTTGCTGACCGGGGAGCAGTGCCACGAGCGTGGAAGCCACCAGCGTGGGGTCGTTCGCCGCCGCCGCGACGGCGACGACATAGCTGTTGGGCGCATCAAGTCCGAGGAACGTGTAAGCGCCGTCGGCACCGGTGACGATCGTCTGCAGAGGTGCTGCGCCGGGGAAAGTTTCAACGAGATAGAGCTCGACGATCGCGTCCGGTCGGGCAATGGGGGAGCCACTGTTGTCATCGAAGATCAGACCGGAAATGCTTGCCTGGGGTTCGAGCGCGACGTCGACCAGGAGATCGTCGCCCGGATTGAGTGAGATCAGCTGCGACGATGTGGCCGAGCCGGTCCGGACGACCGTGAGGGTGTAGACACCGGCCGGAATTCCGGCGAGTCGGTAGACGCCGACCGGTTCGTCGGCTGATGTCGTCGTGTAGGTCAGGATTCCGTTGGTGAGTGACACCGACGCCTGGGCGACCTCGAGGCCGGCCGCGGTCACGGTGCCGCCGACAGCCCCTGTACTCAGCACGAGGTTAGTATCGATGGACACGGCAGGGCTGGTGCCGGCGACTGACGCCAGATCAACCGCTCGAGTCTCCGAAACGTAGCCGGGTGCGCTGAACGTGACGGTGTAGGTGCCGGGGATCGGTAGCTCGTCGAGGATGTAGGCCCCAGCCAAGCCCGTGGATGCCGCCGCGGTGGTGCGGGTGATGCCGCCTCCCGAAACGGTGACCGAGGCGCCGCCAAGCGGTGCACCCGAGGATGTGCGCACGACGCCCTCGATCGTGCCGAGTGCGGGCACAAGACGTACGGAGATGTTGTCGACGGTGGCTACGTCGTTAAGGGGGACGCTGATTGATTCCTTGGCGAACCCCTCTCGGGAGAACGTGACCGTATAGGTGCCGGGGGTGGGCAGGTCGCGCAGCGTGAACGCACCCAGGTCGCCGGTGGTGAGCGAGACCGTCGCGATGGTGGACACGCCATCGGTCGCTTCGACAGTGACGTTGCCAAGCGCCCCAGCCGGACCGAGGACGCCGCCGCTGATGGTGCCGTTGCCCTCCCGGAGTAGAATCTCAATGCCTTGAGCGGCCTCACCGCCAGCGAGGCGGACGGGCCTTGGCTCGGCAGTGAAGCCGGCTTTGGCGATCTGGATTTCGTAGGTGGCCGGACTGGGCACCTCAGGGAACGTGAATGTGCCGTCGGGAGCCACCTCAGCTCGTTCGACCTCGGCATCGGTCATACCATCGATCGACTCGGCGGTGCGCACGAGCACAGCGAACGCTCCGGCGGGATCTTCCGCGACGACCTGACCGGTGATCGAGCCCGGTCGTCCTTCGAGGGAGAAGTCGACGTCCTCGCTCACCTCGCCGAGAGTCACGCCGACCTCGCTTGCCTCGGCAAAGCTCTCGCCGCCGAACCAACTGGTCGAGAAGCCCGCTCCAGCCGCGCGGATCTTGAACGTGCCATTACTTAAGCCTGGGATTTGATACGTGCCGTCGGCTGCGCTTGAGGTGGCGGCGATGACCCCGTCGATATCGTCGAGGCCCACGAGTTCGATGGTGACGCCGGCGAGCGGTGCATCAGCGGGACCGGTCACAGTGCCAGTAACAGACCCGGGATTCGTTGCGACGGCGTTTGCGTTCGTGGGGTCATCATCGAGGGCAGCCTCGATGAGGTCCTGGCCTTGCTTTTGGTTCTCAGCCACCTGCTCGAAGCTGTGAGTGATCACGATGGCGAAGACCGAGATCGCGCAGATGAGACCGCCCAGCGAAAGCACCCAACGCCCGATGCGCGGCTTCTGGATGAATGTGGCGATGCCCTCGCGGACGGGCTCCACGCCGGCGACCGAGAAGGTCATGATGCGCGGGGTGGGCACACCAAACCAGCGTCGCCCGCCTCGTGTCTCTGCTCTGACGATCTCCGATTCACCAGGCTCTAGCGTGACGTCGTTGGGGTTGAAGGCGACCTTGACGACGGCCTCGTCGTCGGTACCGGAGAGCGCCGCGGTGATGGTGTCGTTGCCGCGGTTCTCGATCAGGATTCCAAACGTGGTTGAGCGGCCGCCCGTGACCGACGATGGCTCGATGCGCATGTTGAGTTGGTCTCGCCGGGGCACCACGACATCGAGGGCAACCGTGACAGCTTCCTCGAGATCTTCTAGCGACTCGACCTGAACCGCCATTGGTCTGTGTCCAGCTGGGAAGTCTTCTGGGAGTGCAACGGACAGTTCAATCGAGGCGGTTTCGCTCGGGAAAACAGCGGTGTCGTTGCCGTTTGTCGTGACCCACGATGGGTCCGCCCCCAGGAGGGTGACGCGGTAGCCGGCGATCACGTCGGTGTCGTTGTAGACCCCAACTGTGACACTGGCGCGTTCGTTGATCGGTACCTCAAGTTGTGCGGAGCTCAGATGGACTCTCATCCTTCCACCACCAGATTGGCA
Organism: Actinomycetota bacterium; assembly: GCA_009937405.1. Lineage (GTDB taxonomy): Bacteria > Actinomycetota > Acidimicrobiia > Acidimicrobiales > Aldehydirespiratoraceae > JAACCU01. Next base: position 8,165 of record JAACCU010000273.1, read on the forward strand.
TCCGCATCGGTGACAACGTCGCCGCGGCCGACGTTCAGGAGCAGGACATACGTCGCTCCCGGCGTTTGGAAGGTGACGGTGTACGCGCCTGCTGGGACGTCTGGAAATGTGTATGCGCCGGCGTTTGGCGAGGAGACGGAGTCGGTTACACGAGAGGTCTCACTGTCAGAGAGCGTGATGGTCACACCGGCGGTGTTGGTGCCATTGATCGACGCCGTGCCACTGATCGTGGCGGTCGACAGGCTGAGGTTCACGTCAAATGCGGTGGCACTCGAACGATCGCCGAGTTGGAGGAGTCGCGAGGCGGTGGAGTAGCCGGCGAGTGAGAACGTGACGGAATAGTTGCCCGGAGTAGGGAGACCGGTGACGCGGAAGGAACCGATCGCATCGGCGGTCAGGGTTTGTACCTCTGCGGAACCCTTGGCGCCGATAACGTTAACGATGACGCCGCCTAGGGGGTCGCCGGCGGCATTGTAAACCGTGCCCGCCACTTCACCTGTGCCGCGCAACAACTCAAGATCGTCGGCTTCGAGTTGCTGTCCAGGTCCAACTTCGAGGGCGACAGTCTCAGCGCTGAATCCCTCAAGTGTGAATGTGAGCAGGTAGGTGTTGGGAGACTCGAGACCTTCGAAGGCGTAGACGCCCAACTCGCCGCCGACGGTCGGCGTTGTTGTTTCCATCACGAGATCGCCAGCCGTAAGGGTGACGGTGACGGCGCCGAGCGGAATGGACCCGGCGAAGACGCGACCGCGGATAACACCTGATCCTGCGCCGAGTCGCCGGGTGTTGACGATGACGTCTGCACCGCCTGCGAGTTCGGCGATAATCGACTGGGGTGCAAATCCGTCTGCCATGAGCACTAGCGAATAGACCGCTGGCGTAGGGAGCCCGGCAATGACATAACTGCCGTCTCCCTCAACCACCACGTTGGCGATGATCGGCTCGCCAGCCACGTCATCAATCACGGGTCGCACGAGAACGGAGAACGCAGGAGGGGAAGCGCCGTCCTGGCTTTCGGCGATGATTCGACCGCGTATTGTGCCGCTTCGACCAGCAAGAACAAGCTCGCCAGCCAGCGTGGCGGTGGATGGGTCGACGTTGATAGCGCTACTACTGAAGTCAATGGTGGCGTAGCCCTCGCCGCCGACCTGCACGGTGTAGCTGCCGGGAAGCACCGGGATCGAAAATGCACCGTTGTCGTCAGTGGCGACGGAGGCGATGGCGGAGTCGTCGCCTCCGATTCGGGTGGCAGAGACGGTCAACCGTGGAATGCCCTCACCGGCGGTGTTGATGATGCTGCCGGTGATGCTGCCGTTGACACCAGCGATATCAAGGCTGGCTGGACCGTTGGTGGCAAAGCCCTCACCGGCGGTTTTGGCTGAGTCGTCGCCAGCAAAGACATTGTTGATGGCCCACACGAACACAAGTGCCCACAGGGCAATGATCGCAGCGAGAATCATTACCGTGCCGAGACCAGTGGGGAGACGGGCTTTCTGGGTGAACTGAAACGTCTCGTTCAGCTGATGGTCGGAGTTCTCAGCTGTAACGGTGATGGTTTGACGCACGGGTGAGCCCATGAATGGTCGGCGTCCCTTGGCGGTAACGCGGCTCGTCGCAGTGCGCCCATTCGGTACCCGAAGGAAGATCGGATCTGTTTCGACCTTGAGGACACGTTCGGCGTCGGCCGCGTCGATCACAAGATCAAGTGTGGTGTTTCCCTTGTTGACGAGTTCCACTTCAAAATCGGTCTTTGAACCAGCGGTGGCAGCCCTCGGCGAGAGCTTGATGCCGATGTCGTCGAGTGGCTCGACGACGAGCGTGATCGGGTGGTCGACCTCGGCACCACCATCGACGGTACTTCGGAGCTCGACCACGATCTCGTGCTCGCCGGCGGCAAACGACCGTGGCAGTTCGATATTGATCCGGATCTTCTCGGTCGCGTCAGGGAAGATTGAGATGTAGGGGACCGGGAGCGAATAGCACGCGGGATCAATGCCGCGAACGCGCGGCGAGATGCCGTCGATTACATCTCGAAGGTTGGTGCCTTCGAGCTCGATCGTGCCCTTGGCCCCGGGCTTGACCTCAATGCGGTTGGTAGTGGTGCGCGACAGCATGGCTAGTCGATGACGACGCCACCAACGTCGGGCACCGTTATGGTCCGTTCGGGGTCTGTCTCGATGACGAGTTCGTCACCTGTCACCGCGAGGATCGCAAAACGGCCGACACCATCGACCCGTGTGGTGGCGAACGGGGCGCGTACGAGAGCCCCGACTGCTGATTCGTCGGTGACTCGGCCTGAAACACGGCGGCGGCTGCTTGACCGGTCGGTGTTCTGATCGCTGAGACTGAAGCCGATGTCTTCGGTTGGAGGGCCAGCGGGAATACCGGGAGGGCCGGGGAGATATGAGCGAAGCACGACCTGAAGGCCAGGCTTGAGTTGACCGTCGAGAGCGTTCCAGAGTTCGGATTGGCGCTCAGCGCCGGTGGCGGCGAGCACGATTTCGGGTGGAGGAATTTCAGCGAGCCCAGCGCTTAGATGGGCCTGGGGGATACTTCCATGGGCGTTAACAGCGGCCAGTACTGCGCCTAGCAGCCGCATCTCGTCTTCGTGGCGGGCTGACCACGCGGTGACGAGATAGCGGAATTCCATTGGCGTTGGAGCTGGCGCGTAGAAGACTGACCCGTCGACGACGGTAGGGCGGGTGCCAGCGACGCTACGAGACCCGTCCTTGAGAATGTTGTGAAGGAAGATGTTGACCGTCGGGCGGTTTAGTGCGGCTCCCCACTCCCGGTCGGGGGGTTCAAACTCGACGTCGACTTCTCGGCTGTCGAGCGGCACTGCGTGACGCAAGAAGCTTTCAAGAGCATCATCGAGGAGGTTCAGCATTTGGCGGGTGGAATCCTGGTAGCGAACAGCAGAGATATAATGGCCAAAGCCGGCCATGTTCGTCTAAATAAACTA
>JAACCU010000274.1 GCA_009937405.1 Actinomycetota bacterium
AGAACTCTTCGGCCACCGTTAGAGCCAGGCTCGCGTTTTCTGCCTGGTGAGCCCCATGGAGAGTCAAGAGCACGTCATCGGCCCCGCCACGCGGCGTTCGCAACGAGAGGAGTCGCCCGCCAACGGCAAGTCGATCCTCGACAACTTCGAAATCTTCGCCTCCATAGACCGTGCGGGCCGGACCTTCGTTGAGAAAGATCGGCACCAGCGCAGGGTCGGTGGCCCCAAGAACCAGTACGGACTCAGGGGTGATGATTCCTGCCTTCTCCTTCGCCACCATCGCCCGCCAATCGCCCTCACCTGAGGTGTGATCGAAGCCAACGTTGGTGACGACCGCTATACGGGCGTCGACAACATTGGTGGCGTCGTAACGGCCGAGCATGCCGACCTCAACGATGGCAACATCGACGGCTTCGTTGGCAAAGTGCAATAGGGCCGCACCTGTGACTGTTTCGAACCATGTGAGATCCATCTGGTTGGCCTCGGCGGTGCGAGCGATATCGCCGACCACCATGCCGAATTCGTCGTCAGGGATCGACTCGGCCCCAACACGGATCCGTTCGGTCACCGACTCAAGGTGTGGGCTCGTATACGAGCCCACCCGCAAACCCATGAGGGTCAGCAGCGTCTCCACCAGACGCACAGTGCTGCCCTTGCCGTTGGTACCGGTGACGTGGATAACCGGGTAGGCGCCTTCTGGGTTCCCAAGCGCCGCCATCAACTCCGCAGTAGGCGCGAAGGACAGGCCTGCTATGGCGCCAGCTCGCGGTATGACCTCATGATTGATAAGCGCATCGAGATGGTCGAGCGCCTCGTCGAATTCCACGAGGGTTAGCTCGCTCGGCGGCCTTCGGAGATGGTGACCAGCGTTGGCTGCTCGTCACCGATCACGGACTCGCGGGTAACCACGACTTTGGCGATGTCATCGCGTCCGGGAATGTCATACATCGTCTCGAGCAGCGTTTCTTCGAGGATTGCTCGCAGGCCACGAGCACCGGTATTTCGCTTGATCGCTTCCTCAGCGATCGAATCGAGCGCTTCGGGAGTGAAGTCGAGTTCGACATTCTCGAACTCAAATATCTTGGCGTACTGGCGAGCGAGCGCATTGCGGGGCTCGGTGAGAATCTCGACCAGGGCATCACGTTCGAGGTTGCGAACCGCGCCCACAACGGGGAGACGACCGATGAACTCAGGAATCAGACCGAACTTGGTGAGATCGTCAGGCATGACGCTCTCGAAGAGATCGCCGAGGTTCTTGTCTTCAGGACGGCGCACATCAGCACCAAAGCCAACCCCACGAGTGCCGACCCGGCTCTCAACGATCTTCTCGATCCCGGCGAACGCTCCACCACAGATGAACAAGATGTTGGTGGTGTCGATCTGGAGGAACTCTTGGTGTGGATGCTTGCGTCCACCTTGCGGTGGAACTGCCGCCGTCGTGCCCTCAAGGATCTTCAACAGCGCCTGCTGCACCCCCTCGCCAGACACGTCACGAGTGATCGACGGGTTCTCGCTTTTACGGGCAACCTTGTCGATCTCATCGATGTAGATGATGCCGGTCTCGGCCTTCTTGACGTCATAGTCCGCAGCTTGGATCAGTTTCAGAAGGATGTTTTCAACATCTTCGCCGACGTAGCCAGCTTCGGTGAGCGCAGTAGCGTCGGCAATGGCGAACGGCACATTGAGCATCCGGGCCAGCGTCTGAGCCATGAGGGTCTTGCCGCAGCCGGTGGGGCCGATCAACAAGATGTTGGACTTTGCCAGCTCCACTTCCCCATCGAGGGTGGTGCCCAACTCGATGCGCTTGTAGTGGTTGTAGACGGCGACGGCCAGGATCCGTTTGGCGGTGTCCTGGCCGACGATGTAGTCGTTCAGGAACTCGTAGATTTCGCGTGGCGAGGGCAGTTCGCCCATGCTGACGTCGGTTGTCTCGGCCAGCTCTTCTTCGACGATCTCGTTGCAAAGATCGATGCACTCGTCACAGATGTAGACACCCGGACCAGCGATGAGCTTCTTGACCTGCTTCTGCGACTTTCCGCAAAAAGAGCACTTCAGAAGCTCTCCACCTTCCCCGAATTTTGCCACGCAGGCTCCCCTATCTCAGACCGACTTGTTTACCGACCGTATTAGCCAATCGCGGTGATCGGGCCGGAATTATCGACACGATTACGCGTTTCGATGACCTCATCGATGATGCCATACTCCTTGGCCTCAGCGGCGGTCATTACGAAGTCGCGATCGGTGTCGGACGAAATTTTTTCAGCGGTCTGACCGGTGTGGTACGACAGAACCTCTTCCAGCGAGGTCTTCATACGGGCGATTTCCTTGGCGATCAGCTCGATATCGCTGGCCTGACCCTGCGCTCCGGCGTAGGGCTGATGGATGAGGATGCGAGCATGCGGGAGTGCAAGACGCTTGCCCTTCGCCCCTGCCGCCAGCAGCACGGCGGCCGCCGAAGCAGCCTGCCCAAAGCAGATCGTGGTGATATCAGGCTTGACGTAAGACATCGTGTCGTAGATCGCGAAGAGGGCATTGATGTCGCCACCCGGCGAGTTGATGTACAGGTTGATGTCTCTGTCTGGGTTCTCCGACTCGAGGTGCAACAACTGCGCACAGATCAGGTTGGCGATCGTGTCGTCGATCGGTGTGCCAATAAAGATGATGTTCTCTTTGAGCAGCTTCGAGTAGAGGTCGTATCCACGTTCGCCGCGACTGGTCTGCTCGACGACTGTGGGAACCAAATAGTTACGGGGGTTAATGTCCATCACTCCTCCTCGGAGTCGGTGCTGTCGACGGAGTCAGGGCTGTCGGGTAAATCCGTTGAATCGGCTGAATCGGCGCTGCCTTCAGCATCTTCCTCAGGGATCTCAAGTGCGGCGCGATCAATCGGATCACCATTCTCGTCGATCAGCTCGACATTTTCGGTGAGCCACTCCATGGCCGCCTGTTTCCCCAGGTCAGCGCGTAGGACGGACAGCTGCCCGACCTCGGCCAAACGCTCGCGAAGTTCAGTCGCCGACTGACCGCTCATGCCGGCCATAACTTCCAACTGCTCATCAAGCTTTTCATCGTCGGGGTTCATGCCTTCGGCTTCGGCAATGCTGCGAAGCCCAAGGTCAACTCGGACGGCTTGCTCGGCTGGCTCACGGAACTCGGCCGCAAGCGACTCGGCGGTCATACCCATGGCTTCGAGGTATGCGCCAACATCCATGCCCTGCTGTTGCAGGCGCTGGACCATGTCCTGAATCCGGGCGTTGACCTCGTTGTCGATCATCGACTCGGGGATCTCATCGAGAACGAGCGCAGCAAGCGCCTCAGCGGTGTTTTGCTGCACGGCCGACCGAGCCTGAGCAACACGCATGCCGGACAGTCGCTCAACCATGTCGGCTCGAAGCTCTTCGATGGTCTCGAACTCAGATGTCTCAGCAGCCCAAGCATCATCGAGCTCTGGGAGCACGGCTTCCTTGACTTCCTTGACCGAAATCGCGAACGAGATCGGGGCTTCCTCTTCGGGGTCAGGGTGCTCGGCATCGAGCTCGAGTTCGTCGCCGACTGACGCTCCACGTAGGTGGTCATCAAGCTCGGCAACCACTGCCCCGCTACCGACTTCATAGTCGTAGTCGGTGGTGGTGAGGCCAGGGATCTCTTCTTCGTCATGGGTGCCGGCAATGTCGATAGTGACGTGATCGCCATCGATAGCGGCACGCTCGACAACCTCAAACTTGGCGTAGTGCTTGCGCATCTGCTCGAGCTGCTCGTCGATCTCTTCATCGGATGGCGATGGGCTCGGGATCTCGATCCGAAGACCGTCGTAGCCACCGGCGTTCACCGTCGGGCGGACTTCGACCACAGCGTCAAATTCCACCACGCCAGTCTCCTGGCCTCCGGTGATGTTGATGTCGGGCGGCCCGACAACATCGACGTCGTGCTCGATTACGGCTTGGGTGTAGTACTCGGGCATTGCTTCGCGGAGCGCTTCATCACGCCCAACCTGATGGCCTAGTTGGGCTTCAAGCAAGCGACGAGGCGCCTTGCCCGGACGGAAGCCCGGCATGCGGACCTCCTTCGCAATACGCTTGAAGGCTGCGTTCACCGCGGTGTCAAACTCGGATTCATCAACCTCAACCGACAGCTTTACCCGATTGTCTTCGAGGGTTTCAAGAGTGCTTTTCATCGTTGCGAAGCCTAACGGTGGCCCCTGTGCTTTCAGATACCGTTCACCGACAGGTTCCGGGCATTCCCGATAGATGAACAGAGAACCCCAAAGCGACGTGCGAACTCGGCAGCACGATCATTGATCAAATCGACACCTACGAAGTCTTCGTTCGTTGAGCAGATCGAAACGACAGTGAGCGACTTCTCAATCTGATGTAGCCGGGCGCCTAAACCGGGTCCCGTCCGCTGGCGCGACGACAGTGGGTTGGTTTCCTCGGTTCACAACATGGCTGGTAGCGGCACATCGATCTCAATTCATTCAATGCAATCAATCAATCACGAGGACGTACTTGTTGTTCGTGACCTACTTCTCGAGAACGTATGCACCCGAATAACTCTGTGGTCCAGGACTCTGGCCAATTGCTCCGATACGGCAGCGGCAAGTTCGTCATGATCGACCGCTGCCGCAGTCAGCTCCCAGATGAGTGCGGCCCGCCAAGAACTCAAGCCAACCGACTTCTTCCTTCGAACGCTACATTGAGTGCTATCGCGGGTGTAGCTCAATGGTAGAGCCACAGGTTTCCAACCTGTTGACCGGGGTTCGATTCCCCGTACCCGCTCCATACGAACGCTGACTAAATCTTCACGAAACAGAATGGGCGGCCAATCCGGTCGAGAACCATTCGCCAGTTGTGCAGCGACAGTTGTTTCTCGTGCTCTTGGAGCGCCGATGTCAAACCGGGCAACCTCACCAGTGTCCAGGGTGGCCCACTGAGTCATCTGTCGAACATCTGGATCATCCACAACATGGCGAGATGCCGTTTTGGCATTTTTGTTCGGCATTGTTCGTCCAACGCATGGCCTTCAGGTCATGCGTGCTGCAAGCGTTTCGAGCGATCACCGCCGTCGACTCGCTGGGGGTATCGCTGAACGATTGCACATTTCGCAACCACACCACAGACAACTCTCCGATTCGCGTCGGCCAGTAGTAGCCGTGCAGGGCCATCCCCTCTGCTGATCAGAACGCCGCCAGATTCGGCATCCGTGTCCACGGCCGAAGCCTCCGCCCAGTCAGGCCTGCGATTCATCCCTCACAGCGGAAGGTCAACAGTGAACCTCCTCGCCATTTGGCCCGCCTACCTGCCTCACCCTGGAGTCGCTGCCTTCTCCAACCTATGGTGCGTTGTCGAATCGCCTCCCTATCCATTCGCGCGAACCGCGCCTGCTCTCGCGCGGTTCGCGCGAAAGCACGCGCGGTCTGCGCGAGTATTCCATGACTAGCCACCGTTCGAAATGCCTCGTCGGGTA
>JAACCU010000029.1 GCA_009937405.1 Actinomycetota bacterium
AATAGTCAGCCAAACATCGTTCCCCGAAACTGGGTCGCGCCTGCGGGCGTCGTCTTCGCCGATTACCTTGCTCGACCGGTCGACTCTCAAATAGCGGATGCCGGGAACACCGCGAAGCTCAGCCTCAAAGACGCGTTCGATGCCGGTCTTCCCGATCTCGTCGTTCAACTGGTATTGCTTGTCGCTCTCCTCGTCGGGGTCGGTCACCGACTCCCATTCCGCTCGTGTAATCGGGCCGACATAGCCGAGAACGTGGGCCGCTAGCGAGCCGTACGGGTAGCTGCGGACAGTGCGCTGCACAACCTCCACGCCAGGGAACTCGTCCTCGCGTTCACCGATGAAGACAAGTAGATCCCGATCGACGTCGATGGCGACCGGAATACGTTCGAACGGCCCATACGAGCGGTCGGCGATCTCTTCGGCGATCGCGTCGGCTTTCGTGAGGCGACCGGACCGGCTGACTGAGATGGCCAGCCGAACGAAGAGCTCTTCCCTCGCCGCCTCATCGAGCCCGGCGAGTTCAGCCCGGTCGATGGTCACAACCTGAACCACTTGGTTATCGACCAGGACCCTGCCGTTGCGGTCAAGAATTCGGCCCCGAGGGGCTTCCTCGTATACCGGTTCGAGAACGTTCGTCTGCGCTTCGAACTCGAAGCGTTCGTGCTCAATCGATTGAAGGAACCACAACCGCGCGCCAAGAGCACCAAGCAAGCTCAAGGCCAAAAACGCGAAGATGCGCATCCGTAACCACTGCGGATCTTCGTGCATCACCGCCGCCCTTCAACAAGCGCCCAGCGCACAACCGGAGCGAGGACAGGGGTCAGCGTTGCGTTGATCAAGCCGACGATCACCGCCACGCGAAGCATCTCAACGTCGATCAGGCCCCGCTGGCCGACGACCTCCCCAATCAGGGCGTACCCGACCACTGACGCCACGCTGCCGAGCCCCACGATTACTGCCAATTGACTCCGAGAGTCGTGAAAAAGCCCCTCTTCGAGTGAGGCGACCAGAAATGCCACAATCGCGAACGTGGCCGCCGCGACGCCCAGTGGCGTCGGCAGATAAACGTCCCACAACAGCCCGGCGCCGAACGCCAGGACCGGGCCCCGCTCGATACCAGCGTAGAACGCGAGCAGCACGCCCAGCATCGCCAGTAGTTCGGGGGCGACACCGGCAACGCGGACCTCAACGAAAAGCGTGAGCTGGATGACCACGGCCACGATGGCGACGGTGGCGAGCTTGAGCGGGATCATCCGCCGTCATCGCTCTCGGGAGTTTCACCATCGATGAAGATGTCGTCGGGATCGATACCCGGTGGCACGATCGTGTCGGGAACAACAATCTCAGGAAGCGGGACCTGATCAAGGCCGGACGACAGGATCACCGATACAAAGCCGAGGTCGTCGACACTATTCGCCAGTTCAACCCGAACCTCGAGCGACAGGCCACCGTCGGGGGAGCTTGCACTCGTGACCCACCCAACCGGTATCTCGGCGGGATAGCGGCTGAAGCTCGATGTCACCACACCGGACCCAACCGGGGGGAGTTTCCCAAGGTCGCCGTCCTCGGGCCAATCCAAGCCTTGATTGATCTCGAACGTGTCGCCTACCGCCTTACCGAGACCCACCTCATCGGTGGCTACGAGGCGAACACCCACGATCAAGTTCGAATCGCTGATCAGCTGCACGGTCGACGTCGTGGCGTCGACCCGGTCAACCCGGCCGACCAGACCAGCGCCAGTCACAACGGCCATGCCCGGCTCAAGTCCGTCCCGGTGTCCGAGGTCGATGGTGATCACATCGGAATCAAAATTGCCCACCGCGCCACGGACAACGGCCGCGACCTTCGTCTCCAGGTTCTGCACATAGGGGAGGTCGGAGGCGAGAAGTAGTCGTTCGATCGCTTGTCGATCAGCTTGATTGCGGATCTCGTCGGCCTCAAGCTCCATGATCCGAGCATCGAGCTCCTGGTTCTCGGCCTCCAAGCCGTCATAGTTGAAGACGCCGTTCCATGCGTCGGAGAACGGAGACGCAACAACGCCAGCGACCTCGGTGACCGGGTGCAGGATGTCGCGAACAAAGCCTTGTGCCGTTCCCAGCGGGCCAAAGCCGTTGAGGTCAAGGGTCAGTAGGCTGACCGCCGTCAGCACCAGCAGAATCAGCCGATGGCGGGATCTTCCGATGCGCCGCGCGAGCGCCATAGTGCGAGGGTTAGAGCTCGCCGGAGCTCAGGACCACACCGCGCAACGCTTCAAACTCTTCGAGAACTTGACCAGAGCCAATGGCCACAGCGTAGAGCGGGTCAGGGGCGAGAATGATCGGCATGCCGGTCTCGTCGTTCAGTCGTTCGCGGATGCCCTGGAGAAGAGCACCGCCGCCAGCGATGGTGATGCCGCAGTCCATGATGTCGGCTGCCAACTCCGGCGGCGTTTTGTCGAGCGTGGACTTCACCGCATCACAGATCGCCGATACAGGCTCTTCGGTCGCTTTCCGAATATCGCGGGCGCTGACCTCGATAGTGCGGGGAAGACCGGTGACGAGGTCGCGGCCACGAACCTCGGCACGCATTTCGCGTTCGAGCGGCCAGGCCGAACCCATCTGCATCTTGATTTCCTCGGCGGTGCGTTCACCGAGACCCAAGGAGAATTCCTTCTTGATGTACTGGATGATCGAGTTGTCGAGTTCATCGCCTCCAACGCGAGCCGATTGGCTGGCAACGACGCCACCGAGAGAGATGACGGCGACCTCAGTGGTGCCACCGCCAATGTCGACGATCATGTTGCCGGTCGGTTCCTGCACAGGAAGGCCGGCGCCGATCGCGGCGGCCATCGGCTCTTCGATGATGTAGGCCGGCTTGCGGGCGCCCGCGAACTCAGCGGCTTCCTGCACAGCACGCTGCTCAACCCCGGTGATGCCTGACGGCACGGCGATGACCATGCGGGGCTTGACCCATTTGCGCTGATGCACCTTTTGGATGAAGTAGCGGAGCATCTTTTCGCAGATCTCGAAGTCGGCGATCACACCGTCCTTGAGCGGACGAATGGCCTGAATGTGGGACGGCGTGCGTCCAATCATCTTCTTAGCTTCGAGACCCACCGCCAGCGGCTTGCCGTCATGAATGTTGATGGCGACCACGGACGGCTCGTCGAGCACGATTCCTTCGCCGCGGACATAGACCAGCGTGTTGGCGGTGCCGAGGTCGACAGCCATGTCGCGACCGGTAGCGACACTGAAGCGAGAGAGGTATGAGTCTGCAACCATAGAAGCGCCTCAGGGGTCCGATCGAGTGCGGGAAAGGCAGGCCCATGCCTGGCTTTCTCCGCTTCAGGACAAAGTGTAGGCCCAGACGGTCACCTAAATGCAACACTTGAGACGACACGCGTTCACCTGGCTACGCTGAGTGAACTTCGGTTGATTGTCTGGCCCTGCCCTGAATGAGGGTCAGAGAGCCGGGAAGAAGATCCCGATCTCACGAGCAGCGGACTCAGCCGAATCGGAACCATGGATCAGATTCTCGGTGAACTCGGTGCCGAGATCACCGCGGATAGTGCCGGGAGCCGACTTCATCGGGTTGGTGGCGCCCATCATCTCGCGCACGGTTTCCCATGTGCCTTCCGGGCCTTCGAGCACAGCCACCAGAGCGGGGCCTCGGCTCATGAACTCGACGAGGCCGTCATAGAAGGGCTTGCCAACATGCTCTTCGTAGTGGCGACCCAGCGTGTCGGCGTCGAGGGTGCGAAGCTCTGCGGCGACGACCCCGAAACCCTTGGTTTCGAAACGGCTGAGAATCTGACCGACAAGGCCTCGTTCGACCGAATCAGGCTTACAGATGATGAAGGTGCGATCCATGGCGGCGAGGCTACCGACGCGCCCGCCAATCCCCGCTATGGAGGAGCCGACTCCAGGCCGGCGCTAAGCCAGATTCCAACCGAGTCGTCGTTGATCATGGCGGCATCGGTCGCAGGTTGGGGTGCGCTGGATGGGTTGACCGGCCCATGCCGAGCAATTTTCCCTGGTCGATCAGAACTCGTCAGCGATTGAGCGAATTCTGCCGACAACAGTATTTGACCCGGCAACCACAATCAGATCGTGATCATCGGCCTGGCCCAGCACATGATCGATGGCGGCTTCGACATCGTGGACCGAATCCGCGTTCGCTCCGACCTTGATCGCCGCGTCTCGCACGACGTCTGCGTGTAGGCCACGGGCCGTTGGCGCAGTGCAGGCCACGACCAGGTGATAATCGGCAACTTTCAAAGCGTGGCAGACCGCCACTGGATCTCGCCCGTCCTGCATTCCCAGCACAAGGAATCGGCGCCGTCCTTCACCAAAGTCGGTTGCGACAGTCTCCGCGAGAGCTTCAGCTCCCGGCACATTGTGGGCCGTGTCGAGCACAACCAACGGTGACCGGTGGACGATCTCGAGCCGGCCTGGCATCTCGACCATGTC
>JAACCU010000275.1 GCA_009937405.1 Actinomycetota bacterium
ACGTGATTCTGCGCACCGGTGTGGTCAACGATGGCGTCGGTCGCGCTCTGGTTCTGGAGTTCGACAATGCGTCGTCTTCGGCCGTGATGGTGGCTCTCGCCGGCCACCGAGCCAGTGTCTCCTTGCAGGCCGACACCGAGATGGTGCTGGCAGCCGGGGAACCCTGGATGCAGCCAGCTCGGCCTGCCGGTGGGCTTGCTGTGGGCGGTGATATCTGGGCGGCTGTGGCTGCTGAACCGGGAGCAGATCCAGTAGTTGGGGATGGTTCGGCTGCCTTGCTGATCGCAGTCCCACATCGCCAGAGCGTGCGAGTAATGGTGGCCGTCGAAGGCCCCATGCCAACGCGCGAGCAGACACCGGCCGAGATCGCTGCGGGTTGGCGCACGGTTGCCAGCCGGGCACTGGACATCGAACTTCCCGACGCTGAGCTCACTGAGGCGTGGCGAAGGGTTATTTGTGATCTGATTGTGGAGGCCGGAAGCGACGATCCGTTGGCTGCCGCCGAGGCAGCCTGGTGGCTTGACCTTGCCGGCATGGCCGATGAAGCCGACCGTGGACGTGGCGTCCTTGTCGCCGCGGCCGAAAACGGTGAGCTCACATCTGAAGCGGCGGTTGCCGGTCTTCGAGCACTTGCCGGGCGCGACCTGATCGTCGGTAAGCGATCGGGCATCGATCAACTTGCCGACGTGCTTTCGGCGATAGCAGGCGAAGATCTCGATGCCGAGACTCTGGAGTTGACCGCCAACGCGCTCCAACCAACCGATCCTCGCGCCGCGAAACATGCTCGTCGTCTGGCAGCCCGCGTCGCCAAAACCGACGTCGTCTACCGTGGCCCGCACTCCCGAGCCGGTCGAGGCGCGGCTGCGGTGCTCGGTTCTGTAGTGGCCGGGCACATGGATGGTCGGCGGCTGCAGTTGCTGCCAATGGTGGCCGCCGAATGGCTCGGTCAGTCGATCGACGTCCGCGGGCTCGCAACCGCAGTGGGCTCGGTGTCGTTCAGCGTGCGATGGCATGGGGATCGCCCGGCGCTGCTGTGGGAACGCATCGGCGGCTCCGACACTGTGGAACTTCGTTGTCCGGGCCTTGACCCAGAGTGGTCCTCAACCGAGCGAAATGGCGAAGCGCTTCTCACCGCAACGGCTACGCCCGGCGCGAACTGAGCGCTACGTTCAGCTGATGGTCACCGCCCCGCCACTTCGCTCGGCCATCAAGCACAAGGCTCCGGGATTGCGGCTGGAGCGTGAGCTTTGGCACTCTGGGGCATCGATCGTGGCGGGGATCGATGAGGTGGGCCGAGGCTCGTGGGCCGGGCCGTTGACGCTGGCGGCCGTGGTGGTGCCTAGGGATAAGCGGCTCTACAAGGTCCGTGACTCCAAGATGCTCACCGAATCTGAGCGTGAAGTGATGCACGATCGCATCATCGACTGGGCCGAGCATGTCTCTGTTGGTCATGCAACCCAAGTGGAATGCGATGAGCTCGGAATGTCGGCCGCCCAGAAACTTGCGGCTCAGCGGGCTCTTGCCGGACTCGAGGTGGACGTCGACCATGTGCTCGTCGACGGCAACTGGGATTTCGTTGAGACGCTTCCCATCACCACGATTATCAAGGGCGATGCGATCAGCTTGTCGATCGCGGCCGCGTCAATCGTGGCCAAGGTCACTCGTGACCGAATGATGCGGGCGGCCGATGGCGACTACCCCGGCTTCGCGTTCGCTGCCAACAAGGGTTATCCGTGCCCGCGCCATACGGCGGCGCTGGCCGCTATGGGGCCGTGCGCAATCCACCGCCGCCGGTGGGCGTTCATGGATGATTTGCGATGGACGGGTGTCGCTCGGACTGTCGAACCCGATCCGGAACCACAACTGGAGCTGTTCTGATGTCTCGCTGGCCGCGTCCACTTTGGGTGCTTGTTGGATGGTCGTGGTTCCTCTGGATTTCACGTCTGCGAAATGTTCTCAACGATGATGACCTCGATTCGTGGGGCGTTGGTTGGCGCGTTGGCGTGGTGGTTTTGTTCACCGTTCTCGCCTTGATCGCCTTTCTCGGTGAGCGTCAAGACGGCGCATGGAAGGGTCAGGGGCTGAACGCGCTGGTCTGGTGGACGATCGGATTTTGGGTCGTTCGGGGTGGTGGAATCATCCTCGATGACCACAGCGCAGCGTTCACCGCGGTTCACACCGTTCTGATGGTAATTTCTATTGGGCTGGCCATGTGGGTCAGGACGACTCGGCCTCGCTAGCCTGCGTAGCGTTATGGGACAGCCCGTCACCCTCATCCGTACATCGTCACCTCGACCCGGCATTGTCCGGTTCGAATTGAACCGCAGCCTCACTGGTATGGGCCATGCCCGTTACGAAGCCGGTAAGGAAATCGTCGGCAACGACCCGGCCGCGGAGTTGGCCCGTCGCATCATCGACCAGGGTGGCGTGTCGGCTGTTCACATCTATAGCTCGATGGTCACGGTGTATCTTGCGTCGAACGAACCGGCTGATCTCGCCGGCGTCATCGGCGGGCTGTACACGTACTACCTGCCCGGCGTTGAGATTCCAAGCGATGAAGAACTCATCGCCATGGTCGACTAGCTCTCACGTTTCTCGACGACCAGATCGGCCTATGGGCGACTTCGTCGTCACGAAATGGGGGGCGACCACTGGCGGATCCAGGCGTGCATGGCAATGCCTGCGGCGACTCCGGCGTTGATCGACCGAGTCGACCCGTACTGGGCGATCGAACAAACCATCTCGGCCGCGTTGCGGGCAGGATCGCTGAGCCCCGGTCCCTCCTGACCAAACAGGAGCACACATTTCTCAGGTAGTTCTGTCG
>JAACCU010000276.1 GCA_009937405.1 Actinomycetota bacterium
ACGAGCACGGTAAGGAGAGGACCAAGACTTTCACCTCTAAGAAAGAGGCGAGATACTTCCGGAACCAGCTCGATAACGACCGCGCCGATGGGGTCCACGTCCCCGACTACCTCGGCAAAAGCTCAACGTTCTCTCAGGTTGCCAACGCGTGGCTCGTGTCGCGGTCGCTCCGGCCCTCGAGCCTCGACCGAGACGAGAGCTACCTGCGGTCGTTGATACGTCCCCGAATCGGGCATCTACCCATCGGTGAGGTGACCACGGGCAAGGTTCGAGACTTGTCGGGAGAACTCATACGCACCCAATACCGGCAGGGTCACACGTACGCGCCGGCGACGGTGAACAAGGCGGTGGCGATCGTGCGCGAAGTGGTCGACTACGCGATCGACGACGGGCTCCTTCCGGCACCAGCAGCGATAGGGAAGGTCAAGGGCGCACCGAAGGTCACCGGCTCGGCCGACCGGCAAGAACTCCTCGACATCCCGACGGTCGCCCAGATGGCGGAGATGATCGACCACGCCGACGGCAATGGGGTGCGGTTCTGGGGAGCACATCTCGCGTTCCTGGCCGGCACAGGACTCCGCTGGGGCGAGTTCGCAGGGATGATGATGGATTGTGTCGACCTAGAGGCCGGCGTCGTGCGAGTGAGGCGACAGCTCGCTCGTCGAGGTGGCGGGCTCGAACTCGTCGACAATCTCAAGACGAGAGAGGCGCGTCGGGAGGTCACGTTACCGGGGCCGGTTCTTGAGCGGACCCGCGAGCACATCGCTCGGTTCGGTGTCCACGAGGGCCGGTTGTTCTCAACCTTGGCCGGAGCCCGTCTCGACGGTTCTAATTTCCGACCGCGTGTGCTGAAGCCCGCAGGGGCAGCGGCCCGTGTACCACGCGTGCGGATTCACGATCTCCGCCACCACCACGCATCGGTCCTGCTCGAGACTGGCACACCGATCCACCACGTTGCACGTCGGCTCGGTCACCGCGACGCGACCGTGACGTTGAGCGTCTACGCGCACGTCATCGACGACCTCGCCGACGACAGTGCCGCAACTGCTTACGCGCACGCAATCGGAGCTCACGCGGACTCAACCGCGGACTCGCCGGGCCTCGCCGAGGTGGTCGCGTTTCGACGGTAGTGCTCTGACCTGCACTTTCGAATGGTGGGCGATGGGGGACTCGAACCCTCGACCTCTGCCGTGTGAAGGCAGCGCTCTAGCCAGCTGAGCTAATCGCCCGGAACCGAAGACGATATCGCATGTTCGTGCCAACCGGTACGGGTGAAAGTAGAGCCATGGTCCGTCCGCTTCGCTACGTGTAGTGCTTGAGTTCGATGGTGTTGCCATCGGGGTCACGGACGTAGAGGCCCAGGCCGTGGCCTTGGGCGCCCCAGATGGTGAAGGGGCCGTGCACAACATCAAAGTCGCCCGACAGCGCCACTGCCTCAAGATCGGTGTCGGGCGAAACCGTCATCGAGATGTGGTCGACGTTGGTGCCGGTCCGCTCCCCTACCTGGAGGTCGATCAGGGTTGTCTCGTCGATGCGCAGTGACACGAACGGCACATCACCGGCGCGCCACTCGTCCTCACGCTCAGAGGCCAACCCGAGTCGGTCTCGGTACCAGGCCAGTGCGCGCTCGGCATCGGTCACCACGAAAACCACATGGTCATGACCCGTGACGCGAATGCTCATGCGGGAAACGACGCAATCGGATCGAGGCCGAACAGGTCTTCGGCCCAAGCGGTCAGTTCGACAGTGCGAACATCATCGAGTTGGTGTCCCACGATCTGGAGCGCCAACGGCATGCCGTCGGACGCAAAACCCATGCATGTCGTACCTGCGGGTCGTTTCGTCACATTGAAAGGGGCCGTGTTGGCGACCCAAGAGTTCGTGAGTTCGCCGTTGACTGTGCCCTGTCCTTCAGAGGTCGGCGTCTGACCGACCGTCATCGGCGTGATCAAGGCGTCGAATCCGTCCATTGCTGCGGCGAGTTTTACCGAGAGTGCCTGCGCTGATTTGCGAGCTCGTTCCACCGAGTCAACCGAGAGGCGTTTCTCGGCGCCGGCAATAAGCGCCTGAAGGCCCGGGGTTACTCCATCGAAGGCAGATGTGCCGATGAGATCGCGATAACCCGGCACCATGTTGCCGTAGAAGAGCAGCAGGAACGGCTTCATCACCTCCGGCATGATCGGACCGGTCTCGACCACTTCGACACCGGCGGTACGGATGCGTTCAACGGCGGACAATGCCACGTCCATCACCTCGTCGTCGACCGGCGAACCGTCAACGCTGGCGCACCACAGCAACCGAGTGGGTGCAGACGGTGACTCGCAAGCAGCACGGAACGACTGGGTGGGGGCCGGCAAAGAACGGAGATCGTTGGCATCGGGCCCAACAACCACATCGAGGGCGAGTGCGACGTCGCGGATACGACGCGCCATCGGCCCTACCGTCGACAAATCGCCGGCACCGAGGGGCGCAGGTCCGGCGGGTATTCGGCCTTGGGTTGGTTTGAAACTCGACATGGCACAGACACCGGAGGGGATACGGATCGAACCGCCACCGTCGGAGCCGGTGCCGAGGGGCACCATGCCAGCGGTAACCGCGGCCGAGGTACCCCCAGATGATCCGCCTGGAGATCGCTCCAGGTTCCACGGGTTCTTGGTGGCACCAAAGACCGAGTTGAACGTGTCGCCGATCCAGCCCGCCTCCGGCGTGTTGGTCTTGCCAATCACAACACATCCGGCAGC
This sequence comes from Actinomycetota bacterium, assembly GCA_009937405.1. GTDB lineage: Bacteria > Actinomycetota > Acidimicrobiia > Acidimicrobiales > Aldehydirespiratoraceae > JAACCU01. The sequence continues at coordinate 2,742 of JAACCU010000276.1, forward strand.
GCGCAGCCGAGCCACCTCGGTGGAGTCGGTGTCGACTAGCGCCGAATCGGCGAGATGCATCGCTCCACGAGTGGTCCGAAACCCGGCCACGTCCTCCAGGTCCTTGACGCCGATCGGAATACCGGCGAGCGGGCCAACGTCCTCCCCCGCCGCGATCCGGGCGTCAATCGTCGCGGCTTGCGCACGCGCATCGTCGCTATTGACAGCGACGAATGCGTTCACCGTGTCATTGCTGCGGTCGATCCGAGCGAGCGCAGCGTCGGTGACCGCTACCGCGGACAGATCTCCGCCGCGGATCATGGCGGCGAGCGACTCGACAGTGACCGTTCGAAAGTCTGGAACATCAAGCATGGTCACAGACACTACGCGAATCACTTCGAGCTACCCGAAGCGGTTCTCAAGGACTGGTTCATCAGCCGGCGACCGCTACTCTCGCTTCATGCCGCTGGTGACCTGCCCGCACTGTGAAGAAGACGAGAATCTCGAAGGCAAGACGGTCGACGGCGTAATCACCATCACCTGCGGCGAATGCGGCGCGATGTGGGATCGGGACTTCACCCCAAAGTGTCTGAGGTGCGGGTCCACCGAAGTTCGGGATGCACTCCAGGCAATTCTCGACAAGAGCCGGGGCACCCAATTGTCGATCCAGTCGCTCC
>JAACCU010000277.1 GCA_009937405.1 Actinomycetota bacterium
CAAGCCATCGCCACTGCACGCCGACTTGGTGCAATTGTCGAGGCCTACGACGTGCGCCCGGCTGCGGCCGAGCAGATCCGGTCGCTGGGCGCAAAGTCGATCGACCTCCAACTCGACACGGCTGGTTCCGAGGACGCCGGCGGCTACGCCAAAGCTCAGGGTGACGATGAGCAGGCCCGCCAACAGGCCGCCCTCACGCCGTTCATCGCGGCCGCTGACGTTGTGATCACCACCGCAGCAATCCCCGGGGTCCGCAGTCCTCTGCTCGTGACTAAAGCAATGGTCGAATCGATGCGGCCGGGTTCACTCATCGTCGATCTAGCTGCAGAACGCGGTGGCAACTGCGCTCTCACCGTCGCCGACGAAGTCGTCGATCACGGCGGAGTAATAATCCTTGGCTCGACCCAGCTTGAGTCTGGATCAGCTCGCTCGTCCAGCCAGATGTTCGCCAACAATCTCGTCACCCTCATTCGTCACCTGACTGATGACGATCTCAACCTCACGATCGATCCCGACGACGAAATCACTGGTGCCATGCTCGTAACCCGCGGCGGAGAAGTCGTTCACCCTCGAGTGAAAGCAGCCCTTTCATGAGAAGAACCTTGTCATGACTCTTATCTTGGCCTTCACGCTTTTCGTGCTTGCCGTATTCCTCGGTGTTGAGCTCATCAGCAAGGTGCCGCCCACCCTGCACACCCCACTGATGTCAGGCAGCAACGCCATCTCGGGCATCACCTTGATCGGTGCCCTTGTCTCAGCTGGCTCAGAACATTCCACGCTCACGACCCTGCTCGCGTTCGGGGCTGTCACGCTCGCCACCATCAATGTGGTCGGCGGCTTTCTGGTCACGCACCGGATGCTGTCGATGTTCGCCACCCGCCGCCCGGTCAAAAAGACGGGCCCCGACACATGAACCGCAGCAACATCATCGAACTCGGCTATCTCGTCGCCGCGGTCTTGTGCATGGTCGGATTGAAGGGCCTTGGTAAGCCACGCACAGCACGGCGCGGCAACCTGCTCGGGGCCAGCGGCATGTTGCTTGCGGTCCTGGTCGCCCTACTTGATCAAGCCATCGTTTCCTACTGGGTTTTGCTTGCCGGTCTCGCCGTCGGAGCCACAATCGGTAGCGTGCTTGCCGTCCGCGTCCAGATGACGTCAATGCCCGAATTGGTTGCATTGTTCAACGGCTTCGGTGGTGCCGCGTCGGTGTTGGTCGCCACGGCATCATTCATTGAAGTCACCGACCTCGGCATGATTGACGATCAGGTATCCGTCGCCGCGTCGGCAACCGCACTCATCGGCGCGGTCACGCTCACCGGTTCGATCATTGCCTTCTTCAAGCTGAAGGAGTCGATGAAGTGGTCCGGTTTCGGCGGGATCCGCACCATCAATGCGCTCCTCGCCATATCCGGCATTGTGCTCTCGGTTCTCGTCGTCACCGACCCGACCAACACCATCTGGCTGTGGGCTCTCGTGGCAGTGGGCGCACTGCTCGGCATGCTGCTTGTGGTGCCCATCGGGGGCGCCGACATGCCGGTAGTGATCGCCTTGCTCAATTCGCTTTCTGGGCTCGCTGCGTCAGCGACGGGTTTCGTACTCGACAACACATTGCTAATCATTGCCGGTTCGTTGGTTGGTGCCAGCGGCCTGGTCCTGACACAGATCATGTGTGTGGCAATGAACCGCAGCGCTCTCGCCGTGATCTTCTCCGCCGCCCCGTCCGCCTCAACGGGAGCGACCGACCCTGATGACGTCTACGCCGGAAAGGTCACCTCAACCTCGGCCGAAGAAGTCGCCATGATTCTCGACACCGCTGGCCGCGTCGTGATCGTCCCCGGCTATGGCCTCGCCGTCGCCCAAGCACAACACGCGGTGCGAGAGATGACGAAGGTGCTGGAGGCAAACGGCACCGAAGTCGTGTTCGCCATCCACCCAGTCGCAGGCCGCATGCCGGGTCACATGAACGTGCTTCTCGCCGAAGCCGAGATCGACTACGAGCAACTCATCGAGATGGACGAGGTCAACCCAACCTTCGCCCAGACCGATGTCGCTATCGTGCTCGGCGCCAACGATGTGGTGAACCCACTCGCCAAAACCGACCCTGATTCCCCTATTGCCGGTATGCCAATCCTCGATGTGGACAAGGCCCAAACCGTGGTCGTTATCAAGCGATCGCTGAGCCCAGGCTTTGCCGGCATCCCCAACCCGCTGTTTGCAGCGGACAACGCGATCATGCTGTTCGGTGACGGCAAAAAAGCTATTACCGACATCACCAAAGCCCTCGGCGAGTAAGACGC
>JAACCU010000278.1 GCA_009937405.1 Actinomycetota bacterium
GGCTTTCTTTGGTGCGGCCTTTTTGGCTGGTGCCTTTTTGGCGGCTTTCTTTGGTGCGGCCTTTTTGGCTGGTGCCTTTTTGGCGGCCTTCTTAGCTGCCGCAGTTTCGCCGCTCAGGGTGGCTGGGATGATGATGCCAGCATCAACACCGCGACGGTCGACGTCGTAGCGATCGATAGTGAAGTTCTGGGTCTGCCCAATCGACACCGCGTCGCGTGGTCGGCGAGGAGCGGGATCCGCCATCAATCGGAGCGGTAGATAAATCTCGATCCCATCGGCGCGGGCGTACGCGCCATGTGATGAAAACTTTTCGACGGTGGCTCGGACGGAGGACCCAACCGGATTTGCCCGCCGAAACGCGTTCCAAGTCTTGGCCCCGTTGCCGTCGTCGCGACGCCCCCCACCCGACTTTTTCGCCGGTTTCTTGGCTGGACGTGCCGCCTTTGCCTCTGGCTTCTTCTCTGCCGCTGCCTTCCGTCCGCGTCTGGCAGCCTTTGGTTGTTCAGGCTTCGGGCCGGCATTCACCTCCTCGACGACCTCCTCGACGACCTCCTCGACGACCTTCTCGACGACCTTGTCGACCTTCTGTGAGCTGCGAGTGGCCTTGCGGCTGACGGGCCCGCGCACTGGTAGGCGAGGGACAAAGATCCAACCGATACCAGGAACAGGCTTGCCGCCGATGAGTCGGCCCTCGTCAAAGAGCCAGTCGTAGGTGCCGTGGAACTCCTGGAATGAGTCATTTGACAGCACGACAGCATCGACGCGATTGGCGACTTCAAGGATGAACGTGTCGCCGCGACCGATCACCCCGGCGGGCGGAGTAATGATCGTGTTGTTGTCGATTGCGTCGCGTGCAGCATCACGTTCGGACTTGGCGATGCGGTGCTCAAACGAAGCGTCGACGATCACGGTGATCAAAGAGAACGCGTGGTCCTGATCAAAGGAGGCCACTGCCTCATTGAGCTGGGCAAGACTCGGCTCTGAACGTCCTTCGGTCGCGATGTTGGATCCGTCGACTACTGCGTGCTTTTGAACCATGAGGGTTCAGTCAATCAGGTTGTCTACGCTGCCTGGGTGATTCGTGCCGTTCTGTTTGATTTCGGAGGAGTGATCCTCACCAGTCCGTTTGAAGCGTTCAACGCGTATGAGGAAGAGGCTCGCTTGCCTCGAGACCTGATCCGCACCATCAACGCGACGAACCCCGATACCAATGCGTGGGCCCATTTCGAGCGGGGTGAATACTCCACGGCGCAGTTCGTGGCTGCTTTCGAGGACGAGGCGAGAGCTGCCGGCTACGAGGTCGATGCCTCTCGTGTTGTCGGGTCGCTCCGAGGCCGTCTGCGTCCGGCGATGGTGGAAGCGGTCCGCCGCTGCGCAGCCGAGTTCCGGACCGCGATGCTGACGAACAACTTTGTTTCGCCGGATGGGGGGCCCGGGACCAAGGCCATGACCGATGCGGATGGCGCCGACCTCGAAGCAGTGCACGCACTATTTGAGGAAATCATCGAGTCGAGTGTCGTCGGGGTACGCAAGCCTGAGCTACGGTTTTATGAGATTGCCTGCGAGCGACTCGGAGTCCGGCCCGAAGAATGCGTTTTTCTCGATGATCTGGGCATCAACCTGAAGCCGGCCAAGGCCATGGGGATGCAGACGATCAAGGTTGTGGATCCAGAGGGTGCACTCGCAGAACTGGAAACGATCTTGGGGATCGCTCTGAGGGGATGACGGTTTCGCGAATGTCCTAGTTTCATGACGTATTTGGTCATAGATACTCGACATGACGAAATGCGTCACCAAGTTTGCTGTATTGCGCAACCCAGATACGCCAAGGAGGCCAAGCGTTGCTGTTGACTGTCGCCACCCTGATGGAGCGTCGCGTCAACGAGCTCCGATAAAGCGAGCGGCGACCGTCGACCAACTCGACGCCATCTATGCCAACGCTTCGTCCATGAGTTGGGCGTGCTCTTGGGCGTGGACGCGGGCGCTGCCGCAGGCCGGAGAACCAGATTCGAAGCGGCTTGCACGACGGATCGAGTGCGTAGTCTCGTGCGCCTCGTAGAGGCGACCCTTGATCGAATTCCACGGACCCATGTTTTCGGGTTCTTCCTGAACCCACATGATCTCTTGGGCGTTCGGATATTTTTCGAGTTCGTTGGCTACAGCCGCGAATGGCCATGGATAGAGCTGCTCTACCCGCACTACGGCTGCTGGTGCGCCGCGAGCGTCGCGCTCGGCCATCAGATCGAACGCAACCTTGCCGGAGCAGAGAATCACTCGCTTAACCTCGTTTGCCGGCGGCGGGTCGCGGTCGCTCAAAAGTTCTTCGAAGGTGCCGGATAGGAGATCGGTCACAAACGACCGAGACTGCTTGGCCCGCAGTAACGACTTCGGGGTGAAGACGATCAACGGGGACTGTGTCGACTGCATTGTCTGGCGTCGCAGAACGTGAAAGAACTGACCAGCGGTCGTGGCGTTGACCACCTGCATGTTGTCTTCAGCCGCGAGAAGCAGGAATCGTTCGATACGAGCCGACGAATGCTCTGGCCCCTGGCCCTCGAAGCCGTGGGGGAGCAGCAGTGTGAGTCCGCACTCCTGCTGCCATTTGTCTTTTGCCGCGACGAGGAACTGATCGATGATGATCTGGGCGCCATTAGCGAAGTCGCCGAACTGGGCTTCCCAGAGGACGAGCGCATCCTCGTTGACGATGGAGTAGCCGTACTCGAATCCAAGAGCCGCGTACTCCGACAGCAGCGAGTCGTAGATCCAGAGATTCGTGTCGCCCTCCGCAAGAGCCCCAAGAGGCTGGAACTCGGCCCCGGTCGCGTAGTCGACGAGCGTTGAATGGCGGTGACTGAACGTGCCGCGACGTGAGTCCTGACCAGCGAGTCGAATTGAGGTTCCTTCGATAAGAATCGAGCCGAAGGCCATGGCCTCGCCAAGCGCCCAGTCGATCTCGCCGCCCTCGAACATCTTGTCCCGCGTTTCGAACTGCTGGGCGAGCTTCGGGTGCATCGTGAAGCCCTCGGGACGCGCTGATAGCGCTTGGTAGACGCGGGCCAGGGTGGCCTCGTCAATCGATGTGCGCAGGTGTGGTCGTACCCCCTCGCTCTTGACCGGGAGCTGCGCTCTGGCATCAGGATCATCGGTGGTGCCACGAGTCTCGTCCAGCGCGAGTTGAAGGCGGGTTTTGAAGTCGGTTAGTGCGTCTTCTTCTTCTTGGGAGGTGATGTCGCTTCGCGTGACCAGAGCCGCCGTGTACTGGGCTCGAACCGACGGGCGAGCGTCGATACGGCGATACATCTCGGGCAGGGTGTAACTCGGATCGTCACCTTCGTTGTGACCGTGACGGCGGTAGCCGATCATGTCGATCACCACGTCCTTGTTGAACCTTTGGCGGTACTCGAAGGCGAGACGGGCGACGCGCACACATGCCTCGGGGTCATCACCGTTCACATGAAAGATCGGCGCTTGGATCATTTTGGCCACGTCGGTGGAGTACTCCGACGAGCGGGCGACGTCGGGCGTGCTGGTAAAGCCCACCTGGTTGTTGATGATGACGTGCACGCTGCCACCGACGCGATAGCCGCGGATCTGCGACAGGTTCAGCGTCTCGGCGACGACTCCCTGACCGGCAAAGGCAGCGTCGCCGTGGAGCAATAACGGCAGGACCGGGTACGGCCCGAGGCCTTCCTTCGGGTCGATGGCGTCCATGCGGGCCCGGACCATGCCGAGGACCACCGGGTTCACGGCTTCGAGGTGTGATGGGTTGGCCGCCAACTCGACCGGAAGCTCCTTGCCGTCGCGGCTAACGAACGTGCCGGTCTGGCCCAGGTGGTACTTCACATCACCGGAACCCTGCGTCATCTCCGAGATGGTGCCCCCCTCAAACTCGTCGAAGAGTTGGGCATGGGTCTTGCCGACGATGTTGACAAGCACGTTGAGACGACCGCGATGAGCCATACCCATGATTGCTTCGGCCATGCCCGCGTCGGCGGCGGCACCAAGCAACGCGTCGAGCAACGGGATCGTGGACTCGCATCCCTCGATACCGAAGCGCTTCTGCCCGACGTACTTTGTGCCAAGGAAGGTCTCGAGTGCTTCGGCCGCGTTGAGGCGACCAAGGACATGGAGCTGCTCCTCGGATGTGATCGTGCGATCGGCCCCCTCCAGCTTCTCTTGCATCCAGCGCTTTTCTGTCGGCTCCTGGATGTGCATGTATTCGACGCCGACGGTTCGGCAGTACGCATCGCGCAGCACGCCAAGCATGTCGCCCAACGGCATCTTTGCCCTGCCTGCGACCTGGGCGTAGATGCCGGTCTCGCTACCAGTGAGGAACTCGCGATCGAGGTCCCAGATCGTCAGGCCGTAGGTCGCGGGATCGAGCTCCGCGTGCATCTTTGGCTCCTTGACCTGCAACGGATCAAGATCGGCGATGAGGTGACCACGCACACGGTGCATGTTGATGAGCTGATTGATCTTGGCCTGCTTCTCCATCAGCGAGGCTTCGCGGTTGACCGGGTTGACGTCGCGACGCCATTTCACGGCCTCGTATGGCACGCCCATGGCTCGGAAGATGTCGACATAAAAGTCGTGCTTACCAAGCAGTAGCTCGTGGACCTTCTGTAAGAACATGCCGGACTCGGCACCTTGGATGATCCGGTGGTCGTAGGTGGAGGTGAGGCTGATGACCTTCGAGATGCCGAGGTTGGCGAGCATCTCGGGGTCCGCAGCCTGATACTCGGCGGGGAATGCGATTGAGCCAACGCCGACGATCAGGCCTTGGCCCTGCATCAGCCGGGGGACCGACTGGAGAGTGCCGATCGTGCCCGGGTTGGTGAGGCTGACAGTGGTACCGGAGAAGTCATCCGGGCTGAGGTCGCCGCGGCGAACCTTGCTGATCAGTTGCTCGTAGCGCTCCACGAATTCGCGGAAGTCGAGCATGTCGGCATCTTTCACGCACGGCACCATGAGGGTGCGTGAGCCGTCACTCTTTTGAAGGTCGACGGTAATGCCAAGACCGACGTGTTCGTTGCGGACGAGGAAGGGTTTGTCCTTGTCGTCGGTGGTATACGTGTTGTTCATCGCCGGAATCGAATCGGCGATGGCGCGCACGATGGCGTAACCGATGATGTGGGTGAAGGAGACCTTGCCGCCATGTTTGCGACCGAGGTAGCCGTTGACAACCTTGCGATTGACTTCAAGGAGCTTGGCGGGGACCTGGCGAAAGCTGGTGGCGGTGGGGACGTCGAGGCTTGCTTCCATGTTGGTGACGAGACGAGCGCTCGAGCCACGGATCGGCTCGTGGTTGTCCGGCCGCGGGTCGGCTGCGAGCGTTGGCGAGCCCGCTGGGACTGGTGCCGGCGCAGCGGGTGGGGGAGGAGGTGGAGGCGTCATCGCCGGCTGGGGCGAGACGATGACTGAAGCTGCTTCGATGGTTGGGTTCTCGGCCGCGTCCGTGGTTCCGGTGTCCTTAGATCCGGGCAGTTCAGCTTCGAACATCGCACGCCAAGTGGGGTCAACCGAGTTGGGGTCGGTTTCCCACTGCGTCCGTATCTCGTCGACCATCCAGGCGTTGGGCCCGAGGTCGCTACCAGGACCAAAGTTTGTCATCGCGGACCAGCATAGAAGGCCTCGACCACTCAACTCCGGGTCCGGCGTGTATGAAGGCCTTCGCTATTCAGTAAGGTCGCCGCTGTGCGGATTGTGACCTGGAATGTCAACTCCCTGAATGCCCGACTCGGACGTGTCGAACGATGGCTTGAAGCTTTCGAACCCGACGTCCTGTGCCTTCAGGAGACCAAGCTCTCCGACGATGCGTTTCCGGCCATGACCTTCCAGGCGATGGGCTACGAAACCCTTCACCATGGTGAGGGCCGCTGGAACGGGGTCGCCATCTTGAGCCGGGTCGGAATTGAAGATCCGATCGGTGGCTTCGGCGACGGCGCTGAGCCCGATACTGATGCCCGTATTGCGTGGGCGACATGTGGCGGAGTTCGAGTGGCGAGCTGTTACGTCCCTAACGGTCGCTCCCTCGACGATGATCACTATCAGTACAAGTTGCGCTGGCTCGATCGATTGGTCGGCGATCTTGATGGGCAATGCGACCCGGGCGACGACGTCGTTGTGTGCGGCGACTACAACATCGCTCCTGATGATCGTGATGTCTGGAACCCGGCCAAGCTCGAGGGACAAACCCACGTGAGCCAGGCAGAACGTGACCGCCTCACGGCGCTCGAACAGTGGGGCCTCGTGGACGTCTTTCGCGAACACCATGATGACGACGGGCTCTATTCTTGGTGGGACTATCGCGGTGGTGCTTTCCACAAGAAGCAGGGCATGAGGATTGATCTGCTGATGACGACTAGATCCGTCGCCGATGAGGCACGACTCGTTGTCGTCGACCGAAATGAGCGCAAGGGGCCCAAGGACGACCCGCCGAGCGACCATGCCCCAGTCCTGCTTGAGTTGACGCGTTGAGGATTTTAGTCCGATTCACGCGACACTGATCTGATGTTAACGCCCCTTGATGAGCACCAACTGCTCGTTTTCTGGACCCAGCTACTCGTTCTCTTAGTTTTCGCCCGGATATGCGGCGAGATGATGCGAAGGATCAACCTTCCATCGGTGATTGGACAGTTGGCGGCCGGGGTGATCCTCGGGCCGTCAATATTTGGCCGTCTCTGGCCGAGCGGGTTCCACTGGTTCATACCCGAAGATGAAATCTCGTCGGGGGCATTGCTGGCAGTGAGCTGGGTTGGCGTAGCGCTGCTCTTGGTCACTGCCGGGTTTGAGACCGACCTCGGGTTGATCAGACGACTCGGTCGCGCCGCGATGCTGGTGACCGGGTTCTCACTCGTCGTACCTCTGATCGGTGGCTTGATCGTCGGTTTCTCCCTCCCCGAGTCCTTCATCGGGGCAGAGAGCGATCGCACCGTTTTCGCTCTCTTTGTGGCAGCAGCGCTCTCCGTTTCAGCGCTTGCAGTCATCGCCAAGATTCTCAGCGAACTTGGCTTGATGCGGCGCGACTTCGGCCAGATCACGGTCGCCGCAGGAATGGCGAACGATGTGGTCGGTTGGGTGATGCTCGCCGTCTTCGCCGGTTTTGCCGTCTCCGGAGAGGTGTCGATTGAGAACATCCTCAGGACGATCATCGGCCTCGCGATCTTCCTTGCTCTGGCCATGACCGTCGGCCAACGTGTTGTCGATCGAGCGCTTCGTTGGGTGCGCCGTGACGGTCCCAATGTCGAAGGAGCGATGGCCGTCGTCATCTTCACGATGCTCGTATACGGCGTTGCCACCCAGGCCCTCGGGATCGAGGCTGTCCTCGGCGCATTTGTCGCCGGTGTGGTGCTGCACCGCTCGCGGTTCCAACAGCACGATGTCCTGCACCACATCGAGTCGATGACCGGCATGTTTTTGGCGCCGATCTTTTTCGCCACGGCCGGTCTTCGCGTGGACCTTGGCCTGTTGAAGGGTGATGCACTGGTCTGGGCGTTGGTCGTCATCGCCGTCGCCATCGTGGCCAAGTTTGTCGGGGCCTACGTTGGTGGACGCCTTGCTGGCCAAAGCCCTCGAGCCGCCGCCGCACTCGGTGCCGGCCTCAACGCCCGTGGGGCGCTTGAGATAGTGATCGCATCTGTGGGCTTGTCTCTTGGTGTTTTCACTGAGACCGCCTACACCGTTATCATCATTGTCCCTCTCGTGACATCGGTCTTTGCCGCGGTGGCCCTGCGTATTACAGTGCGGGATTGGCTGGGCTCTCCTGAGGAACAGGAACGTCTCGAACGAGAAGAGGCGCTGAGCAAGAACCTGGTGGTCAAATCGTCGCGCATTCTCTTGCCGTCGCAGGGCGAGCCGGCATCGATTGCTGCTGCCCAATTGATCCAGTTCGCCTGGCCGAAGGAAGCGCCGACCACGATCATGTCGATCCGGTCGAATGGTGAGTACCCAGACGTCGACGTGCTGCGAAACGTGCTTGATGAGCGCGAGGTCGACACCCGCCAGGTTCGCGAGGATGACATCTCCGCATCGATCGTGGCTGAATCCAAGCTCGGCTATGGAGTTATCGCCGTTGGTGTGGCGGCGCGTCACGAGGGCGTCCTGTATTCGCCGATGGTCGACGAGTTGCTA
>JAACCU010000279.1 GCA_009937405.1 Actinomycetota bacterium
CTAGCCAACGTCGCCAGCATGCAGACGCGGGCTGCGCGCGCTGATCGCCCCGAGGTCGATCTCCGCCGTCTTGTCGCCGGCTTTCTTCGCATGGCTCCCGATGTCGCAATCGTGGGAGAGGTTCGTGACCGAGAGGCATTGCCGCTACTCCTCACCCTTTCGAGCGGCGTGAAGGGATTCACAACAATCCACGCTGGTTCAGCCCGCCAGGCGCTCACCCGCCTCCGGTTCATTTGTCAGTTGTCAGATACTGGCAACGAGTTGCCGATGAGCGCACTCAACAGCCTGGTTTCAGAAGCGATCGATGTCGTCGTCCACTGCGCCCGAACTCCAGAAGGTCCGCGTGTAACCGCCGTCATCTGTGTGGAGGACCAAACCACGGGGGCAGAATCGACTCAGTTCACCGCGACCGACGTCTTTGACCGTAGTACGGGCGGTTCGCTGAGATGGACGGACAACATACCTGCTCGGACAGCAGCAGCGTTTCGTGATGCCGGCCTCGACATCCGCCATATCCTGCGCGCAGGAGAGCTCTCGTGATCGCGCTACTCCTCAGCCTCATCGCTGCACTCGGTGTTTTCTGGCTCTTCACATCGGTGGCGTTGGGCTGGCGTGGTTTCGGGTTCGGACCAGCGGTGCAGAGCACCCGCTCACGGCCCAAGCTCGACATCGACACCTGGCTTCGTCAGGCCGGACTCGAAGACGTCGATCGCCGTGAGTTTTCCGCAGTCGTCATCATGCTGTTCCTGCTTGGTGTGGCCGCCGGCTACGCCGTGTTCGGAGGACCGCTCCCCGCGTTGGCTCTCGGCGGGTTCGCTGCCTCGTTCCCGGTCGCTTCTTATCGGCATCGCCGTCAGGCCCGGCAACAGCGCGCCCAGGAAGCGTGGCCCCGGATGATCGAAGAGATGCGAGTTCAGACCGGGTCGATGGGCCGTTCGATCCCACACGCACTATTCGACGTCGGCCGCAGGGGACCCGAAGAGCTTCGTCCTGCCTTCGAAGCCGCCCATCGTGAGTGGTTACTGAGGACCGATTTCCCCCAAACCATGGCGGTCATGAAGGAACGCCTGGCCGACCCCACTGCCGACATGGCCGCAGAGACGCTCCTGATTGCTCATGAACTCGGCGGCTCAGACCTCGACCGCCGACTCGAGGCCTTGGCAGACGACCGGCTCCAGGACATTCAGGGTCGTAAAGACTCAAGAGCTCGCCAAGCCGGCGCACGGTTCGCCCGAATCTTTGTGCTCGCGGTTCCCTTCGGCATGGCGCTCGCCGGCATGTCGATCGGTAACGGTCGAGCCGCCTACCAATCCGCAGGCGGACAGATCGGCGTCCTGGTGGCGTTGACCATGGTGATCGGTTGTTGGTTCTGGGCGGGCCGCGTCATGCGGCTGCCCGAAACTGAGCGGGTGTTTCGCGGATGATCCGGATCTTGATTCCTCTGACCCTCATCAGTTTCGTCGGACTCACCCTGCTCCTGTCGGAGTTCCGATGGTTTCGCCGCGTGGCGCTGGTTGATCGCCTCGCTCCCTACGCGCCTGGCGCTGGTCGAAACCGACGGATAGGTCTGCTGTCTGTCGAATCGTTCCTTGATGTCATCGCTCCTTTGTCGCAGAGCATCGGTGAACGGCTATCGCAGCTGTTCGGCATCAGCGAAGAACTTGGCACACGACTTCGTCGGATCCATTCCCCCCTTGATGCCGTCACATTTCGGGTCCGTCAGCTTGGATGGACGTTCGCAGCATTCGGATTTTGAGCCATGGCCTCGCTCGCCCTGTCTGCTGCGGCGACTTTTGCGGTCATGATCGTGCTTGGAGCGCCAATCCTGACGTTTCTCATGCAGGAACAACAGGTCGCCGCCGCATCCGCCGCGTGGCAACGAAAGATATTCCTCGAACTACCGGTCGTTGCCGAGCAGCTTGGGATGCTGACATCAGCAGGTTGGTCGCTGGGCGCCGCGCTGGCCCGTGTCGCGGCCCGCGGCTCCGGGGCCTGCTCCGCCGACCTCCAGCGGGTCATCCAGCGGATCCGTCAGGGACTCTCCGAGGCTGAGGCCCTGCGCGAGTGGGCTGAGCTCGCCGATGTCGACGAACTGGATCGACTCGTCGCAGTCCTCTCCATGAACCGCGAGGCCACAGACCTCGGACGACTCATCGCCGACGAAGCCCGTTCCGTTCGCCGCGAAGCCCAACGCGAACTCATCGAGACAATCGAACGCCGCAATCAGCAGGTCTGGATACCAGTGACTGTGGCTGCCCTCCTCCCCGGAGTCCTGCTCATGGGAATCCCGTTCCTTGACGCCCTGACGTTGTTCGGGGCCTGACGCCACCACACATCTTTTCAAAGACATATCGCACAAAAAGGAGAAACATAATGAGCATCACCGAACAGAGCTGGATGGAAATCCAAATGCTCGTCGGATTCGTCAATGCCCGCACCGGGCGAACAATGAATGACCGAGGCGAAGGCGTCATCAGTACTGCCATCGCTGTTCTCATCACTGCGTTCATCGGTGCCGCTATGTGGGTCGCATTCGACCGCATTTGGGATAACGCTGAAGGCAATATCGAAGGGGAAGTCGGCCGCATCGGCACTTCCGGGTGATCGACCACCGCGGGGGGACTGACCGCGGTGCAGGACTTGTTGGGACGAGCGCGGGCTTTCTCGTGTTTCTGCTCCTGATGCTGACGTCGGTACAGATCCTTTTTAATCTCTACGCGAATTCGATGGTCACCGCAGCCGCCCATGATGCTGCGCGCGAAGTGGCAGGGTTCGATGCGGCCGCAGACAGATGCGTGGCTGCGACAAATGCCGAGGTTGGGTTCACTGAGGCCCTTGGCGACTACGGCGACGGCGGCTACGCATCACTGACGTGGACCTGCACCGACCCTGAGGTTGTCAGGGTTCAGGTCGTGGCCAATCACCCCACCATCCTTCCACCTCGCATGGCCGGTCTGATCTCGCTTGGTCATCTTGACCGCACGATCACGATTCGCATCGAGGAGTTCCAGTGAGAGCGCCACTGCGCCGGTGCCGAGGTGACTCAGGCCAGGTCGGTGGCATCGAGGTACTGCCGTTTGGCTTCCTCATCTTCGTCGCAGGCACGCTCCTGCTTGCCAACGTCTGGGGGGTGATCGATGCCAAGCTGGCGACCACCAGCGCAGCTCGCGAGGGGGCCCGCGCCTTCGTCGAAGGTGATGACGTGTACGCGGCTGCTGCAGAAGCTGAGTTTCGAGCACAGGAATCGCTCGCCGCGTACGGGCGCAACGACGAACGAGCCACGATCTCCGCGCCGACCCTGCCCCATGGGTTTACGCGTTGCGGCCGGGTGACGATCACGGTCACCTACGACGTACCTGCGCTCTTCGTGCCGTTCATCGGCGGGTTCGGCGACCTCGCCCCGGTCAGATCCACCTACACCGAACTTATCGACCCGTTCCGCGACGGCCTACCGGGACCAGCGTTGTGCTGAGCGTTCCCCGCGATCGCGGCACTGTTCTGCTCATGTTTCCTGCGGCGATGCTGATCGTGCTCGTCTTGGGAGGAATGGCCATCGATGTTGGGTTGAGCCAGGTCCGGGCCCGAGAATTGCAGTCGGTGGCTGCGTCATCGGCGAACGATGCTCTCGCTTCGCTCGACATTGTGGCGCTTCGCAACAGCGGTGATATTCGGTTCGATCAAGCACGGGCTCAGATCATTGTCGCTGAGTCGATCGCAGCGGGTCCCCTGCCCAGCGCCACCATCGATTTCGTGGGCGTTCAACCGGATGCGCTCGGCCGAGCCGAGTTTGTGGTCACCCTGTCGCTCGACGTGGATCTCGTGATCGCGCCGGCGCTGCCCGGCAATCTCGCAACGACCCGAATCACCCGAACCGAGTCCGTCACCATCTTGGGCTAGCGCCTAGAAATAGATGATTTCTTTGGTGCGGTCGACGACTTCGTCGAGGTCGTCGGTCCATGCACCGGTGGAAAGATACTTCCAGCCACCGTCGGCCACGATGACCACGATGGTGCCTTCATCGATCTTTTCGGCGGTGCGAACGGCACCGGCGACGGCGGCTCCGGCCGAGATGCCGGCGAAGATACCGAGGTCGGCAAGCTTGCGCACGTACTCGACGGATTCACGGGGACGTACGATGCGCTTTCCGTCGAGCAGGTCAACGCCTCCCCACTTTTCATAAACCGGGGGCACGTAGCCATCTTCGAGGTTGCGGAGGCCATCAACCATCTCACCGATCGGCGGCTCAACGGCAAGCACTTTCACGCTGGGCTTGTTGTCTTTCAGGAAGTGGCCGACCCCCATGAGCGTGCCGCTCGTGCCGAGACCAGCGACGAAGTGAGTGATCCCCGGCACGTCGGCCAGGATCTCAGGGCCGGTGGTGTCGTAGTGGGCTTGAGGGTTGGCCATGTTGGCGTACTGATAGAGGAACACCCACTCAGGGTTCTCGTCAGCAAGCTGCTGGGCGCGGCGCACCGCTCCATTGCTGCCTTCGGAACCCGGCGTGTAGATGATCTCGGCCCCATAGATCTCGAGCATCTGGCGACGCTCGGGCGACACATTCTGCGGCATCACAACCTTGATTGGATAGCCACGCAGGCGGGCGATCATGGCGAGGGCGATGCCGGTGTTGCCAGAGCTCGGTTCGATGATCGTCTTGCCGGGGTGCAGTGTGCCGTCGGCTTCGGCGGCGAGCACCATGGCTCGAGCAATGCGATCCTTCACCGACCCGCCAGGGTTTTGCCCCTCGAGCTTGGCGAAGATGTTGACCTTGTGATTCGGGCTCAACGCGCTGACATCAACCATCGGAGTGTTGCCGATGAGATCGAGCACGTCGTGAGCCACGTTCGCAGTGATCAGAGGTGCGGTGATGGTCATCAGATTCCTCAACCCAAGTGAAATGCCATTAATTCCGATCGGAACACTACGGATTATAGAGACAGAAAGCCGACTTCACCAGTCATCTTTATCGGGATTACCTCAAAACGCGTTTGGAAGCTCAACGCACGTTTGGAGTCTGTGCCCAGATGTACGTTGTCAGATGATCTCGATGGACTCTTCGGTGACGGCGCCATCGAGGATCCGATAGCTGCGGATCGATGCCTCAGCGTGTTTGAGCGACACGATGATAAAGCGCCAGGATCCGAACGGATCGAACCGGGCAGCATCCTCAACGTCAGTCGGCGACGGGTAGTTCGTTGAGTGTGTATGTGAATGCATCACACCGATGATGGCCACGCCGGCATCGTCAGCGGTGCGTTCGACATCCATCATCTCTTGGCCATCGAGTTGATAGATCGTGGACGACTCGGCTGCATTGAGCATGGGGAAGAAGCGGGTGACCGCGGTGCCCCCGTGCTCCCCCGCGAACAAGCCACACGCCTCATTGGGCAGCCCGTTGATGGCGTGGGACACCATCTCGGCATGGATCAGAGCAGGGATCCGTAACACAACGCGCAGGATAGCGGCGACCCGCTACCGTGCCAGTACATGGCCAAGTCGCAAAAGAAACGTGACATTCCAGCGGGAGCGGTGGCAGTCGCCACCAACCGTGTCGCGCGTCGCGACTTCGATGTTCTCGACACTCTCGAATGCGGCATCATGCTCAAGGGCAGTGAGGTAAAGAGCCTGCGTGAAAGCAAGGTTCAACTCTCTGAGGCCTACGCCATCCACTATCAAGGCGAATTCTGGCTCTCGGGGCTCAACATCTCGGCCTATTCACACTCCGCCGCTGCCTTTGCTCACCAGACCGACCGGCGTCGCAAGCTACTCGCGCACCGTCACCAGATCGAAGCGTGGGGTTCCCGGCTCGATCGCGAAAACCTGGCCATGATCCCGTTGGCAATCTATTTCAAGGACGGCCGCGCCAAGGTCGACCTAGCGCTGGCCCGAGGCAAGAAACAGCACGACCGGCGTCAAGACATCGCCAAGCGCGACGCCGCCCGCGACACCCAACGCGTCGCAGCGCGCCGCAACAAGTACGGCTGATCAACTCATCTCTTCTATGAACCCGTTAGGCCCGCAATGGCACTCGGGGCCATGCAGGACCGAGAGGTTCGGGCTGAGTTAGCGCTTCTGGCCAGGCTCAAAGCTCATAGGCATGATGCGCGGACCACGGACCTGACCACCCGCCCACTTCATGGGCTCACGATCCGAGACATGGAAGTCGGGGATCCGTTCGATCCAGACCTTTAAGGCCGTGGTCATCTCGAGACGAGCCAGGTTGGAGCCGGCACAGCGATGGATGCCCGAGCCGAAGGCCACGTGACGGTTCCGGGCCCGGTCGATGATGAACTCGTCGGGATTCTCGAAGTGTTCCGGGTCATGGTTAGCGGCCGGGAAATTCATGAGGACCTTGTCGCCGGCGTGAATGCACACATCGCCGATCTCCACATCCTGATCAGCAATCCGAGCCATGGTGACCGGAGCGTAGAAACGCAGGAACTCCTCCACCGCAACCGGCAGCAGGTCCGGCTCATTCCGTAGACGTTCGAGATCACTCGGGTTGGTACCCAAGTGCCACAGCGCTGAGCCAATCGAACTCCACGTGGTGTCGATGCCGGCAACGATCAACAGGTTGGTGATTCCAACAACCACCTCGGGCGTGATGCGTGCTTCGGGATGATCAAGCTCCATAAAGAGCAGATCTGTGAGGAGATCCTCTTGCGGATCCTCCATCCGAGCCCGGACTTCCTTGTCGATGAAACCGAGCAACTCGTCACGCGTACGAAGGCGCAGCTCCGGGTCGAGAAGACCTTCACCCAGCACACCGTTGACCCAGATCACGAACTGGTCGGCCATGCCCGGATCAATCCCGATCATGTGCGCGATCACCCGCGGTGGGATCTGTTGGGAATAGTTGACTGCGCCGTCGCACTCGCCCTCTTCGATGAACTTATCGATCAGCTCGTGACACAGCTCCTCGGTGTACTCCTCGTAGGCGGTGACGGCACGGGGAGCAAACGCCGGCAGAAGCATCCGCCGAGTCCAGTCATGGATCGGTGGATCGGCCGTGATCGGTGCCGCGGCAATCTGTTGTTCGTAACGCGACTGCTCCTCCATCCCAGGAGGAGGCGGCATCACCAGGATCTGACGCGACGACAACTCGGGCACCATCTTGGCCATGGCCCGAATGTCGTCGAACTTGGTCGGGTTCCATGAACCACCCAGGCGATCGGTGTGGGCAATCGGACACTGGGCACGCATCTCGGCCCAAATCGGATACGGATCATTCACGTAGGCTTCGTCGCGAATGTCGTAGTCCGTATTCCAGTCCGTGACCGGGCTGTGGTCGTCCCAAGCCTCTTGGCCAGGGGTTGGAACTGGGGCATCGTCGTCAATAGCGCCATTGCTCATCTCGTCACAGTAGACGAATACACCGTAAGTACAAGACCGGACCGGAGACGCCATGTCACAGGTGCGCGCTACAGTGAAGATTCCTGGCAGTTCTTCGGAACCGCTGGGGCCGTACATTGACAAGCGACGGCACAACGGGGCTGATCGGTTTCGACGTTGGGACCAGGATGCTTAAGCGTGCGACCGGAGTTGCTCAGACTCCTTAAACAGGGCAAACACAGAGACGCCAATACGGACGATCTCACTCTCGCTGCCTGATTTAGGTCAGTAAGTAGAGAGTCATCGCGAGCAGCAATGCCACGCGGGGCCTGACCATCGCAGCCTGGCACCAGAAGCGTTGGTGGACAGTAGGGAAAGACCACTGACAGCCGGCAAAGACCGCTGACATCGGAGAAAGATCCGGCGGCGGGGCCTCGTGCCCACTCGACCCGACGAGCTGACTGCCGTGAGTCAGAAATACGGGAATGGTCGTAGCGCGTTGGGTGACCACCTGACGGACGAGGGTTCGATTCCCTCCAGCTCCACGGGAATGCTTCGCATTCCACGGAGTTTTCTGGGCCTCTGGCCCAGAAAACTCCAATACGGTTTCCCCGATTTTTCGTCGCTTCATGCACAGTTGTTGGGCCATGCCCGTCGGCTGTCCGATGTGCAGTCGAGGCGTCGTCTCACACAAGCACGCGCTAGACCGACTCGAGAACAGCCGCGACGCCAACGCCGGCACCCCCGTGGGCCACGGTGATCCCCCGTGCAGCCCCCGTCCGCCGCATTTCAGCCACGGTCGCCGTGATCAGGATTGCGCCCGTCGCTCCCATCGGGTGACCCATCGCCAGATGGCCACCATTGACATTGACCCGACCCATATCGACATCGTCGCGCCGCTCGAACAACGCCGGTACGACCGCGAATGCTTCCATGTACTCGACCACGTCCATATCCGTGAGCGACCAGCCGCCTCGCTCAATAACTCGATCCATCGCCTTCACGCCGGCAGTGAGCTGGGTGATCGGATCACCGCCAGCCTCCACGAGATGGACGAGGCGAGCCAAAGGCGTCAAACCGTAGCGCTCGCCTGCCTCTGCTGAACCAAGCAGGATTACCGAGGCGCCATCAGCGATCGGCGGACAATGCGCAATCGTGTGGCGATGATCGATCGGCCCCATGCCGGGTCGCTCTCGCTCGAGCATCGCATCAAAGGCACCCCCCGCCATCGCCGCGAACACGGGTGCAAGCCCCGCCAGCTTCTCCGACGAAAGCTCGGCGATCGTCTCGTCCCGAGCAATGAGCTCCACCCCGTCACGATCCACGATCGGCAGGACCCAATTGTCGTAGCGACCTGCATTCCACGCTGCCGCCGCCAAGCTGTGCGAACGCAATGCCCACTCGTCGAGCTTTTGGCGCGAGACGTCGTGAGTGTGGGCGAGATAATCGGCACCAATCCCCGGCGGAGCGTACGACAGCGCAGCGGACACTTCTCGATCGGTAAAGAAGCTGGCCTGGTCCGCGCCAAACGGCACATGCGACATCATTTCGACACCACCGGCCAGCGCCAGGTCGGCTTCACCTGCGCGGATCGCCAGCGCCGTGTTCCCCACCGCCGTCAGGCCACCAACACAATAGTTGTTGACCGTATGGACCACGACGCCGTCGTTCAGTGCGGCCTGCAGCTTGGAAACCAGTCCGATGTGGCCGCCCTGTGCCCCGGTCTGGCCAACACAGCTCAGCGTGAACCGTTCCGTGTGATCGCGTACGACACCATGACGGCGCTCGAGTTCGTCGATCAGTTGGCCAACCAATTCATGTGGCAACACGTTCGACAGCGGCGCGCCCGCTTTGCCCTTGCCTCGCGGCGCACGCACTGCGTCATAGATAAATACATCACCAGACATCAACGCTCCCTACTGTCGGCATCGGCACTGTTTGGCATCGGCGACTCTAGATCAGCACGGCCGCAACTTCGATCTGGCCGTGCGCTATTTCCCTGCGCTCGATCCTTGTTCAGACGTCTGAGTGATCGGCCGCGATGAGCACGACGGCCATCATGGCCGGTTCGTCATATGGGTTCCTCCATGCGTGGCGTGTGCCGTTTTGGATAACGGTGTCACCAGGGCCGAGTTCTCGAGTTGCACCGTCATCGAGCTCCAACACGACCCGTCCTGACACGACGTACTCGTAGTCGATCGAGGCTGTCGTATGCATCCCAGGATTTTCAGGCTCCATGTGAGCGGCCATCCCCGGGAGCTTCTCTTCCATCTCGACCAGAGCAGCCCCGACGTCAAAGTCTTCGGTGAAGACCGCCGTGTTCGGCGCCACCGTGAAAACGCCAAAACGGAAACCGTTCGGGCCGGGGAAGTATGTCGGCGCCACCGGCTCCGCTCCATTGTCAGGGAAGCTCGACCTCTGCTCAGAACCCCAAAGTCTGTAGAACTCGGTTTCAGGTACCAACGCCAGCGTGATCGGTTCAATCACCGCGTCTGAAACAAACACCGCCTGTCCGGTCTCATCGTGGCCAGTAACGACTCGTCTAATTCCCATGCGCCGACCCTAGACGCAGGCCACCGATCGACCAGTGTGTGATGGTGACGCGGGTTCGCACGCCATCCATCCCGGCCGCTAGCATGTGAACGATTACTAACTTCCCAGGAGTTCCGATGCCGGACACCGCCCTCTCCCCCGCTGAAGCTGACGCCTTTCGCGCCAAATGCACCACATTTCTCGATGAGAATGCCACAGGCATTCATCTCGATGGGGCGCCTGAAGAGCGCGGCGCCGCACGCATGCGCTTCTGCAAGAAGTTCCAAGCGGCACTCGAGGACGCCGGACTCACCGGCATCACCTATCCAGTGGAGTACGGGGGACAGGGTCTCTCCAGAGAGCACGACCAGATCTGGCGAGAGGAATACGCCAAGTACCCGGACATGACCGGCGAACTCACAATCAGCCACGGCATGTGTCTTCCGATGACGAGCGAGTACGGCACCCATGAACAAAAGGCGGCGTACCTCTCCGACATCATCGCCGCCCGCACCGTCTGGTGCCAGATGTTCTCAGAGCCGGGGGCTGGTTCCGACGTTGCCAGTCTTCAGACGAAGGCCGAGCGCGACGGTGATACCTGGGTCATCAACGGCCAGAAGGTCTGGACCACACTTGCCCACCTCTCCGATTACGGGGTGATTGTGGCTCGCACCAACCCTGAAGTCGCCAAGCACGCAGGCATATCGATGTTCATTGTGCCCATGGATACGCCCGGGGTCGAGATCCGCCCAATTCACCAGATCGACGGCGGCGAACACTTCAACGAGGTGTTCTTCACCGACGTCAGTATCCCCCTCGAGAACCTTCTGGGCGAACTCAACAACGGCTGGAACATGGCCACGGCGATGTTGATGTACGAACGCGTCGCCATTGGCACCGGTACCACGTCGGGCATCAGCACCAGTCGCAGTGATCAACTCATTGAGGTCGCCCAAAAGAACGGCAAGATCACCGATCCAGTCATTCGACAGATGCTGATGAAGCTCCGCGAAATGGAGACCACCGCATCACTCGTGCGGATGCGTACTCGGGCCGAACTTCAGGCCGGCAAAACCCCTGGACCCGGTGGCTCGCTCACCAAACTGATCGCCACCAACATTGGCAATCTGTATCGCGACCTCTCGCTCGAGATCGTCGGCGTCGAAAGCATGGCGTGGGGCGATGCCGCCGGAGCGACATGGCAACGCCTCGCCCTTACCGGCCTCCAGATGGGCATCGCCGGCGGCACCAACGAGATCCAGCGAAACATCATCGGCGACCGCGTGCTCGGCCTGCCTCGCGACATCTCCGTCGACAAGGGCGTCCCCTTCAAAGACTTGAAGGTCGGAACTCAGCGCAACTAAAGACAGCCGCGTACCGCCGCCGTGAGAGCGCCCGAGCGCTCATCACCCAAGATTCCGGGCGCCATCTGGTTCATCACGTATCCGAAACCGATCCCAAGGTCAGGGTCGGCGTACCCGGCCGACCCGCCGGCGCCTACGTGTCCAAACGTACGCGGGCCAATCCACGGCAAGATGCCATCAGTCAGCATGAATCCCATGCCGAACTTGGTATCCAGCAAGAGTGACTTATCCATCCCCGAGGTAACCGGCGTGGTAACCAACGTTCGCGTGTCATCGCCGAAAAGCCGCACGCCATCGACTTCGCCGATGGTGGCGGCATAAATCCGGGCAAGAGATGCAGCATTGGTGATGCCACCCGCGGCCGGGATCTCCGATGGCCACACATCGGGCCGGTTCCACGACATATCTGCGTCGAGCAGCCCCAGCGACATGTCAAGGGTGAGGGCCCGGCCACCCATCGCCCCGGGGGCAAACATGGCAAGAATCCGCTCGAGGGCAGCCGGGTCAGTGGGAGGCGCTGCAGCTCGCACGGGTGACACCCGATGGTTCTGCGCCTCGGGAAGCCCCATCCAAAACTCCGCACCGAGTGGCGTGACCACATGTTCTTGGAGCCAGGCGTTCATCCGAACCCCCGTCAGCCGATGCAGGATCTCGGCGGCAATCCAGCCGTAGGTGATGGCATGGTAGCCATGGCTGCCATCGAGCTCCCACAGTGGGGCTTGGTCGGCCAGCGCATCAAGAATCGGCTGAACCTTGAGAACTTCCTCTAACGGTGGCGGGTTATCGACAGTGGCCAGCCCGGCGCGATGGCTGAGCGGCCAGCTGATCGGGATGTTCTCCTTGCCCGCGGCACCAAACTCCGGCCAGATGGATGCCACTTTTGCCTCGTAGTCAAGCACCCCTTGATCAAAAAGCATGGCGAGGCAAATCGCCGCTACGCCTTTGCTAGACGAGAAGACAAGCTGAAGACTGTCATCGTCGTAGGGCCGCGTTCGCTCAACGTCGGCGTAGCCGCCGGTCAGCTCAACAACGTTCTTGCCATCGACATAAAGGCAGAACCCGGCCCCCAGTTCCACACCATCAAAGTTCGCTCGGAACGCATCGGCGACCGCACCAAACCCGTCCTCAGCATGCCCTCGGATATCGACCATCCGCGTAGCGTAGCCACGTGCCCGGATCGGGGCGATGCTGCGCAGATGGGGGCAAATCACTCGACTCGGCAAACAGAGCGCGAAGTGTGTGATCAGCCTCCGGTAACCACACCGGTGACGCCGCCATCGACCCGAATAATCGAACCATTGATGTAGGACCCTGCGTCACTCGCCAAGAGAAGAGCCGCCCCCACAATTTCATGGGCTTCTCCCACACGCTTCATCGGCGTTGGCCTCAGCATCCGCTCGATCGCATCCCAGTCCCAGGCATCGCTGATGTCAGTGCGGAATGGGCCAGGCATCAGGCAGTTGACACGGACATTCGGTCCTAACGACTGGGCGAGCCCGGTCGTGAGGCTGTTGATCGCAGACTTGGCCGCCGCATACGGGACTTCTGCCTTGCCGGGCCGGATCGAAGATGTCGAACTGACATTGATGATCGACCCACCCTCGCCGGCTTGCATACGCTCGCCAACCAGAGCCGACATCCGAAACTGGCCGGTGAGGTTGACGTCGATGACCTTCTGCCAAAGTTTCTCGCTGACCTCCGACAACGACGGGTAGAGCGGGCTCATCCCCGCGTTGTTGACCAGCACGTCTATGCGTCCGAACTCCTCGTATACGGATTCGACAAGTTCAGTGACCTGGTCCCACTCCCCTACGTGGCATGGCCTGGCTACCACTCGACGGCCCGTTGACTCGGCGATCTCAGCCGCGGCAGTTTTGAGCACATCGAGTTTCCGGCTGGCAATAATGACGTCGGCGCCGTGCTCGGCAAATGCCTGAGCCATCTCGCGGCCCATCCCTCGTCCGCCGCCGGTGACGAGAGCGATCTTTCCTGTGAGGTCGAAGTAGTTCGTCATGATCAGATGGGAAGGTCGCCGGTGGCGGCTCGGGTTGTTCCGTGGTCCTTCCATGCCGCGATCGTTCGCTGAGCGATCCGCATCTGATGCACCTCATCAGCGCCATCGGCAAAGCGAGCCCACCGAGCATGCTGATACATGTGCGCCAGCGGCGTGTCGGTTGAGTAGCCGAGTGCCCCATGCACCTGGATCGAACGGTCGATGATCCGGTTCAGTGAATTAGCCACAAAGTGCTTGGCCATGGAGACCTCGCTTTTGAAGTCAACGCCGGCATCAATCTTGGATGCCGCATGCAGCACCATCAGCTTGCACTGGTACAACTCCATCGCCGAATCTGCTATCAGCCACTGGATGCCCTGCTTCTCGGCAAGGATCGAGCCGTGGCTGTAGCGGTTGAGCGAACGCTCCACCATCATGTCGAGAGCTGTCTCTGCCTGAGCGATCCACCGCATGCAATGGGCGAGGCGAGCCGGGCCGAGGCGATATTGCCCGAGCATGTGCCCCTGGCCGCGACCACCGAGCATCTGACGTTCGTGCAC
>JAACCU010000280.1 GCA_009937405.1 Actinomycetota bacterium
ACATATCCAGCCCACACGCCGGGATAGTCCTTGGTCGATGAGACCTCGGTGATGACGGCAGAACGGCGTCGACGCATCCGGTTGCGATGGGTATGGCCGGAAGAGAAGAACAGATCTGGGTTCGCTTCAAGCAGTGAATCGATGAGGCGGGTGCCGTCGAGATAGCGAATCCCGAGCGGCCAGAACCACGGGATTGGCCGCTCCTCGAAATGATGATGGGTGAACACCATGACCGGCTGGTTGGTATCGACTGCATCACGGATCTCGGTATGCCAGCGGCCGATGCTGCCCCAACTGTGGCCGGGCACGGTTGA
The DNA here is from genome assembly GCA_009937405.1 of Actinomycetota bacterium. GTDB lineage: Bacteria > Actinomycetota > Acidimicrobiia > Acidimicrobiales > Aldehydirespiratoraceae > JAACCU01. Next base: position 315 of record JAACCU010000280.1, read on the forward strand.
GTCCACGGCCACAATACGGAAACCGTTGAGGTCTCGCTGCGTCACAGGCTGGGGGAAGAGGCTCCGCCGCTGTAGCTCTTCGGTCGAGTCATGTGATCCGCTTTGGTCAACGACGTCGTGGTTGCCGGGGATCGCCATGATCGGGATCGGAACATCGGCGAGGAACTCGTCGAACATTTCCCACTCCTCAGGTCGACTGTGGCACGTGATGTCGCCCTTGATGACCAGGAGCTCGGCTCCCCATTCCACGGCATCGCGTGCTGCGCTGCGGGCACATCGCAATGGATAGGAATCGGGACCGTCATCGCGGAGTTGCTTGACGAGGCCAAAGCCGGTCTCGCCGAAGTGAAGATCGCTGATGGTGGCGATCTTGGTCGAAGAGTCTGAGCTCGACGGGAGGGTACGGACCGAGGTCTGTGCCGTGACGAGTCCATCGATGAGGAGCTCTATGGAGTGTGCGGATCCAGGCTGAAGCTCTCGCAGGTCGGCGGCTCCAGGGCGCCCGGACGCTCCGAGGTCCTGCTCATTGTTTTCGACGAGCGCGGTGAGGTGCCCGTCGGGAAGACCACGCCATGTCACCTGCGCTGAATCGTCTTCTACCGCGAAGACATCGACCAGCGGAAGCTGAGTAGTTGGCAAGATCAAAACCACGGTCAGCTATCGGTTCGAGGGGGCCAGGTCATGAGGGCGATGCGACAATGATCAGGTGAGCGTGTGGCCGAGACGGTCAACTTCTCGAACCCGAAATGCTGCGTTAACCCGCTGGGATTCCTGAAGCTGCTCGATTTGCTTCTCGCCCTGGGGGAGAGGGTGCTCGGCCAAAAACGCGGCCACGTCTGCGACGCCGGCATCGGTGTCGAGGGCCGTGATGCCTTCAAGCATCCGGGACAGGGAGTTGCTGGGGAACCGTTCGTTGATGTCGTCCCAGTTGTCCTTGATCCGCTGCCACACGCGTTCGCCCGCCTCACGGTTGTGAAGGGCGTTGCGGAGGAGGTAAGGGCCGTCCTGTGTGCGAATGGTGCCGTCGAGGATCTCATCGACGAGCCAGTCGATGAGTGCCGTCGAAGGGAAGTTCGCCAGGGCACGGAGGTTCCGGACCTCGGCTTGAGGCGTGTCGGCCGCGTGCCATGCGGCATGGACTTGCTGGTACATCGATTCGTCGCCATGGTGTGTGGCCACGGTAAGCGCCGCGGCGCGAAGAGATGCGTCTGGGTGATCGAGCATGCCGGCTGAGGCGTCGATGATCGCCTCGTCCGCACCGGTGATGCCCAACAAGCGAATGAGGGTCGCCCGGCGCTCGCGGGTGCGGTCGTCGTCGTTGGCCCCAGGCTCGATCCCGACCCGATCAAAGGCCGGGCGGGCAATGTCTCTGACCTCGGATTGGAAGGCGGCGAGTGCATCGCCATCGAGGATGTGGCAGATGTCGGCAAGGCCTGCGCTCACCGCTTGCCACACGTTGAGGTCGTCGTCGCCGGCGCATGCTTTGGCGACGTCGATAAAGTCAACGGCTTCCCAGCGGCCTGCGACGGTGAGGGCCCAAGCATCATCGACCAATGTGTGGCGGTCGGCGGGACTCGCTGCGGCAAAGTCTGAGGCGAGCGTGCCGATGGTGGTCTCGGGGGTTAGCTGGGTTCGAAAGAAGCCGGCACCACCGGCGTTGGCCGTCTTGGGATCACCGATACCGGTGAGCACCGTCTCGCTTTCGGTGAGGAGGACTCGCGTTGTGCCCTCGCTATGAGCGATTGCCAGTGGGACGCTCCAGATTCGGTCGTC
>JAACCU010000281.1 GCA_009937405.1 Actinomycetota bacterium
ATCTGAACGACAGCGCCGTCCTTCATGATGCAGACGCGGTCACCGATACGAAGGGCTTCGTTGAGATCGTGGGTGATGAACAGAATTGTCTTGTGGAGTTGCTGCTGAATGGCCAGCATCTCATCTTGCATCTGACGACGAATCAGGGGATCGAGCGCGGAGAATGCCTCGTCCATCAGCAAGATGTCGGGGTCTGCGGCGAGCGCTCGCGCCAAGCCGACTCGCTGCTGCATGCCTCCCGAAAGCTCGCGGGGACTGTTGTGGGCGAAGGACTCCAGACCGACCAGACGCAGAGCGTTGAGCGACGCTTCGGTACGGGCGGCCTTTTCGACGCCTTGAACCTTGAGGCCATATCCCGTGTTGTCGATCACCGAGCGGTGTGGGAACAGAGCGAAGTGCTGGAATACCATGCCCATCTTCTCGCGCCGGAACTGCTGTAGCGCAGTACCGGTGAGTGACTGCACGTCGACACCGTCGACGATGACGTTGCCGTCGGTGATGTCGAAGAGTTTGTTGACGGTGCGGATGGCGGTGGACTTACCCGAACCGGACAGGCCCATGATCACAAAGGTCTCGCCGCGTTTCACCGAGAACGACACGTCGGTCATGCCGATTACGTGGTCGGTGGCCGCTTGAACGTCGTTCTTCTTCATGCCGCTCTTTGCGAGCGTTAACGCACGCCCACGTGGTTGCGGTCCGAAGATCTTGTAGACGTTTTCAAGCCGAATGATTTCATCGTCAGACATGCGCAGGGCCTCTCCTCGTGGTGGTTCGTTCTGGTCGGGCCGCGTTGAGCGACAGTTGGAGATTCGTAGGTGGCATCAGGCGTCCACCGATTCTGAAAGCGAGGCTGCAGCGACAAGCTCGTCGAGTTCAGCACTGTCAGCGTGAAGGCTGTGGTCGGCGTAAAACTTGCGCCGCCTGAACTCTCCCACCACCGAGCGTCCGCCCGTGAAGAAGGCAAAGCCACCAACGAAGGCGACGAATACCCCCACCCCAGCTATGGCGTTTGGTTCCGCGGCACGAACGATACTGGCGATCAGGGCCAAGGGAATTGCCATGAGCGCGAGTCCGAGACCACTCAAAACGGTGGCGGCCTGCCATCGGCGTTTCTCGGCCCGACCAACCAGACCCGTGCTCATCAGTGAGACCGCGGTTGCGATGATTGCGATGCCGGTCACTACCCAACCGAGTTGTGGGCCGTCATCTTGCACCCCGGTGTAGACAATGCGTTGGCCATTGATCAGCGAGCTGTACATGTGTGAGATGGTCTGCGCGGCAGCGAGTTGCTTGGTGATGTCGTCGCCGGCATCCGTTTCGAGTCGCTCGATCTCCGTCAGGAATTCGGGAGTCTCGAGTGAGGTGAGTCGAGAGTCGTAGATCCACCCAAACTCGGACTGTTTCTCTTCGTTGCCGGACAGAAACGAGCCGCCAAGGACAAGCAATAACCCGAACACCGCACTGATCAGTCCACCGATAGATACCCCGGTAGAAAGCGGACGATGCGGGGAATAGGGAGCATTGAGCATTGCGAGCAGACCGCCGGCGATCGCCGCTGCGGCGCCGATCAGGGCGAGATAGATACCGATACCGTGCTCATAGTCGGTGATACCGGGAGCGCCGTTCAAGAACACATAACCCAATGCCGCGCCGAACATGCCGATGGAGGCGATCAGCGCGCCGTCGGAACCAAGTCGATGGGTGCCTTCGACAAAGAGTTCGATCACGATTGACGCGGCGAGGGCGACGAAAAGAACGATTCCGATCGTGGGTAACGGACCAAAGCCGATGCCGAAGGTCGTCAGCAGCCAGATCACACCGACAATGGCGGCAAGAACGACGAGCATCGCTCCCTGGACTCTGACCAGTCGTGTTGCAGTTGCCTCGGATAAATGCAGCAACGGGCGAACGTAGGCGAGAAAGGCCAGGGCGGCCAGGGCGCAGACAGCGATGCCGAACACGGAGCCACCGCTTGCTTCCAACCCGTTAAAGCTCTGGCCGGCGAGTTCGCCGTTGCCGTTGAGGTCAGCGACTCGTCCCCAACTGGCGACGAGTCCGGCGTTCTTCCCCCATGTCAGCATGATGGAGATCAGTGCCAAGACTGCGCCACCAACGCCGAGAAGTAGTCCGATTCGCTCACGGGTCGAAACAGGTGCGGGTTGCTCAGCCGGCTCTTCGCTTTTGGCCGTGCCTTTCTTCTCCGCGACCTCTGCAGCAGATTCGGCGCGTGCATTGAGAAGCCCTTCGGCATCGCTACGGAATCGCCAGGCCTGCGAAAGCTTCGTCGAGAATCGGATGCCGTCATCTTCTTCACTCTGGGTGATGCGGTCGAGCACAACCGCCACCAAGAAGAAAGCCACGCCTGCCTTGGCGGCAAGGCCAAGGGTCAGGCTGTTGATGGCGCGCAGCAGCAACTTGCCGAGCCCACCGGCCCCCATCAGCGCGGCGATGCCGAGCATCGAGAACGCGAGCAGCAAGGTCTGGTTGAGGCCAGCAAGAATGGCTCGCCTCGACAACGGGAGCTGCACATCGAACAGGACGCGTGCTTCGTTTGCTCCGTACGCCCGAGACGCTTCGACCACGTCTTCGGGCACCTGTCTGATGCCGAGGTTCGTCAGCCGCACAATGGGTGGGAGCGCGAAGACCATGGTGACCATCGTCGCCGGCACCTCACCGATACGGAAGAAGAAGATGAACGGTAACATGAACACAAAGGGGTGCACGACCTGCATCGCGTCAAGCGTCGGTCGAACGACGTTCCACACTGCGTCAACGCGGCCCGATAACACGCCGAGGGGGATGCCGACCAGGGCACACAAGATGACCGACACGAGGATCATTCCGATGGTGCGCGAGGTTTCATCCCAGTATGCCGGTCCGAGGAAGGCGCAGATCGACAGCATGCTCGCAACGGTGAGTCCGACCCGAAGGTTGCGGGCGAAGGATCCGATAAGAAAAATGGCGATGATGACCCAGACCCAGGGGATGGTTTGAATCGAGGTCCGGGTGGGGTCATCGCTGAGGATCAGGCTGAACAGGGTCTTGAATGGCCACTCGATCACGTCACCGATAAATGCAGTGACATCGTTGTTCACTGCCCAGAAGACCAACTCCTTGATCCACTCTCCGAATGGGAAGTAAAACTGGTTTGGCCAGTCGTTGTCCAATAGGCCGGGCTTGG
>JAACCU010000282.1 GCA_009937405.1 Actinomycetota bacterium
GGGCGGCCCGAGCTCACAACCACATTCGAAGTTGCCCGCGCCTACCGGTTCAAGAAGGGTTCAGGCTTCCCTGTGTCCGTCCCTTCGGTCGACCTTGTTGAAATCGGCGCCGGCGGAGGCAGCCTTGCCCGCGTCGACCAGTTCGGCCTGCTCAAGGTTGGCCCCGACTCTGCGGGCGCAGACCCCGGCCCCGCCAGTTACGGCAACGGCGGCACCATCCCTGCCGTCACCGACACCGATGTCGTGTTGGGGCTGCTCGACCCCACCGGGTTCCTCGGCGGCGACATGCCACTCGATGCATCGCTCGCAGAGGCTGCCACACGGGCAGTCGCCGAGGGTCTTGGCCTCACCACAATCGATACAGCAGCGGGCGTACACGAAGTCGTGAACCAAAACATGGCTGCTGCGGCGAGCATGCACGGAGTCGAGATGGGCGTTGACCTTCGTGGTGTGCCCCTCATTGCCTTCGGCGGCGCCGGTCCAGTCCACGCCTGTGGCGTGGCAGATCTGTTGGAGTCGGACCGAGTCATCTTCCCTGTGAATGCGAGCGTGCTCTCTGCGTTTGGCACCCTTGTCTCACCGGTTCGTATCGATCTTGCGCGCTCTCTCCCCCGACTCATCGACAGCGTTGATTCCGGAGAACGAGATTCCTTGCTCGAAGAACTCCGTAGCGAAGGACGGCGCGTGCTTCTCGCCGCCGGAGTGCCCCAAGATGCAGTCGTGTTCCGCTACGGAGTCGATGCTCGTTACGCGGGTCAAGGAAACGAAATCACCGTGTGGGTAGGTGAGGGCGAGTCGTGGCCAGCCACCGCCGACGACGTCACCGCAGCCTTTGTTGAGGAATATCAGAGGATTTACGGGATGGCGATTCCCGACGTGCTGATTGAGGTGGTCACCTGGCGGCTCGCCGCCTCGGCATCAACCTCTGTAGTTGAGCCCGACACCACGCTCGCCGCGTCAACAGGAGAGCCAGTGCCCTTGAAATCTCGAGCCGTCGTGTTCGGCCGCGGCCAGGACGCTGTCGATACCCCCGTCTATCAACGTTCCGACCTCGGCGCCGGTGCCACGTTCCCCGGCCCCGCAATCGTTGAAGAACGCGAGACCACATCGGTCATTCGTCCCGGTTGGGATGTCGAGGTCGCCTCCGACGGATCCCTCATCGCCACAAGGAGAACCTCATGACGATCGCCGAACCAGTCGCCTCTGACTTTGACCCCGTTGAGCTAGAGATTCTTTGGCAGTCGCTTATCTCCACAGTCAACGAGCAGGCTCGTGCCCTTCAGCGCGCCGCGTTCTCCCCCATCGTCCGTGAAGCCGGCGACCTGGCCAACGCGGTCTTCGATCGGCGGGGCCGCATGGTCGCCCAGGCGGTCACGGGCACCCCAGGGCACATCAACTCGCTGGCTATCGGCGCAGCGAAGATGCTCGAGGAATACCCCATAGACACCCTCGAACTCGGCGATGTCCTCATCACCAACGATCCCTACAAAACCGCGGGCCAACTGCTCGATGTGACTGTGCTTGTGCCTGCCTGGCGCAACGGCCAGGTGATCGCGTTGTTCGGATCAACGATCCATCACACCGATGTGGGCGGTTACGGGATCGGGGCTGGCGGCCGAGACGTCTTTGAGGAAGGTCTCTGGATCCCGATCTGCAAGCTCATGAAGCAGGGCGAACGCAACGATGATGTCTGGCGCTTCATCTTGTCGAATGTGCGTCAGCCTGATCACATGGCGGGCGATCTCCACGCCCAAATGGCGTCAGGGCAGGTCGGTGCCCAGCGGCTCACAACACTGTGCGACTCGTTTGACCTCGACGACATCGAAGCCCTCTCCGACGAGATCATCGATCGCTCGGAGGCAGCGACCAGAGCGAGCTTCCGGAGCCTTTCCTCTGGTCGCTATGACGCAAGCGCCGTGCTCGACCTCGCCGATGGCAGCCTGATCGACATTGTGTGCTCCGTGCAGATCGATAGCGACAAGGGCGAGATCACCGTCGACTATGAGGGGACCTCTGACGCAAGCCCTTGGGGCATCAATGTGGTGAAGAACTACACCCACGCATACACCACTTTCACAGTGCGCTCCTGTCTCAATCCCGATATCCCAAACAATCACGGCAGCCTCGCCCCCATCAATGTCGTGGCCCCTGAGGGGTCGATCGTCAACGCCATCTCACCCCAACCGGGAACCGCACGCCATGTGGTGGGCATGTTCCTTCCCAATGCTCTGTTGAAGGCGCTCGCCCAGATCAAGCCGGCGGATGCCATGGCCGAGGGCTCAGGCGCAGTGTGGACCATGCAGGTCAACGGCAACCACGACGACGGCTCCCCGTTCATCACTGCGATGTTCACCTACGCCGGCGGCGTAGGTGCCCGCGCCACAAAGGCGGGCCTAAATGCCTGCTCCTACCCGACAGGCGTGTCCGCGGTGCCGATTGAAGTGGTGGAAGCATCCGCTCCCATCCGCTTCAATGAGAAATCGCTGCGCACCGGTTCGGGCGGTGCCGGCAAGCAGACCGGCGGTCTGGGCCAGACCATTGAGTTCACGGTCGACACCGACAAGCCATGGCAGCTCAATGCAGTGACAAGCAGGCTCTCTCACCCTCCAGAGGGAATCTTCGGCGGCGAGGCGGGCGCCGCCGGAGCGTTCAGCGTTAACGGTAAACCAGTCAAGACGCAGGCACGCATCTCCTTGAACAAGGATGACGTCGTTCGCCTCGATCTGCCCGGCGGCGGCGGTTACGGCACCGCCGGATAACTATGACGAACTGGGAGACACCTTCGACGTTCGCCGATGTATGGGCGAAATCTGTCTCTGGGCATGGCGACTCAACCTTCCTCATCTTCGAAGGACCCGACCAGAGCACGTGTACGTGGACGTATGCCCAGTTCGACATCGAGGTTGAACGTGTCGCTGCGTTCCTTCTTAGTAACGGTGCGGGGCCAGGCCGTTCCGTTCATCTCGCGCTCACCAACTGCCCAACGTTCATCGCAGTTTGGATAGCGGCTGTGCGCCTTGGGGCTTGGATTGTTCCCGGTGACCCCTTGGGCCGTACCCCGGAGTTCGCCGATCAGATCAAACGCACAAGCCCTGACGTCGGGTTCTACTCAGCGAACCGTTCCGACGAATATCTCGACGCCGCGCCGTCCACGATGACTGCGGTGGCCATCGACGAAACCGACGTCACGTTTTCGATCTTCCCCGAACATGATTTCGTCGACTGGCCAAGTCCGGGGCTACTCGACCGAGCTGCTGTGATGTTCACCAGCGGCACGACCGGAAAGCCCAAGGGTGTCGAGATCACACAGGCCAACTACGCCTTCGCAGGCAAGGTGATGGCCGAGGCCGCTGACCTCAGCATCGCTGATCGCCATATTGTGGTGTTGCCGCTGTTTCACGCAAACGCTCAGTACTACTCCTTTGCTTCGGCTATCTGGGTCGGGGCATCGGTTGCGCTGATGCACACCTTCTCGGCAAGCGGTTTCCTTGGGCAAGTAGCGCGCCACGAAGCCACCTGTGCCAGCCTCTTTGCCGCACCGCTCCGAATGATCCTCGCCCGCGGAGAGAAGACCGCTGCCGTCAACCTTCGGCACTGTTGGTTCGCGCAAAACATTGCCGCCGACCAGTTCGATACCTTGTCGGACTGGTTTGGCTGTAGTCCGCGTCAGTTGTACGGCATGACGGAGACGATTCCCGCCGTGCTAACCGACCAAGCCGCCGCGCCGCTCCCGGATGCGATGGGCTATGTCACCCCCGGATGCGAGGTGGCCATCCATCGCGCCGACGGAACTCTCGCCGATCCCGGTGAAATTGGTGAGATAGTTGTGGATGGCACCCAAGGCATCACGATCTTTGCCGGCTACCTCGACGATCCTGAAACGTCGGCGGCAAGCTTTCGCGACGGCTGGTTCCTTACCGGTGATCGGGCAGCGAGTAACGCCCACGGCCGGTTCTTCTTCGACGGTCGCCGGTCCGACGTTTTGAAGGTGGCAGGAGAAAACGTGTCAACGGTTGAGGTCGAAGCTGTACTCACCTCGCACCCAAAGGTTCTCGAAGCCTCTGTGGTTGGCGCCCCTGACCCAGTTCGCGATGAGGTTCCCGTCGCCTACGTTGTGGCCACTCAAGCCGACGATCCTCCGACAGCGATTGAACTTCTCGAATGGTGCGAAACCCGACTCGGCAAAGCTAAACAGCCACGCGATGTCACCTTCTTGGACGAACTCCCACGCACCAGTGTGGGCAAGATCCGCAAATTTGTGCTGAAAGAAGAGGCGCTGGCCCGATGAGTGAACTAGACGCAAAGCTCCTGGCAAGTCTTGCCGCATCAGTCGCCGACATCGCCGATGCCAAGACGCTCCCTGCCAGCCTCTACGTATCCCCCCAGGTACTACAGGTCGAAAAGGAAGCGCTGTTCATGCGCGAGTGGCTTGCCGTTGGGCGAGCCGAACGAATCCCCGCATCAGGCGATTGGTTCACCGTCGACCTGATGGAGGAACCCATCATCGTCGTTCGCGACAAGGAGGGCTCCGTCCGCGCCATGTCGGCGGTCTGCCAGCACCGGGCGATGCAGGTCTGCGAGGGCGAAGGGAACTCGTCGACATTCAAATGTCCGTATCACCACTGGATCTATGGTCAGGACGGCCGTCTCTTGGGATCCCCGGCGATGGAACGAACCGCCGATTTCGACAAGGCCGAATACGGTCTCCCGCCGCTCGCCGTGGAGGAATGGCAAGGCTTCATCTTCGTCAATTTCGACACCGCCGCGGCGCCGCTCGCCCCAACTCTCGAGCGTTACGAGCCCTACCTCCAGAATTTCGATCTCGCCGACGCGGTTTGCCCCGGCACCTTCACGCTCACGGATCTTCCGTGGAACTGGAAGGTCATGTTCGAGAACTTCAACGACGGCTACCACGCCAATCGGTTGCACCAGTACTTACAAGATTTCTGTCCCTCCGACATGTCGGCATTTCCTGTGCCGTGGGACGACGACTCCGGCGTCATTTTTCGAACCGGTGGGTACACCCACATCGATGGGGGCTTCAATGCAACGCATCGCGTGATCATGGATGTATTTCCGAAGCTCACCGATGAAGAGCGCACCCAGTCGACGTTCGCCTTGATTCCTCCGGTTCTTTGCCTCGGCACC
>JAACCU010000030.1 GCA_009937405.1 Actinomycetota bacterium
ATGGCCCGGCGAGTTCGATCAGCAGTCTGATTGGCGCCGCCACCGTGCAAAACCTTCCCGGAATAGACGAGTGCATCTCCCGGACCAAGTTCAGCCGGCACTGTCTCCACGTCATCTTCGAACCGTTGAAGCTCCGACCAACGATGGCTGCCGGGCACGACACGGGTAGCGCCGACCTCCTCGGTGACATCACTCAGGCCGATCATTGCGCTGATCGTGACCTCGGGTGAGTCGGGCCAGGTTCGTGAGACGAACTCCCACCAGTTGTTGCCGTCGCGGTGCAGCACCTGCGCCGGTTCGCCGGGGCCGATGTACATCACCTGGGCGGTGTTGACCCAGTATGAACCGCAGGTCGGGAGCAAGACGGCATCGGCAATCGACGCGAACAACTCATTGTCCAGCATGTCGAAGTACGCCGGTGTCAGTTTGCCGAGTGAAGAGAAGCGGGTGGTGTTGGTGCCGACGAATGCCGCACCGTCCTCGCCGAGGCCCTGGGTCGCCGAACCTGGCTCGATGAGGTCTGCTCGTTGATCCGCGGCACGTCTGATGGCATCGATCAGATCTCGAGTGAACATCCCCTCGATGACCAAGCCACCGTCACGATCGAGAATGGAAAGGATCTCATCGAGTGGAGTCGAGGCAGGCCGTCGTTCCAGCGCTGTGGGTGGAGTCATCGCCGGAGTGTAGTGATCCCACAGGACCCGGTCAGATTTCGCCGAGGCCTTGTCCTGTGGGGCGGACTGAGCACAGTCAGTCGGGTGGATGGACACCTGTGTGTGGGTGGCGCAGGGTGAAATGTCCTGACAACGTGACAGATGCCACACCGATGGCAGCGGATAGTTGGTCGGCCGCAGAGAGTGCAGGAGTCGAAAATCCGCTCTAGAGTCTTCTCTGTTGTCCGAATTGGGGGATTCGGACGACGACGGCGCTGCCTCCGGGCGGCGCCGTCGTCGCGTCTGCACGTGCATGTCCTTGGTCACTGTTACAGAACGCAGGAGGACTGACGGAGACATCCCGGCTTGAGCTCTACCGGCGCTCCGTGTCCTCACCCGCAGGTCCGAAGCGGCTGTTTACGGCGACAATTGGGTTCAGGGCAATGGCGATCTTGATGATCGGTCGTCTCGGTGCTCAGGAAGGGCTTCCGTAGGGAGGAGTGCTGATCCTGTCGAGGATCATCATGGTTGTGATGGTGACAATCCCACCGGTGGGGCCGAGTCGGACCGGACCCCATGACGTTGCGTCGATCGCTCTGACATAGTGTCACCCCATCCAATAGGGAGGGCTGTGATGGAAACGCTGCTGATGGGTGGGCGAGTATTCGACGGGGTCAATACCCCGAGCGATGGGACCGGTGTACTGGTCGATGGTGGTGTGATCACACGCATCGCTCCCGCCGCGGAGTTTGAGAGCTTCAGCGGCAAGAGAATCGACACCGAGGGCGGCACCGTGATGCCGGGCCTGATCGACTGCCATGTCCATCTCTGTCTCGGTGGTGAAGGCGACCCCCGAGCCATGAGAGAAGCGATGAACCCCGGGAGCCTGGTGCTGTCCGGGCTGAAGCGTGCCCAGCAAACCCTGGCGGGCGGCATCACCGCAGTCCGTGACTGTGGCGGCAAGGACTATCTGGAGTTCGCGATCCGCGACGCGTGCAACAGCGGGGCCCAACTGGGTCCAACCATTCGTGCAGCCGGCAAGATGATCTGCATGACCGGTGGTCATGGCAACGGGATCGGCCGGGTGGCTGATGGTGTCGATGACGTCGTCAAGGCGGTCCGCGAACAGATCCATGCCGGCTCCGACTTCGTGAAGCTGATGGCTACCGGCGGTGTCCTGACCCCGGGTGTCAACCCGGAGGATGCTCACTTCACGTATGAAGAGATCTCATCGGGGATCCACGAGGCCCATCGGTTCAACAAGCGCACGGCCAGCCATGCCCAGGGAACCGAGGGGATCCTCAATGCCACCCGAGGCGGTGTCGACAGCATCGAGCATGGCATGTTCAGGACCGACGAATGCGTTGAAGAGATGGTGAAACGGGGCACGTATCTCGTTCCCACGCTGGCCGCCGGCTACAAGATCGAAAACGATGAAGAGCTCCGAGCCTCGTTGCCCCCGTTCGTCCTGGCGAAGCTTGGTCGTGTTCTCGGTCGGAGCGCCGTGTCGCTGAAGCTCTTCTACGACGCCGGTGGCAAGGTCGCCATGGGCACCGATGCCGGAGTGCCGTTCTGCATGCACGGCGAGAACGCCCTGGAGCTGGAGTACATGGTCGAGGCAGGCATGAGTGCCATCGATGCCTTGATCGCAGGCACGTCGAATGCCGCCGATCTCGTTTCGCTCGAGCATGAAGGCAGGCTCGTCGAGGGCAACGCGGCCGACATTCTTGTTGTCGATGGTGATCCAACCGACGACATCCGCATGGCGGCTCGAAGTGAGAACCACCGCCTGGTGTTGAAGCGCGGCGTGCCAGTGCCGGAAGCGCTTTAGCGTGACGGTCGCGCATGGTTGAACCAGGTGAAGGGCCACTCGGCGGCATTCGGGTACTCGATCTCACGACAGTCGTGATGGGGCCCCTGTCAACAAGGATGCTCGGTGATCTCGGTGCCGATGTACTAACCATCGAGACGCGGCACGGCGATCTCAACCGACGTATGGGTTCGGGTCCAGATCGCGACTTCTCCGGAACGTCGCTGAATTTGATGCGAAACAAGCGGAGTATCGTCCTTGACCTCAAAGCCGCGCAGGGGAGGGCCGCATGCCTCGACCTAGCCGCCACCTGTGACGTGATGGTGACCAACCTTCGCCCCGGCCCCCTGAGTCGACTCGGCCTCGACTATGGCGCCGTCCGCGAGGTCCGGCCCGACATCATTTTCTGTGCCGCTCAGGGGTATCGGGCCGACAGCGTCAAGGCCAACGCCCCGGCCTACGACGACAGCATTCAGTCAGCCAGCGGAGTGAGTGACCTCTACCTGCGGGTCGGGAGTGAGCCGAACCTTCTCCCAACCCTGGTAGCAGACAAGGTTTCGGGCATGTCGATCGCCAACGGTGTACTGGCCGCCTTGTACCACCGGGCGATGACCGGGCAGGGGCAGCGAATCGAGGTCCCAATGATCGATGTGATGACCGCCTTTATTCTGACCGAGCACGGTGCCGGTGCAATCCCCGAACCACCGACGGGTGAGCCCGGGCACACGAGAATTCTGACCCCGACCCGGCGGCCGCAACCGACGGCCGATGGATGGATCAACATCCTTCCCTACAACGGCAGTCACTACGACGCTCTGTTTGCGGCGGGTGGCCGGGAGGACCTGCTGGGCGATGACCGGTATCGCACAACGGCGAACCGGATGGCGAACAGTGGATCGCTCTATGGCGATGTCGCGGCCGTTCTGCCTCAGCGCACGACCGAAGAATGGATTGAGTTCTGCACGACGAACGGCATCCCCGCCACCCGGGCGGCCACGCTCGATGAACTTGTAGCCGAGTTGCCGATGGAAGAACATCCGTTGGTCGGTTCCTACCGATTCATCCCACCGGCCGAACGGTTCTCAGAGACCCCAGCCGGCCTGCATCGCCACGCACCCGGGATCGGTGAGCACAGCCGCGAGATCATCGAAGAGATCGGCTACCCGTCAGAAACGCTCGACGATCTCGAGGCAACCGGGGTGCTTGGTCGGCCGGTTGCCGGCGACGAGAGGCTGTGACGACCGGGGACGTTGTCCCTGGGTTGCTGGGGTGGGGTGATCCACCTTTGGGTTGAGCCCTCCGAGTGAGGCTGTGGGTCGTCAACAACTCACTTCTCAAGCGGAGGGCTCGTGACTCACGCTAGAACCCAGCACCCGAACGCGGTGTTGACCCCGAACGGCCGGCACCGAATGGTGCGGTGCGTTCTCGAGAAGGGCTGGTCGATCGAGGCGACCGCGGAGCGGTTCCAGATCGATGCGAAGACGGTGCGCAAGTGGTGTGACCGGTTCATTGCCGAGGGGTCCTTCGGGTTGCGGGATCGGTCGTCGCGGCCGCACCACTCGCCGAACAAAACGTCCCCGCGGGGACGTGCGGAGGTGATCCGGCTTCGCCGAAAGCGCCGTTGGGGGGCCGATCACATCGCGTTCGAGACGGGGCTGGCTGCGTCGACGGTGCAGAACATTCTTCGGGCCGAAGGTCTGGGCCGGCTGGATTCCGCTGACCGCGCCACCAACCCAGAACCGATCCGCCGATATCAACGAGATCGGCCCGGTGAGCTCGTGCATGTTGATGTGAAGAAGCTCGCCGGTATTCCTGACGGTGGCGGCTGGCGCATCCACGGCCGCGGCAACGCACCCGGCGTCAAGCGCTCAACAGTCGGCTACCGGTTCATCCACTTCTACAATCACCACAGATCCCACGGAGCACTCGGCTGGGCAACACCCACCTCAACACTCAGGGACAACCTCCCCGCGGACCACAGCTTGCTGCTCGGAAACAACTGTTCGGCGGACTCGATGCCATCACGCTGGGTCCCGCTGCCCTACCCGAAGGTGTCTTGGCTGGCTCGAGGAACTGGCACCGGGTGAGTCGTTGAGTTTACCGACCGACACCGCTTCGACATCGGCTACAGAAGCGACTGGATCAGGTCGCGTAAGCCGTCGACATGGCGGGTCTCGGTCCAGGTTGACCCAATCGAGACGCGGATGAACCGCTTGTCATCGATGACCGACGGGGTGACATACACGGGCCCGGCGGCATTGATCCTGTCGGCCAGCGCGCCAGTGGCATCGTTGCCGTCGACATGGGTGAAGCAGATGAGCCCGAACACTGTTGGTGCGAACAGTTCGAGCTTTGGATGAGCCTCGACCCAGGTGGTGAAATCGTTGGCCATCGCCACATGGGAACGAATCAACGCCTGTAGGCCTTCGACACCGAACGAACGCAACACGAACCAGAGCTTCAAGGCACGGAACCTTCGGCCGAGGGGCACGTGCCAGTCGCGATAGTCGATCACCGAACCAGATTCGCTCGCTGCGTTTCGCAGGTACGGGGGCAGGATGCTGAGCGTCTGGATTAGCGGGGTGCGATCAGCGACCCAAAAGATTGAGCAGTCGAAGTTGGTGGCCAGCCACTTGTGAGCATTGAAGGTGTAACTGTCGACGAGTTCGAGTCCGTCCTGGTGATGACGGAACTCCTCGCACAACATGGCGGCGCCGGCGTAGGCCGCGTCGATGTGGAACCACAAATCGAACTCTGCCGCGATCTCGCCGAAAGCCCGGACCGGGTCGACGGCAGTGGTGCCAGTGGTGCCGACTGCGGCACAGACGAAGGCTGGTGTGAGCCCCGCGGCGATGTCTGCATCGATCGCAGCACGAAGAGATTCGGGCCGCGCCGAGAACCTCTCGTCGACATCAAGCAGACGAACATGGCCGTAGCCGGCAACGTTGCCGCCTTTCTCGAGCGACGAGTGCGTCTGGCTCGATGTATAAGCGACCATCTGCTCGGCGGGAGCGCCAGTGCGCTTGCGGCATTCCTCGCGGGCCACCACGAGAGCGGTGTGCGTCGAATCTGAGGCGCTCATCTGGATCACGCCACCGCCAGGGCCAGTCGTCTTCCATTTCTGCGGTACGCCGGTCAGATCAACCAGCCAGTCGAGCACATGCGACTCGATCTCAGTGACAGCAGGGGACGTCGACCACAGCATCCCTTGGACACCAAGGCCGGCCGCGGCGAGCTCGCCGAGGATTGCCGGGGGGGAGGACATGGCGGGGAAGTAGCCGAACCAACCGGGATGCTGCCAATGGGTGAGTCCAGGGACGACGATCTCATCGAGGTCCCTCAGCATGGCGCTGAACGGCTCAGCGGTCTGAGGTGCTGTGGCGGGGAGTTTTGCCCGCACGTCACCGGGGGAGACCGGCTCGACGACCGGTCGAGATTCGAGGCCGCCGAGATAGTCGGCGATCCAATCAATCAGCTGGTGGCCGTTCTCGCGGAAGGCATCAAGGTCGAGGGGGTCTGTCACTCGTCTCCGTAGCGTGCAATCGGGCCGACCAGGTCGGTGAAGAGGGCGAGGACTTCGCCATCGTCGGCGTGGCGGCCGGTTTCGTGTTTCGAGTAGAGCATCTCGCCGTCAACGGTGACGTCGAAGACACCCTTGGAACCCGTGATGAGTCGAAGGTCGTCGATGACGTGCTGATAGTTCGAGAGAAGATCTTTGACCGCACTCACGGTGCGAGACGAATAATCTCAAGGAACGCAGTAGGTGATTTCGATGCGATGGCTCATGCTGGTTGACCTTAGTGAGGCCAGACCGCGATCGGGGCAACCGCAGCGTCGAGGACACTCACGAGGTCATCGGGCGCTAGTCCGACTTCGAGGCCTCGGCGGCCGCCGCTGCAATGGATGCGATCGTGGGCCATGGCCCACTCATCGAGAAATGTCGGCGAAGGTCGTTTCTGCCCAAAAGGGCTGATTCCGCCGACCACATAGCCGCTGCGACGCTCGGCCTCATCGGGATCAGTCATTGCCGCTTTCTTGGCACCGGCAGCCGCCGCCATCGCCCGAAGATCAAGCTTGCAGACGACGGGGACGATCCCGATCGCGTGAGTGCCATCGTCGAACGTCACCATCAACGTCTTGAAGATCGAATCGGCATCGACCCCAAGTGCCTCCGCCGCTTCTATCCCAAACGAGGCATGGGCAGGGTCATGGTGATACTCGACAAGGTCATGGTCAATGCCGAGCATTCGGAGAAGGTCGATAGCAGGCGTCACGCTCCTATAGTGACCGGCTATGGCTGAAATCACCCTCCGCGGCAACCCAATCCAAACCAACGGCGCTCTCCCCGAAGTGGGCAGCAAGGCACCCCCGATCACGGTGACAGGTGCCGGATTCAGCAAGGTCACATCGGCAGATTTCGCCGGTCAGACCTTGGTGCTCAACATCTTCCCGTCCATCGACACCCCCACCTGCGCCACCAGCGTCCGCACGTTCAACGAGCGCGCGTCCAGCATCGAGGGAGCCACCGTCTTGTGCGTCTCCGCCGATTTGCCGCCGGCTGCCGGTCGCTTCTGCGGGGCTGAAGGCATCGAGAGTGTGAGTTGTGGCTCCACCTTTAAGAACCCTGAGGTGCTTGACGATCTTGGCGTGCGGATCCTCAATGGTCCGCTTGAGGGCCTTGCCGCCCGTGCCGTTCTGGTCATCGACGGCGAAGGCACCGTTGTGCACAGCGAGCTCGTTGGTGAGATCGCCGAAGAACCCAACTACGACGCGGCGCTCAACGCCATCGGCTGATGACCGAGGTTGCGGCTAGCGCTGGCTGATCCAGCGCTGCGCTCCCTCCAAGAGCCCATCGACATTGTCACGCGAGAATTCGTCGTCTCGTTCTTGGTCGCCCATGGCGCCCAAGCTGTATCTGACGCGCACGCCCTCACTGATGCAGGCCAGCCGCCAATGCTGGAAGGCGATGTACCAGGGGAGCGCGGAGATATCGCGGTCTGAGCTCGCCGCGTAGCGGGCGACAACATTGTCGGCCGTTCCGAAGCCGTCGGCGCGGGTGGGCACGTCGGCAATGCGGCCGCGTGCCTCAGGATCGTCGCCCCACCACATCACCAGGCCGGCGAGATCGGCAAGCACATCGCCAAGGGTGCACAGTTCCCAATCGAGCACGGCGGCAACCTTGCCATCGAAGCCCATCATGCAATTGTCGAGCCGATAGTCGCCGTGGACGATGCCGGCACCCTGCTGGGGCGGAATCGACGCTTCCAGCAGGGTGTGGAGTTGGTTGAGCAGCGGGATCTCGCGATCAGAACCCTCGTCGATCTGGCGCTTCCATCGGCGAAGTTGGCGAGCGCAATAGTCCTCCTTGCGCCCGAGTTCGCCGAGCCCGACATCGTCGGGATTAATGGTGTGAAGGGCGACAAGCGTGTCGACGAGTGACTCGGTCATCACCGGACGTAACGCCGGCTTGACTGCTTCACCATCGGCGAGGTCAAACACGATCGAACCATCAACGAACTCCATCACGAAGAAGGGTGCATCGTTCACCGAAACGTCGTCGCAGAGTCCGATGAGCGGCGGGACAGGCACATGGGTGTCTTGGAGCGCTGCCATAATCCGGTGCTCTCGGCTCATGTCATGGGCGCTGGCGAGCACGTGTCCGGTTGGCGGGCGGCGCAGCACATAGCGGGCGCCAGCGTCATCGGTGACCCGATACGTGAGGTTTGATGCGCCACCTTCGATCTGGTCAAAGGTGAGCGGTGTCGCCAAACCGTCGACACGGGTAGCGATCCAGTCAGTGACCGGACCAGCATTGATACCCGTCGGGGTACTCATCGGCCGGTGGGGGCGAAGGCTTCAAGGAGTCGCCAGTCGGGCACGGATCGGTCGCCGCCGGGGTCGACGGCCTGGATACAAACATGAGATGCGCCGGCATCTCGATGTTCTTGCAAGCGAGCGGCAATGGCATCCTCGTTGCCCCAAGCCACCACGGCATCAAGGAACCGGGGTTCGCGGCCGTCGATCTCCTCATCAGTGAATCCCAGCCGAAGCCAGCTGTTTCGGTAGTTGGGCAGGTTGATGTAGATGCTCAGCTGGTCGTTCGCTCGCTCGTGGGCGATCTCGCGATCGGTAGTCAGCACACACTTCTGTTCGACACACAGCCAGGCATCGTCGCCCATGATCTCTCGAGCCTGGGCCGTGTGCTCTGGGGTCGTCCAGTAGGGATGAGCGCCGACGGTTTCCGCGGCGGCGAGGTCAAGCATCTTTGGTCCGAGTGCGGCGAGTACCACAGGCGGCATCTGACCGCCAGGGAGCATGATGGGTGCCTCGGCCATCTGGGTGAGGTAGGCGCGCATGGCAGACAGCGGCTTGTCGTAGGCCAAGCCGCGTAGGCCGCTGACGATCGGGGCGTGGGAGACCCCGAGTCCGAGCAGGAACCGGCCACCGGACAGCTCGTCGAGTTCTGTCGCTCCCATCACCATCACGCCGGGGTGACGGTTGTAAATGCCGGCGATGCCCGTGGCCACGATCAGACGCTCGGTCGCTCCCAAAATGTTGGTGCTGTTCACGAATGCATGACGGCCCACTGCCTCCGGGATCCAGAGCGCCGAGTAGCCCAGTGATTCGATGCGTTGAGCCATCTCCCGAGCTTCAGCGCTGGATTGACCATCAGTGAACTGCCAGACGCCAAAGGACTCGAGTTGGGTCGCCATTGCTTCAAGATTTGCCATCCACAGAGGATCGCAGTTGGTGAGGGCTCTCGCCAACTGCAAGCCTGGAGGGATGAACGCGAAGATCGATACAGATGTCGTGATTGTGGGGGCCGGCTTCTCTGGCCTCTACATGTTGCATTCGGTGCGAGGCCTCGGACTGAACGCTCGAGTGATCGAAGCAGCCGACGACGTGGGTGGTACCTGGTACTGGAACCGCTACCCGGGTGCTCGATGCGACGTGCCGAGCATGGAGTACTCCTACGGATGGGACGATGACCTACAACAAGAGTGGGAGTGGACGGAGCGCTATGCGACTCAGCCCGAGATCCTCTCCTACATGGAGCACGTGACACAGCGCTTCGATCTCCGCAAGGACATCACCTTCAAGACGCGCGTGACCGCGTCTTGCTTCGACGAGAGCACTGACACGTGGGCGGTCACAACAGACGCTGACGAGCAGATCCGGTGCCGTTTCGTGGTGATGGCCACAGGTTGCCTCTCGTCGATGAACCTGCCCGAGTTTGCGGGCCGAGACGACTTCGCCGGTCGTTCATTCCACACCGGCCAGTGGCCACATGAGGCGGTTGACTTCAGCGGACGGCGAGTGGTCGTGATCGGGACGGGATCCTCGGCTATCCAGTCGATTCCGCATATCGCCTCCGCAGCCAGCCATGTCACCGTGATGCAGCGGACCCCCAACTACACGATCCCTGCGAACAACCAGCCGCTCGACCCGAGCGAGGTGGCCGAGATTAAGGCCGACTACCGCACCTGGCGGGCCAAGGCCCGTGACTCGACGGCGGCGTTCGGGGGGCACCGGCCCAGGGTCGACGTCAGCGCCAAGGCAACACCAGATGAGGAGCGGCTCGAACGGTTCGAAGAGCGCTGGGCTTTAGGAGGCCTCGGTTTCGGTGGAGCATTCAATGACCTGATGCTTGACCCTGAATCGAACGCCTTGGCCGCCGACTTTTTCCGCTCGAAAGTGGCGGAGATCGTCGACGATCCAGAGTTGTCCGCAAAGTTGTCACCGAACACGATCTTTGGTTGCAAGCGCATGTGCGTGGACACCGATTACCTCGCGACCTACAACCGTCCCAATGTCTCTCTGGTTGATGTAAGCGAAACACCGATCGAGCGGATCACCGCTTCGGGTGTGATGACTGATGGGGTAGAGCACGAGGCAGACGACATCGTCTACGCCACCGGCTTCGACGCCATGACGGGCACCATTGAACGCATCGATATCGCCGGCCGTGGTGGTTTGTCGCTGCGCGACAAGTGGTCGGCGGGCCCGTTGACGTACCTCGGCCTCGGCGTCGAAGGCTTCCCGAACCTGTTCCTGATTACCGGGCCGGGCAGCCCATCCGTGCTCACAAACATGATCGCCTCGATCGAGCAGCACGTGGAGTGGATCCGAGACCTGATCGGCTCTATGACCGACCAAGGCCTGTCGACGGTGGAGGCCGACGGCGAGGCCGAGGCGAAGTGGGTCGACCACGTCAACGCGGTGGCAGGGCTCACGCTCTTCAACGATTGCAGCTCGTGGTACCTGGGCGCGAATGTCCCCGGCAAGCCGCGTGTCTTCATGCCGCTCATCGGATTCCCGGACTACAAAGCAAAATGCGACGAGGTAGCCGCTACCGGCTACGACGGGTGGGTGCTGGAGTAGCCATACTGGTGTGGAAAGATGAAGAAATGGAGATCTTCGACTCGGTGCTCGACATGGTGGGGGAGACGCCTTTGGTGCGTCTTCGACAGGTCGGAGCCGATCTCCCGTGCCCGCTTGTGGCCAAAGTCGAGTCGACTAACCCCGGCGGAAGTTCGAAGGACCGACCTGCGATCTCAATGATCGACGCTGCCGAACGAGACGGCCTACTCAAGCCCGGCGGCACAATCGTCGAACCAACTTCGGGTAACACCGGCGTCGGTCTCGCCATCGTGGCTGCACAGCGCGGCTACAAGTGTGTGTTCGTCATGACCGACAAGGTCGGCGTCGAAAAGGTCGACCTGCTGAGGGCCTATGGCGCCGAGGTCGTTGTCTGTCCGGTAGCTGTCGCCCCCGATGACCCGTCGTCCTACTATTCCACCGCCGAGCGTTTGGTGAAGGAGATTCCCGGAGCGTTCAGGCCGAACCAATACTTCAATCCGGCGAACCCCCAGGCGCACTACGAGACCACGGGCCCGGAGATCTGGCGGCAAACCGAAGGCAAGATCACCCACTTCGTTGCGGGTGCAGGAACCGGCGGCACGCTCTCGGGTGTCGCCAAGTACCTCAAAGAACAGAACCCCAACATCCAAATTATTGCCGCCGACCCTGAAGGTTCGGTTTACTCCGGCGGATCCGGACGGCCCTATCTCGTTGAGGGTGTGGGCGAAGACTTCTGGCCGCCAAACTACGCCCCGGAGCTGGTCGATCGCACTATCGCCGTCAGCGACCAGGATTCGTTCCTTACCGCTCGAGAGGTCACTCGCAAGGAAGGCCTGCTCATCGGAGGCTCTGGCGGGACCGCAGTGAACGCGGCGCTCACCGTGGCCCGCGAAGCCTCTCCCGATGACCTGGTCGTCGTGCTCCTACCCGACAACGGTCGCCTCTATCTTTCGACAGTTTTCGATGACGAATGGATGCATGGGTTCGGCTTCCTCCGCGCTAGCGGGCCCGTCGTCGCCGACGTACTCGAGAGCCGCCGAGACGGCGTACCTGAGCTTCTCTATGTCCAACCGCAACAGACGGTGCGCGACGCAGTGCGGGTTATGAGCGAACACGGCGTCTCGCAGTTGCCCGTGGCCAAGAACGAAATGCCACTTGCGGCTGCTGAGGTGATGGGCTCGGTTAGCGAGCTTCGCCTCATGGAACTTGCCTTCGAAACCGAAGCAGTTCTCGACAAGACGGTCGAGGACATCATGGGTCCGAGGCTCAAGACCATCGGATCTGGTCAACCAGTGGCGCTTGCTGTTGAGATGCTCGAGTCGTGCCCGGCGCTGCTGGTGCTCGACGGCGGCCGCCCGAAAGCCGTAGTGTCCTCGAGCGATGTGCTCACCTTTCTTTCTCAAAACGCACACCTCACGCCAGGAGATTTGAGTGGCTGATGACATCTTTGCCGACCCTCAGCAATGGGGGTTCGAAACCCGCGCTATACGCGCCGGCCAAAATCACGACGCCTCTTCGGGCGCCGTGGTCACGCCGATCTCGCTTGCAACGACCTTCGTGCAGGAGGAACCGGGCAAGCACCGCGGCTATGAGTATTCGCGCACTGGCAACCCAACCCGCACGGCGCTCCAGGATTGCCTCGCCTCGCTCGAAGGAGCGGCCCACGGCCTGGCCTTCGGCTCTGGCATGGCGGCCGAAGACACGCTGCTCCGCACGCTCTCGCCCGGGGACCACATCGTGCTCGGCAATGATGCCTACGGCGGAACCTACCGCTTGATCTCCGCGGTGCTCGCGCCGAGCGGCATCGAGTGGAGCGCCGCCGACCTCACCGACCCCGACTCGCTGCGCGCGGCAATGCGCCCCGAGACCAAGGTCGTGTGGGCGGAGACCCCGACCAACCCATTACTCACGGTGATCGACTTGGCGGCCATCGCTGACGTGACCCATAGCGGCGGCGCGAAGTTTGTGGTCGACAACACCTTTGCCACGCCCTACCTCCAGCAACCGCTGTCGCAGGGAGCGGACGTCGTGGTGCACTCGACCACCAAGTATTGCGGTGGCCACTCCGATGTTGTGGGCGGTTTCGTCGCCACAAACGACGACGGCCTTGCTGCGCGACTTGCATATCTGCAGAACGCCATCGGTGCCGTCGGCAGTCCGTTTGACAACTATCTGACGCTCCGAGGCCTCAAGACTCTGGCCGTCCGCATGGACCGGCACTGCCAGAACGCACAAGCAATCGTCGATCTTCTCGTCGATCACCAGGCTGTTTCGCACGTGCTCTACCCCGGCTTGCCAGACCATCCTGGACATGAAGCCGCCGCTCGTCAGATGAACGCCTTTGGGGGCATGGTGTCGTTCCGTGTGGCCTCTGGACGCGACGCGGCAATGCGGGTCACCATGGCTACCAAGGTTTTCTCGCTGGCTGAGTCGCTTGGTGCCGTGGAGTCGCTGATTGAGCATCCAGGCGTAATGACGCATGCCTCGGCTGCGGGCTCACCGCTCGAGGTGCCTGACGACCTGGTGCGACTCAGCGTTGGTATCGAATCGACGCAGGATCTCGTCGACGACGTCGCCCAGGCACTCGACGGGCTCTAAGCCGCTCATCACACTCTCTTCATAGGTCATGTTGATCATGACCACATGACCACGAGAGACGACATCGCATTCCTCGCCCGTCGAGTCGCCTGGGGCTTGGCTCCGGGCCAACTCGACAAGTTCGAGGCCGTTGGGACATCGGCCTATATCCATGCTCTCGTCGACCCTGATGGCGCGGGGATTGCCGCCGAACCATCCCCGTGGGCTGGATTCGAGTACACCCACGACCAGGAGCTCCGCCAGCAACAAGGCCTTGAAACCCTTGACCGCTGGACGACGCATCTTGTCAAAACTGACCGTCCGTACGAAAACACGATGGCATGGTTCTGGCACGACCACTTCGCTGTGTCGTTCCAGGTCGTGAAGTACCTGCCAATCCTGATCGATCACCTCGACCTCATTCGTGACCAAGGCTTTGGTGACTTCCGCGAGCTGATCCGCAGTGTGTCGACCGACAGCGCCATGCTGGTTTTTCTTGACGGCGCCACGTCGACCGGCCAGGCACCCAACGAAAACTACGGCCGCGAACTGCTCGAGCTCTACACCATCGGCATCGGGAACTACACCGAGGATGACGTGGCCGCTGCATCGGTGGCACTCACCGGCTGGGTGGTGCGGCGCCGGCTCCTCGGGGAGGCCCAGTTCGTGCCCGGTCGCCACGACTCGACGCCGCAATTGTTGCTGGGCGAAATGGTTAGCGATGTCGACTCTGTTGTCGATGCTGCATGTTCGCACTCGGCCTGCGCTGGGTTCATCGCCGCCAAGGTCGCTCGTTTCTTTCTCGGAAACCCGAGCGACAGCGTCGTGGGCCGAATAACTGACCGATTTGCAGCCTCTGGTCTCGACATGGCGGTTCTGGCCCGCGATGTGTTGGATGCCGGTCTGGCTGGTGAATCTACGCTGCAGATCGTTGCCCCTGTCCCGTGGTTGGTCGGCGCCCTCAAGGCCACAACCGCTCAGATCGAGCCTCGAATCCGGATAGGACTCCTTCGTTTGATGGGCCAGGTGCCGGGCTCACCGCCCAATGTCGGCGGCTTCCCCGGGGCATCGACCTGGCTGGCGTCCTCCGCCACTGCGGCCCGATTTAGTGCGGCAAACGTCGTCGCCCGTGCCACTCCCGATGATGCGGCCGCCATCAGGCTTGCTGCTGATGGCGATTGGGACGGGCTCGCTGATCTGTTCCTGCGCCCTCAGGGGTTCAGCGAGGCGACACTTGCCGCGCTTCGTGATCTCCCTACCAACGTGTCCACCCGTCGCGGCGAGGGAGCCCTTGCGCTCTCCCTGGCCTCACCCGATCTGCTAGTGGCCTAGGAACCTCATGTCGAACAAACCTCTCTCTCGTCGTACTTTCATCGGAGCGGCAGGCGCTACAGCCGGAGCTGTCGCCGTCGGCCGTGGTGTCTGGGCCACGATGCTGAGCGACAGTGTCGAGCAGTCCGCCCTCATCGGCATCGGCTCGGCGCCCTCCACAACTACGACCCTCGCCAGCAGCGGTGCTGTGCCCTACGGCGACCGGATTCTCGTGGTGCTCGAAATGGCCGGCGGCAACGACGCCATCAACACGCTCGTCCCCGGCTCAGGGCTCTACAAGGATGCCCGCCGTGAACTTGCGCTCCCCTCCAATGAGCTTGTGAGACTCGCTGGCACGGACTACACGTTGCATCCGGCCCTTGCGCCGCTTGCCCCGCACTGGGATGCCGGCTCGATGGCCGCAGTCGCCGGAGTTGGCTTGATGGAACAGAGCCGCTCACATTTCAAGGCAATGGATACATGGTGGTCGGGCAGCCCTGGAACGCCATCACAAACGGGATGGCTTGGCCGCTGGCTCGACGCCACGCTCGAGGGCCCCAATGATCCTCTGCGTGCCATCGCTCTTGGTGGCGGAAGCCGGGCCCTGGTCGGGGAGAGGACCCTTGCCACTGTGGTGCGGAACCCAGCCAACTTCTCACTGAAGACGTTTCCCAACATGGATACCGATGCGCTGATCAAGGCCTTCCTCGCCACGGCAGAGCCACTGGCCATGTCTCCCGAGCTCGCCGCCGCGCAGGAAGCGATCCCCGCCACCCTTGAGGCAGTTGAGTTGCTCGCCAGCGTGTCGGGCGGCGATGACGACGGTGCGATGTTCGGCTCCGGGTCGCAGGGCGGCGCCATGACAGCGACCGATCTGCTGCAAACGGCTGCCGGGATCATCACCCTGGGCATCGGCACACGGGGGATCACAGTCGGCATCAGCGGCTTTGACACCCACGCTGACCAGTTGCCACGTCACCACGAACTACTCGCCGATGTTGGCACGGGCCTGGCAGCGTTCTTCGAACGCCTCGCAGCCGACGGCAACCTTGACAAGGTCATGGTCGTGACCACAAGTGAGTTCGGTCGTCGCATCCAGGAGAACGGCTCGTACGGCACCGATCATGGGACTGGCGGACTCCAGTTCGTCTTTGGACCTGAGGTTGTGGGCGGCCAGGTCGTCGGTGATCTCAATCTCGCCAACCCCGTTGACGGCGACCTCCCCATCCTGATCGATACGCGGTCGGTCTACTCCGTGGCCCTCGATTGGCTCGGTGGCCCCACCGACGAAATCCTCGCCGGACCCCACGACCGCCTTGGCCTCGTCGCCTGAGTAGGAACGCTGGGATGTATCCCCAGCGTTACCAGCACTACTTACGTCTGTTTATGCATGACAGCATCGGCGATGGCGTTGATCTCGGTGATCCAATCGTCGGGGGTGCCGAGGTCACCAGAGGGAAAGACCACGAATTTGGAGGCGCCGGCGTCAAGGTAATTGTCGATCATCTCGCCGAGTCGCTTGTGCGACGTGGCGATGACGTCTTCGGGATCGGCGTCCGGGCGACGCTGAGCGATTCGCTCCGCGACGGCGTCAGGGATTCCATCGGTCGAGACGGGGATGAGGACGCCGTAGTGCTCCGGGTCCATCCAGCGACCGGCCTCTTCGGCGGCCGCCTCGATGACCTTGATCCCCTCCGCGACATGGTGCGGCGTGGTGAACGACGCCAGCCAGCCGTCGGCGAGCCGGCCAGTGCGGCGAAGTTCAGACGGGGCTTGGCCGCCGAGCCAGACCTCGAACGGGTTCTGCACTGGCTTGGGCAGGACACGAGCGCCCTTGATTGAGAAACGCTCGCCCTCATGGTCGACAACCTCTTCGGTCCAAAGCCGACGCATCAAGGGCATCGCTTCGTTCAGCCACGGGGCCCGCTCCTTGCGGTCGACGCCGAAGGCCTGTTGCTCGGCGGTGTTGGCAATGCCGAGCCCAAAGGCCGGAAGGCAGCGCCCACCTGAAACCTGATCGAGGCTCGCCAGTGTCTTGGCCATCAGCACCGGGTTGCGCCCAGGGATGACGGAGACAGCTGGCCCGAACTTCATCCGTTCGCTGCGTCCCGCCACGTACGACATCGCCACGATCGGGTCGAGCTGCGGACTGTTTACCCGCTCGGGGAACCACAGCGAGTCGTAGCGGTGCTTGTCGAGAGCATCGACGACGCGGCCGAGGCCATGCGTTTCGGCGTAGAGCCTGGGGGCTGCGCCGATTCCGAATCCGATTCGTACCTTCATGTTAAACCTTTCATCTCGTGAGGTTTTCACAGAACCGTCCGAAGGGCAGAGTTGCCATGATGACCGAGAAGGGGTTCGAGCTGCGAGGGGTATCAGTCGGTGAATCCAATCAGCGTCGTCTCGACGATGTGAGCGTGGACATTCCGGCCTCCGGGATCACCGTTCTTGCCGGCCCGTCAGGTGCGGGGAAGTCGACCCTGCTGCGTCTCCTCAACCGTCTTGACGTGGCTGATCAGGGGTCGGTTCGCTGGCAGGGAAGTCTCCTTGACGATCTCGACGTGCTCGCTCATCGACGGCAAGTGGGCATGGTGTTCCAGAAACCAACTGCAGTTCCGGGCACCGTCGCCGACAACCTTCGCCTCGCCGCCCCCGCTATGGACGACGACGCCGTCGTCGCACTACTCGCAACGGTCGCCCTCGACGTCGGCTTCTTGAATCGCAATGCCCTCGAGCTCTCGGGTGGGGAGCGTCAACGGGTTTGCCTCGCCCGCACGCTCGCCACAAACCCTGTGGTGGTCCTCGCTGACGAACCCACTGCCTCGCTGGACCCCGACGCCACAGCGATCATTGAGGCCTCGGTTCAACGCCTGGCCGACCCCAACGGGCCGCACCGAGTCGGCTGGGTTTGGGTGTCGCATGATGCCGAACAGACCGAGCGCCTCGCCAGCCGCGTGATCGCACTTGATGGTGGGCGAATCGTCAGGCCTGAACTCGATGGCTGATACCGATATTGGTCTTGTTGGTCTAGCGTTGTCGGGCATTCTCGTCGGCCTCGCACTTGTGCTTTCGCTCGTCCGGCGCCTTGGCATCGCCCGCGAGATGATCGTCGCGGCGGCTCGAGCGCTGGTGCAGTTGCTCATTGTGGGGGTCGCCCTCGGCCTCGTCGTGGAGGACGACTCCCCGCTGATCTGGACCTGGCTCTGGCTTGTGGCCATGGTCGTGTTTGCCTCGTGGACCGTTGGCCAGCGTGCACGCGAGGTGCCTCAGGCCCGATGTCTCGCGTTTATTTCGTTCACGGCGGCGGCCGTCGTGACCCTTGGCGTCCTGTTCGGCCTCGGGGTGTTTGAGCCCACGGGTCAGGCGATGGTGCCTCTTGGCGGAATGATGGTCGGCAATGCCATGACCGGCACGGTGGTTGCGTCACGACGCATCGTTGCTGAAGCTCGAGACAAGCGCGATCTGATCGAGGCCCGGCTCGCCCTAGGGCTGCCGTCCAACGAAGCATTCGCCCCGCACCTTCGCGAGGCTTTGCGCACGGCGCTCGTCCCCCAAATCGAGTCGACGAAAGCCGTTGGCATCGTGTTCTTGCCGGGGGCGATGACCGGCCTGATCCTGGCTGGCGTCGATCCTGCGGAGGCCGTGCGTATTCAGATTGCCGTCATGTACTTGGTGCTCGGATCGGTTGCGACGACCACCTCAGTGATGGCGCTGGGCTTGACGAGAGCCATGTTCACCGCCGATCACCGTCTGCGGTGGCTTCCATTGGTAGAGAACTGAGCACGCGTAGACCGAAGGAGCCCCGTGGTGCCCCGTCCGCGCACCACACTGCGGGGCAGACCCCACGGTCTGACTTTTCAGCTGCGAAGCTTCACCGGGGTGGTGACCTCGGCGTAGAAGTCGTTGCCTTTGTCATCGACGATGATGAAAGCAGGGAAGTCTTCGACCTCGATCTTCCAGACGGCTTCCATTCCAAGCTCGGGAAACTCGAGGACTTCGACGTGACGGATCGAGTCTTTGGCAAGTCGGGCGGCGGGGCCGCCGATCGAGCCGAGATAGAAACCGCCGTGAGCAGCACACGCTTCAGTGACCTGGCGGGATCGATTGCCCTTGGCGAGCATCACCATGGAACCGCCTGCCGCCTGGAACTGTTCGACGTATGAGTCCATGCGGCCCGCTGTTGTTGGACCAAACGAGCCAGAGGCGTAACCCTTCGGAGTCTTCGCTGGACCCGCGTAGTAGATGGCGTGATCACGCAGATACTGAGGCATCGGTTTGCCGGCATCGAGACGCTCCTTGATTTTGGCGTGGGCGATGTCACGCCCAACCACGAGCGTGCCAGTGAGCGAAAGGCGGGTCTTGACCGGGTACTGGCTGAGCTGGCTCCGTATGGCATCCATGGGCTGGTTGAGGTCAACGGCCACCGTCTCGGTGGAGAGATCGTCGTCGGTTGCTTCAGGAAGGAAGCGGGCCGGGTCGGTCTCTAGCTGCTCCAGGAATACGCCCTCGGCAGTGATCTTGGCGCGCGCCTGGCGATCGGCGGAACACGACACGGCCAGGGCGACCGGGACGGAGGCGCCGTGGCGGGGGAGGCGGATCACCCGGATGTCGTGGCAAAAGTATTTGCCGCCGAACTGAGCGCCGATTCCGAACTCGCGGGTCTGCTCGAGTATCCGCTGCTCCCATTCGAGATCGCGGTAGCCGTGACCGGTTGCGGCATCCCCTGACGTGGGCAATCCGTCGAGGTAGTGAGCTGAAGCGAGTTTGGCTGTCTTCATGGTGAATTCAGCCGACGTGCCGCCCACCACCAAGGCAAGGTGATAGGGCGGGCAAGCGGCCGTGCCTATCGCCCGCAGAGATTCATCGAGGAAGTCGATCATCGACTCCTCGTTGAGAAGAGCCTTGGTCTTTTGGAACAGGAATGATTTATTGGCTGATCCGCCACCCTTGGCCATGAACAAGAACTCATAGCTCTGGCCAGGCTTCGTGTAGAGCTCGATTTGGGCGGGCAGGTTGTTGCCAGTGTTTTTCTCTTCAAACATTGAGACGGGCGCCAGCTGTGAATAGCGCAGGTTGGTCTCGGTGAAGGTGTCGTACACGCCGCGGCTGATCCATTCGGCATCATCGGCGAAGGTGACGACCTGATCGCCCTTCTTCCCCATCACGATCGCCGTGCCAGTGTCCTGGCACATAGGTAAGACGCCGGCGGCCGCGATGTTGGCGTTGCGGAGGAGTTCGGTGGCCACGAACACATCATTGGGTGATGCCTCCGGATCGTCGAGAATTGACGTCAGCTGCTCAAGGTGCTCGCTTCGCAGGTAGTGCGAAATATCGCGCATGGCCTCACGGGTCAGAAGCTGGATTGCCTCCGGCTCTATTTTGAGAAGCGTGTGCCCGTCGACCTCGAGCGTCGACACCCCTTCGATAGTGAGAAGCCGATATTCCGTGGTGTCAGCACCGACGGGGAGTAGATCGGAGTACGCAAACTCGGGCATGCCCATCACGCTAGCTGGCGCTACCCTCGCGGCCGTGAACGGGGATCCTGACAAGACCATTAATCGGGTAGCGCATGCCCTGAACCCTGCTGGCTGGCGGGGATGGTCCCTGGCGATCGCACTCGTGATCTTCGCCGCAGTACTGAGTGCGACGGTGATTCAACGGGCCCGGGTGGCCGACACAGCATCTGAATGGGTGCTCACCGGTATCCGCGGAGCGATCGTCATCGCGCTCATCACGGTGCTGGTTGTGCGAGCGGTGCGCGATTGGCGCGCCGCCCAAGCCTGAAGCTAGAGCGAGGTTCCTGAGAAGGGAGCCGGGTCGCCTTCGGCGGGAAGCTGGGGGCGAGTCCACTCGGTCATAGTGTCGATGGCCTCGGCTACGGCACGCCAGCTCTTGGGATCCCAGCCTTCGGCTTTGGCCACGACGTTGCCATCTTGACGTACGAGAGCGAACGCCGGAGCGGATTCGAAGCCAAAGCCCTTCACCGCGATCCCATCGGGATCGGCGAAGGTGAGGAACTCGTCGGCATATGGCCCGAGGAATTGCTTGGCGGCATCGGCCGGCGCAGCCACGATCCAGCAGGGCCGACAGTCCGCGCCTATGTAGGCGGTGAGGACCCGACGGGCCGTGTCAAGGATCCATGCGCTCTCGTGCGTATAGGGGTCAAGGACAACCGGTACGAGCGGAAAGGTCGTGAGCCACTCGCTCAGCGGGCGAGAATCGCCATTGAGAGGCGTCAGTTCGAAATCGAGGGCTACCACGGAGGGTCAAGTTATCGCGGAAGAGGCGGGTCGGGTCGCATCGGGCAGGCAACCTTGTGTTGACTTACTACGATCCGTTGTGTGCACCCCATCGAGCGACTCCGCTACATGGCCCGTGCCGGCGATGTCGGCACCGTTTCGCTTGTTCGCGAAGCGGCTGTCGCGTTGAGCGCGACAGCCCGCGATCCAATGGAGCTCGTGATGGCCTGCCGGCAACTGATCGAACGACGACCATCGTCTGGCCCACTCGTCTGGCTCTCTGCTCGAATGATCACCGGCTCGGAGGCAAGGGCTGAGGCCTGGGACGTCGTCGAGGCGATCGAGCGCGACACAACCGCCCGCGAACTCGCCCATGTGCTCGCGGCCGACTTAACGGTGCTGGTCATCGGATCGCCCGAGATCATCGGCAGCGCGCTCCTTGCTCGTGGTGACGTTGACGTGCTTGTCGCCGACACTATTGGCGAGGGCTACGGCCTGGTCCACCAGCTAGAGATCAATGATCATTCGGTCGCCGAGGTGCCTGCTGGCGGCGTCGGTTCTGCAGCGGCGGATGCTGATCTTGTCCTGCTTGAAACCGATGCCCTGTGCGATGGTGGGGCGCTCTGTCGCACGGGTTCGCTCGCTGCGGCAGCCGTGGCACACCACATGGGGGTTCCTGTTTGGCTTGTCGCCGGAGTCGGTCGATGCTTGCCCTCTCGCATGTGGCAACCGATGGCTGACCGTTCGATCAGCGATCAACCGTGGGATGACGAGGTCGAAATTGTGCCGCTCGACCTGATCGATAAGGTTACTGGACCTTCCGGTCCTCAGCCGGTAGCGGAGGCTCGACTCAGGGTTGACTGCCCGATTGCACCAGAGTTGTTCCGATGAAACGGGTTGGACTCGTCCTCATGGTCATCGCGATGTTGGGCTACGGCGTGTACCTTGACACTCGCACGCCCGACGTTCAGCCGGAAGTGTCGGCCGTCGTAGCGTCCACGAGCACGACAACAACCACAACAACCACAACAACCACAACAACCACGACGACGACGACGACCACCACCCCACCACCGCGTTCCGCCACGATGGCATTTACCGGTGACCTACTCCCGCACGGCGGCGTCCGAAACGCGGCTGCGGCCTGGGCCGAGGAAGCTGGTGCCGAGGGCTGGGATTTCCGTCCGATGTTCGACGAGGTCCGCCCGATTCTTTCAGCCGTGGACCTGGCCATCTGTCACCTCGAGACGCCGATCTCCTACAACGACACCGACCTCAGCGGTTACCCCAGGTTCAATGCTCCTCGGGCGCTGGTCGAAGGCGCCATGGACGCCGGCTACGACGGCTGCTCCACCGCATCGAACCACTCCTACGACCGATCCGCGAGCGGCGTGGTCGGCACCCTCGACGCTATGGATGAAATGGGCATGCCATTCGCAGGGATGGCCCGGAGCGAGGAGGAAGATCTTGCTCCAGTCCTCTATGAGATCAACGGCATCACCATCGCTCACATCTCCGCCACGTATGGGCTCAACGGCTTTGCGATGCCAGCTGATCGAACGTATTTGGTCGATGTGATCGATGCTGAAGAGATCATCGCCGAGGCAGGGATTGCCAAGGCAGCAGGGGCTGAGTTCGTGGTGGTGAGCCTCCACTGGGGCAACGAATACCGTCATGAGCCCTCGGCGTGGCAAAATGAGCGCCTCGCCGAGATCCTGCCATCGGATGAGGTCGACCTGATTATCGGCCATCACGCCCACGTCGTGCAGCCGGTCGACAAGGTTGGTGACGAGTGGGTTGTGTTCGGCCTCGGAAACTTCGTGTCGAACCAGTCGGCCAACTGCTGTGTCACCGCCTCCCAGGACGGGATGATTGTGACAGTTCAGCTTCTCGAAAACCTTGACACCGGCAAGATCGAAGCCGTTGGCATCCACTATGTGCCGACCTGGGTCGACCGCCATAACGGCTATGTCATTCGTCTCGCAGAGCCTGGCCGTGATGATCTACCGAGTGAAACCGCCCGCACTCTCGAGGCTTCGGAACGTCGCACCGAGGATGTGGTGAGCTCTCGCCTCGGCCCACTCGATGGGCTGACGGCAGAGAGCGACTTCAGGACCGATCTGCCAACAGACGGCGAATGATCACCTTGAGGCACAGGGTCTCGTCTGCGCCCTCGAAGATCGAGAGCACTCGGGCATCCACGTAGTAGCGCGAAACCGGGTATTCCTCGGCGTAACCCATTCCGCCGTGAATCTGCATCGATTCGCGAGTGACCCACTCAGCGGCACGGCAGACGTAGGCCTTCACCATCGATGCTTCAAGCGTGCCCTTGCCGTCGCCCATGAGGTGAGCGACGTGGAGGGCGTACTGGCGGGCTGCCTGAATGACGATCGCCATCCGACCGATCTTCGCCTGGGTGAGTTGGTACTGGGAGATGGGCTGGTTGAAGACCACACGGTCGTTGGCGTAGGCCACAGCTGATTCATATGCGGCCTGCATGAGGCCGACGGCGCGTGCAGCGGTTTGTAGCCGGCCATTCTCGAATCCCTGCATCTGGAAGTAAAAGCCTCGGCCTTCGCCGTCAGCCTCGCCGATCAGAGCGTCGGCGCTGATCCACCAGTCATCGAAGCTGATTTCGTAGCTATGCATGCCGCGATAGCCGATGGTGTCGATCGCTCGGCCCTCCATGCGGCCGCCCTCGGGCTGTTCGTGAGCAAAGCTATGACCGTCGCTCCGCGGCTTCGGCACGATGAACACGCTCAAACCCTTGTGATTGGTTGAACCTGGTGTGGTGCGCGCCAGCAGCATGAGGACGTCGGCTCTGCCGGCGAACGTGCACCACGTCTTGGTGCCGTTGATGACCCAACCGTTCTGGTCATCGCGGGTCGCCGAGACGCGAATACCGGCGACATCGCTGCCATAGTCGGGCTCGGTGACCGCCACCGCGGCCATGATCTCGCCGCTTGCGAGCTTTGGCAGCCACTCGGTTTTCTGGCGTTCGGTGCCGCCGGCGATCAGCGCTCGAGTAAGGATCTCAGGACGGGTGATCAGCGACCCGCCGATCCCCAGTGAACCGCGTGAAAGTTCTTCGGTTGCAACAACCATGCCGAGGTAGTCGCTGGCGCCGCCCTCGGCGAAGCCGCCGAACTCAACGGGTGCGGAAAGACCGAAGACTCCAAGCTCAGCGAGGCCGTCGATGAGGTCTTCGGGGATATCTGAGTTGGTGCGATGAATGTGTTCGGCGATCGGCACGATTTGGTCATCGGCGAAACGCCGGAACGTTTCAGCGACGAGCTCAAAATCTTCGTCGAGATGGTTGGGAGCACCATTGACGAGCGAGGCGAGCAGTGCAGGCTCACGCCCGACGGACATGAACTCGCGCACACTGTCGAGCGCTCCGAGCTCGCAGCCCCATGCGGCTTCGCGGCCCAGCAGCCGGGTGTTGACGTCATGAGCGACATCGGCAATGAAGGCAACCGTTAGCTGTGCCTCGGTTTCGCCGCGGGCCCCGTAGGTAAGAAGGTTGGTGGCTGAGGCAACCGCGGCAGCGGCATGGGCCACGTCGTAGGCCACGACTTGATGGTCGTCGATATTGACACCAATCAACGAGTCAAGCGCTCTGTCGACAACGCCTTGGAGGGTGGTAGTGACTGCCGCAGCGTCATCAAGTGTGAGGTCACCCATGGGCGATCACTCTAGGAGGGGTCAGGGGCCGGTGCTGTTTCGGGCGTCTCAGAGACGGTGGGGTTGCTGAGGTACCGGTGGAGTTCAGCGAACGCCATCGGCTTGGCGAAGAAATACCCTTGGGCGCGATCGCACCCGAACGTCGAGAGCTGGGAGAGGGTCTCTTTTGTTTCGACGCCTTCGGCGACGACGTCGAGCTTGAGGATGTGGGCGAGCGAGATTATCGAGCGGACGATGGCGGTGGCGGCTTCGTCTCCCGCGACCATGTCTTGCACGAACGACGTATCGATTTTGACCTCGTTCACCGGCAGGCTCTGCAGGGTCGAAAGCGACGAATGGCCAGTGCCGAAATTATCGACCGCGCTGCGGACCCCCAACTCGCCGAGGCGGCTCAGGACGTTGTGGGCGAGAACCGGGTCGTCCATGATCTGGGTCTCGGTGAGTTCGACGGTGAGCCGCTCGCGGGGCAAATCAGCGGTCTCGATGAGTGATTGGATCTCATCCACAAGTACCGATTCGTAGAGATTGTGGATCGACACATTGATCGAGACGCCTATGGGATGGCCGGCGGCGTTGAGCTTGGCGATGTCGGTGATGGCCCGGTCTAGCGTCCACCGTGTGAGCGGACGGATCAGGCCGGACACTTCGGCCAGGTCGATGAACTCCTCGGGGCCCAGGAGGCCATGCTCAGGATGGTTCCAGCGCACGAGCGCTTCCACGTTGTTGACCTGGCCGGTGTCGAGAGTGATGGCAGGCTGGTAGTGAATCTCTAGCTTGTCTTCGGTGATGGCCTCGCGTAGCTCGCTGACAAGAGTTTGGCGCTGAACGCTCAGTTGATCTCTTTCGGGGTCGTAGACGGCAATGCCGCCGCCCCGACGTTTGGCGACATACATCGCGACATCAGCGTTCTTGCGGAGGGTGTCAGCCGAGTCGCCATGGTCGGGACACAGCGCCATACCCAGGCTGGCGCTTGTTTGCAGACTCATCCCGTCGATCTCGATTGGCTCGTCAAAGCAGGTGAGCACGCGCTCGGCCGCTCGCATGGCGCGCTGAGGCGACACATCATCGGTGAGAAGCACAGCGAACTCGTCGCCCCCGAACCGGGCGACGGTGTCGACGGAGCGCACGACGGATTGGATGCGAATGGCGACAGCGCGCAGGAGTCGGTCGCCTTGGTCATGGCCGAGCGTGTCGTTGACATCCTTGAAGCGGTTGAGGTCGAGCATCAGAAGGCAGACGGACTTATGAGTGCGCCCGGCAGAATCGAGGGCGTGACGTAGACGGTCTTCCAACAATGTGCGGTTGGGAAGGCCAGTGAGCGCGTCGTGGAGTGCCTGATATCGCAGTCTGTCGGCAGCGGTGACGCTCCCGGTTACGTCGACCACGTTCATCCCGATGAGCTCATCGGAGATGGGAAATGCCTCGAGCGAAAGAATTCGATCTCCATCCTTTTGAAGGTCGCATGCCTCCTCGATTCGGCGCGTCTCACCTGATTCGACAACCTCGAGCAGGATTCGACGAACATCAATCTGCCCCGGTCCGGTGATTGGGTTGTCCACGCTGTCGCTCACGAGGACGGTGGCGCCCAGTCCGGTGAGCTCCTCGTAGGCAGGGTTGACTGAAAGTGTGGTGAAGGTCGTGGTGCCATCGATTGTCTCGATCTGGGCGACGACCAGCCCCACTGGTACCCGTTCGACGAGCTCGGCGAGATTGCGGTTAGAGGCGCGGATCTGTACCTCATCGGTGATGTCGGTGATGATGCCGCGGGCAGTGAGAGGTTTGCCGTTCGCATCGGTCACGACCCGAACCCGATCGCGCACGTGACGAAGGCTGCCATCATCCGTGGTGAGACGGTAGACGAGCTCATGGTCTTCGCCGTCGTTGATGAACGCATGGGATCGACTCACGACCGTGGACCGGTCAAAGGCCGGGAGCTGCCCAAGCAATGCGCCAGGCCCCGAGACGTCATCGATCGACAGGCCGAGTAGATCATCGACCCGCCCAGACACCTGGGCATCGACGAATGGATAGGGATGCGCTTCCCATACGACGGCGTCGAGGCCATTGATGAGGTCGTAGCCCCGCTGCCGCTCGAGTCGTTCCGACGATGCCATCACCGAGATGAAATAGGCCATGCTGCTCGCGGTCGACAAGTACGTGACCATGATGATGGCGAAATTATCCACCGAGTGAAAGACCATGGCTGCGCCGAAGAACGGTGCCCCGCCGAGCGCAGCAGCCACCGTCGGCCGCCACCCGCCTGTGGCGGCGACGCTGGTGGAGGCCATCATCAATGCACCCGCACCGGTCGCAGTGTTGGGATCAATGAAGATACCCAGTCCCAGCAAGATGCTGTCGCCGAGGACGATCGCCCACGCGTGGGCTCGGATCCAGTCCACCCATTCGCGAAGTAGCAAATTGAGGGGCAGCGCGAGCAGCAGCAACACCAAGGTGATTTCGGGTTCGACGTCGACAAATGGTGTGATCGAGATAGCGCCAAGCACAACTAACACTGTGCAGCGAGCATTAAAGAACAGGCTCCAGCGCTCGCGCTCGCGCTCGCTCTCGTGATGATCAACCGTGTTATTGGTCATCTCAAATACTTCATCCAGGCGTCCGTCTTTCTCTGACATCTATCGACGGTCTTTGGCCTGTTTGTGAGCGAAGTAGGCCAATAAGACTAGGTGGATTTCGCCAACCTACGATTGGGGGTGTGACTGCGGCCCTCGGCAACCCCTCTGACCTGCGCAAACAGGTGCTTTCGTGGGGTGCGGAAAACCTCCGCGATCTCCCGTGGCGTAGGACGCGAGACCCGTGGACGATTCTGGTCTCGGAGACGATGTTGCAGCAGACCCAAGTGAGCCGCGTTGTGGAGCGCCTTGCGGTGGTGCTCGATAAATTTCCGGACCCGGCAACGTGCGCGGCGGCAACCGCCGGCGACGTTGTGACGGTATGGGCGGGTCTTGGTTACAACCGGCGACCGGTGATGCTGCACCGAGCGGCCACCCAGATCGTCGCCGATCACGCGGGCACGGTTCCCTCCAGCCTCAAGGATCTGCTCGCCCTGCCCGGGGTCGGTCCCTACACGGCCCGAGCCGTTCGAGCCTTCGCATTCGAACTCTCTGGCGCGGTCGTCGACACCAACATTGGCCGCTTCTATGCTCGGATCTACGGACGAAAACTCAGCGCCCGCGAGGTGCAGCAATTCGCTGATGAAGCCGCACCAGAAGCTCATCCGTGGCTTTGGAATCAGTCGGTCATGGAACTCGGAGCGCTCGTCTGCACGAAGCGATCCCCGTCGTGTGGTGCCTGCCCCGTGCGTGACCTCTGCGCATGGGCAGGGGAGGGCGCCGACCCGGCGCAGGGATCTGCCGCCGTATCTGTCCCCCAGACGCGCTTCGAGGGAAGTGACCGTCAGCTACGCGGCCGCCTTGTCGATGCGCTGCGTGCCTCGCCAGTCCCGCTGACGAAGATCGCGGCAACAATGCAGACCGATGCCAATCGAGCGGAGATGGTGCTTGCAGGGCTGCAGCGCGACGGACTTGCTGTCGTGGCCGACAGCCACGCCCGATTGCCCTGAAGCCTGGTGGGTCTACTGGGGCCCCGTCAGCGAGGCGATCAATTCATCGACCGCCTTGTCGGCGATCTCCCACATCTCTTCGTCGGTGCGGTCCTGGATCGGATGCTCCGTGTAGACGCGAGCAGGATCGATGCCGAGGCTGGCTGATTGCGCTTGTGCGGCGGAGATGAACTCAACCGTGGCCACGAACACACCGGGGATTCCGCGGCGCTCGAGATCGCTGATGTCGTGCACACTGCACGACGTGCAACTACCTCAATCGGCTAATGCTTCGATCACCGCATCACACGATGTAGCGATCTCGTGGCGCAGATCGACGGGGGCCGGCTTGGCGAAGGTCGGCTTGACGTAGCGTTTGACCTCGGCGCCGATGGCGATGAGTCGTTCCTCGATCCGATCGAGAAAAACGTTGCCCCGTGCCTTGGAAATGTCGAGCAATCCGACAGTGAGGCCGTTGAGCGACTCGGGTCGAGTGACCAGTTCCCGGTGTTGAGGTTTCAGCTCACCAGTGGGGTCTAGGACGATGGTGTTCGAAGACGTGTTCATCGGGTGATCTCCTTGGTGACGGTGACACTACCTGTGGCCCCTGCGACCCATCCACCGAACGTCATGGAGAACAGTCCGGCATTACTGCCCGCGTGCACGACATGAATGCCGCCCGGCGGAAACTTCGGTACCTGGCTGCCCGCGAGGAACTCGGGGAGTCCTTCTTCGATGCCGTCGGCGCCACGAATAATGTCGTCGGCATCGATTGTGAGGTAACGCTCGAGTTCCCCGAGGAATCGTGCTCGATCCCAGCCCGCATCCTTGAACCGGGCCATGTGTTCAGGTCCGAGGACCAGCACGGTCTCGAAACCCATGGCGAGGCGCGGACTGATGTTGGCCATCAACGAGAGCGCAAGATGCTTAACCAGCGAGTCTGCAGATCGAGAAATCTGATCGAAAATGATCCGGGGAGCTTCCCCAGGGAACAGGGTCACCGTCGACTGGTCGCCTGAGAATCCGCGGCTCTCGGCCAGCGAATCCCATGGTGAACCCTCTTCGTCCTCGGCGAACGCCATCCCGATCTTGTGAGGGCTGCCATGGGTCGCTCGATCGACACCCCCGGGTTTGCCTCCGCCGACGTTAGAAATCACGAGCTGCAGCGCCCGCCCGATCGTGGAGTTGGCCCGGTTGCCCTGGCCAAGCACGTTCATGCCGCTGTTCATTCCAATCGCGCCGCGAATCGGCCCATTCACGATGATGACGGGACCGGTTGGCATCGTGGTGGCCAACAGGCCGTGCATGTTGA
This sequence comes from Actinomycetota bacterium, assembly GCA_009937405.1. Classification (GTDB taxonomy): domain Bacteria; phylum Actinomycetota; class Acidimicrobiia; order Acidimicrobiales; family Aldehydirespiratoraceae; genus JAACCU01. The sequence goes on from JAACCU010000030.1 coordinate 29,507, forward strand.
ACTCGTCGGTGCAGGCCGCCTCGACCGCAGCGATCACCACAGGGAGATACTCGGGTAAACAGCCAGCCATCACCGCGTTGACGGCGACCTTCTCGACCGTGCATTGAACGAGGTCTGGCGGCACGATCGCCACGGTGTCTTGTGGGTTACGGCTTGTGCCTTCGAGCATGCGAAGAACCCGTGCCTCGGTTGGCGGTACGACGGGCAAGCCGTCGCTCCAGCCCCGGTCGTGCATTGCCTCCCATTCGTCTTCAAGCGGAGCAATCTCGATCCGTCGGCTGTTCATGGTGGAGTTAGAGAATCGAACTGCGAGCTCGTCGGTGCGCGACGGATCAACGCTCAGCGAGCCACAGCCGGGCCGCCAGTCTGGAAGGTCTAGGCCGAGCTTGTCGATGCCGGTGAAAGATTCCCATTGGTCACGAGACCAGCCTTCGATCTGGGCCGTGCCTTCACCATTCTCAACCCGGAGAAGTGTTGGCACGGTCACGATGTTGTGGTGCCAGGAGAGGGAGAGGTCGCGGTCGTGCACGACCCAATCAGCGACCGCAGGGAAGTCCGCCTGGTCCTGGGTGATGACCGTGATGGTGGCCCGCTCAGCCAGCTCAGCAAGAACGGGTGCCACCAGCACACAAGTCGGACAATCCTGTTTGACCACAGCGACCAACCCATCGGGCAGCGGCGGTCGAGAGGGGGAATGGGCGTTCATAGGCCCACTGTGCCACATGAAAAGAATGGTGAGATATCCGTCACACACATCTCGACGGCTGGAGACGGCGTCGCTACCGTTGGCCGGGTTATGGGGGAATCACGAGAAGCCGTCACGATCGCGTTCTATGGGGTGCGCGGATCGACGCCGTGTAGCTGCCCGGAACTGCAGCGGTATGGCGGCAATACCGCATGCGTCACGATCGAGACACCTGGACAAGATCCGATCGTCCTCGATCTCGGCACCGGGCTGAGAATGTGGGGAGTGGCTCTAGGTCGACCAGAGTCGCTTACCGTCCATGCGCTGGTTACCCACCTGCACTGGGACCATGTGCAGGGTCTACCGTTCTTCAAGCCGCTTCAGTGCGAGACCACCACCCTCAACGTCTACGGACCCGGTGAGGGTGGCGAGTCGCTGGGCGAGTGCTTCAACCGGTTCATGTCCCCACCGTTTTTCCCAATCCGCACAAAAGACCTGCCTGCCACCATCGAGTTCCGCGACGCCTTGTGCAGCGATTTCAGCATTGGTGATGCGTCGATCATGGCTCGACCAGTTCCACACACTGGTCCTACCGCCGGATATCGCGTGACCTACGGAGACCTTACGGTTGCCTATGTGCCGGACCATCAGCAACCCGTCGACACATCGACGGTGGCTGAGTCAGTGCTCGAGTTATGCGACGGAGTTGACATGCTCATCCACGACGCTCAACTCCGGGCCGACGAGTTTCCTGACAAATCCGATTGGGGCCATTGCACTCCGGCTTACGCCGGTGAGGTCGCGCGCCAGAGCGGCGCAAAGTCATTGGTGCTGTTCCACCATGACCCCAGCCACGATGATGCCGAACTTGACCGCATGACCGCAGATGCTTGTGAGCTTGCCAACGCCGCCGGCATCCCCATGGTTGCTGCCGCCGAAGGCCTCAAGCTCACCCTCGGGGCCGGGCTCTAACCAGCAAAGCACGTCCGGGGACAGACCCCAAACGTGCTTCGTCCCCAAACGTGCTTTGTCTACCGGGTGAGGGCTACTCTCAGGTTCATTCGACCGTGAACTGGAGACCAACATGTCGATCGATGGCGCTGACTTCCGACGAGTACTAGGCCATTTCCCCACGGGTGTCTCCGTGGTCACTGCTGTAGACGACGAGGGCCCTGCTGGCATGGCCATTGGCTCCTTTGCCTCGGTGTCGCTGGATCCACCGCTAGTGATGTTTTGCCCAGCCAAAGACTCTGGCAGTTGGCTCCGTATGAAGGAAGCTGGCAGCTTTTGCGTCAACGTCCTTGGTGAAGACCAAGCCGCCACCTGCGGCGTGTTTGCCAGCCGTGCCGAAGACAAGTTCGACGACATCTCCTGGACTACCGACGCCACGGGCGCACCGGTGATCCCCGGCTCCATTGCGGTCATGGACTGTGAACTCCACGCCATCCACGACGGCGGCGATCACGACATCGTCGTCGGCCTGGTGAAGTCTCTGTGGACCGATCCTGATCTCGAAGACAATCCTCGTGGCCCCCTCGTG
>JAACCU010000283.1 GCA_009937405.1 Actinomycetota bacterium
GTCACCAACGGCTTCGATGGCACGGTGTCGAAAATTGATGCCGTCACTGGCATGGTCGCAGACACCATCACCGTCGGTAACAGCCCGTCTGCGGTGGCGTTTGACGGCACCAACATCTGGGTCACCAACGACGTCGATGGCACGGTGTCGAAGATCCCGGTTGGGTAGCTGGGCCTGATTCTCCGCTCATTGAGTCTCGTTTGTTCGCCACAATCGTCACTCGCAGTGTCCCATGGTGAACTGTCTAGGGGTCAAGCGATCCAGACTTCGGAGCTCTTGAGGTCGGCTGCGGCGAGACCACGCAGCATGGATTGCCAATAACCTGGTGCAAGTATGGCTGCCCCACGGGGTGGCCTTCCCCATCGGCTCCTTCTCCAACCGTATGGGGCACATTGTCGTAGGTGAAAGCAGCTTTGACCCGTCAGCCGAAGGCGATCCGTTCACAGCTGGCCAACGCTCTGGCGCGAAGTTCAACGTCGTAGATCAGGATCGTGGCAAGCCACATGCCGCTTTGGGTGACGAGAATTTCCGCTGCTTTCGCAGCGCCTGCAGGCCCAGTCGTGTCATCGGGTTCGACCATGGCGACGTCGGCCTCGCGAGCGACAACTCGCATGCTCACACCGGAGATTCCGTCTCGGGCGAGCACACGGAGTACTCCGTCGGGGGGCCGAAGTCACACGCTCTGGCACTCATGAGGAGACTCCGGTGCGATAGGCGTCGAGGACAAGCCCGTGGAAGTGATGGAGGCCATGCTCACTGAGGCCGCTGCCCGTTGGATCCGTGACAATCCGACCCTGCGTGAATGCCGGGGTGCTCATGCCGCGTTGCACGCTCTCGACCAGATTGATGTCCTCGACCTGAAGGACCTCATCGAGATAGGCGATCGATTCGAGTTCGGCCTCATTGGGCGCCTTCGTCTCGAGGAAGAAGTCGTAGGTCTCGAGCGTGCGACCGGCACCGTCGGGGATCACGTTGAGCACGATGAAGTTGCCCCGACCCGGATACCGCATGAGGCAGGTGTTGGGCCACAGCCACCAGACGGCGTGTTTGGTGACGGTGGCCGACGAAACGTCATACGCCGTGTTGTCGCCCTTGCCCGCGTCGGCCATATGGCTCGAGTAGATCCCGTGGGTCGTCACCTCATAGGTTTCCATGTCGACGAGCGACACGAAATCTTTGTGGGCGACATGGCAGTGGTAGCACTCGAGGAAGTTGTCGATGACGTTCTTCCAGTTGCTCTCGATCGTGTAGCTGAGGCGGTGGGCGAACGTCAACTGATCGATGTCGGGCGCCCAGTGGGCAATCTCTCGGCCGAGATCGCCGGCCTGTTCTGCGAGTGAGGGAGCAGTGACATCGAGGTTGACATAGACAAACCCGCCGAACTCCTCGACCTGAACCTCATCGAGGCAGATCTCACCGAGTTCAAAGTCGGGAAGGTGAGAGGTGTGACGAGCAGCGATCAGCCCACCATCAAGGTCATAGGTCCACGCGTGATACGGGCAGACGATCGAGCGAGTCGTGCCCTCGTCCTGCAATAGCTCGTGAGCCCGGTGTTTGCAGACGTTGTAGAACGCTTTCAGTTCGTCGTCGTGGGTGCGCACGACCATGATCGGCATCCCCGCGATGACCGCGGTGGTGTACTGCCCGGCCTCTCGCACTTTCTCGCCGTGACAGACCCACTGCCAGGTGCGAGCGAAGATCGTTCGCATCTCGTGGTCGAACCAAACGGGGTCGACATAGGCGTCGGCGTGCAGCGACTGGGAGTTGAGCGGATCCTTGGAATGGCCTTCCGCCACCGCCTCCAGCTCAGGTATTGAACGGTCGTTCAAGTTCATGGGCAAAGAGTAGCGAGACCCACCGATACCTGCCCTCGGCGTGTCCCTCTAGGGGTAGCGGCTGCGCGGGCCAGCCGTGGACCAGTCCATATGGTTGCGGACATACAGATTGCCCACGTCACGGGGAGGGTCGTAGTCCCACGTGTGCCGAGGACCGACCGCCATAGCGGCGTGGAGGGCATGACGGGCTCGTTGCGACGCGAGCACCTCCTCACGGATGCCGTCTCGGTCCCATCGGGCATCGACCTCGGCGGCGAAGCCCGCCGCCAGATCGGCGTGCTCGACGATGCCCGCCAAGTTCGCGCGCTCAAGCGGATCAGCCTCGATGTCGTAGAGCTGAGCCGGGTCGGTGTCACAGTGGATGTACTTGAAGCGCCCGCGCCGAATCATGAACATCGGATGCGAAGTCATCTCCCCCATGTACTCCCCCGTCGTCTCATCGACCGGGTCGGTGCCTCCCGTAGCCGACTCGATCAGCGAACGGCCCGCCAATTCAGCGCCGAGTTCGGGCCAGGCTCCACCATCGGTAGCGATATCGAGCACGGTGGGCAGCAGATCGAGATGCGAGCTCACGTTCGTGACCGTCGTGTTGGCGATCCCAGGTCCGGCCATGATCAGCGGCACCCGTGCCGACCGCTCGTGAAACGACATCTTGAACCAGGCGCCCCGGTCGCCGAGCATGTCGCCGTGATCGCTGGTCACGATCACGATCGTGTTGTCGAGCTCGTTCGTCTCCTCCAGCACACTGACGAGCCGTCCGATCCAAGCGTCGAAATAGGTCGTGTTGGCGTAATAGCCGTGGCGCGAGTTGCGGACCTGCTCAGGTGTGTAACCGACATCTTCGGCCTGGATCGCTTCACGAATGCGACGGGTATGCGGGTCACGCGACTCGGCGTCCCACTCGTCGGGCATGTCGATCTCGTCGTGGTTGTACAGGTCCCACCACTCCGGTCTGGCCACATACGGGTCATGGGGATGAATGAACGAGGCGCACACAAACCACGGGCGCTCATCAGAGTCACGGGCCAGATCATAAAGTCGGCGAGTGGCCTGGTAGCCAACCTCTTCGTCATAGTCGATCTGGTAGGTGGCCATGGCCTGACCCGCCTCCTGGAGCGTGTCCATGCCGTGGTACCACTTGCCGATTCGCTCACCAGCGTTATCCCAACGTGGAGTCCAGGCGAAGTCGGCCGGGTAGATATCGGTGGTGAGTCGCTCATCGAACCCGTGCAACTGGTCCGGGCCGACATAGTGCATCTTTCCCGACAGTGTCGTTCGGTATCCGACCAGGCGCAGATAGTGCGCAAGTGTCGGGACCGCAGCCGGAAACTCGGCCGCGTTGTCCCACGCCCCGATCTTGTGGACGGGCTGACCCGACAACATGGTGAACCGGGCCGGTGCGCACAACGGCGAATGGCAGTAGGTGGCGTCAAACCTGGCTCCGCGTTCCACAAGCGAATCCATCGCCGGCGTCTGCACGATCGGATGGTCGTAGGCGCCGGTGAAGTGCGGCGCGAGTTGATCGGCCATGACAAGAAGAACATTGGGACGCGACATGGCCGCGGACACTAGTGCCGCGTGTATCGGTGGGGAACCCCACAAGGCGGCACGACCCCTGCCAGGGGCGAGCAACAGGCCTTCAATGTCGAGATCGTCTGCACGCCGCTCGCCTAGCGTGCGTCCATGACTCGCATCAGCGTCGACGACTTCCTTCTCTTCTCGGACCGAACGATCGACGGGTTTATCGCCGCGACAAGCCGACTCGACGATCACTCCGTCAATCGATCGCCCTTCGAAGGAGCGAGTTCCGCTGCGGCACTGACCATCCATGCCCTCTCGGCCGCCACATTTTGGTGTGACCATGTAATCGCCGGCAACCCGACCAGCCGCGACCGTGCCAGCGAGTTCGTCGCCACCGCCACGGTGGCTGAACTCGTGCAGATCTGCGTTGACACCAAGGCATCGCTGCGCACGCTCGGTCCTGCGATCGACGCCACAACCACTCTCCACATAGAGCCCACGGTCCAGATCGCACTCAGAGAGCCATGGACAGTCGGTGCCGCGCTGATCCACGCCTATGAGGAACTGGCACAGCACCTCGGCCATGTCGAGATGACCGTCGACGTGCTTATCAACGGCTGACCCCTCCCGAGGGGCCTACGCTGGCAGCATGGCGCTCCAGATCCTGGTCCTCAATGGCCCCAACTTGAACCTGCTCGGCACACGCGAGCCGGAGATCTACGGGACCGACACGCTCGACGACATCCTCACCGATCTTCGCACGATGGCAGAGGAGCGCGGCGTCGAACTGCGCGACACCCAGTCCAACAGCGAGGGGGCACTCATCGATTCCCTCCACCATGCCCGCGGATGGGCCGATGGCGTGATCTTCAACCCTGGCGCCTTCACCCACTACTCGATTGCCTTGCGCGACGCGGTCGCGGCGAGCGAGCTTCCCGTCGTCGAAACACACCTGTCGAACGTGCACGCCCGCGAAGAATTTCGCCATACATCCGTGTTGAGCGCCGTGTGTCTCGGTGTTGTCGGTGGCTTCGGCCGACACAGCTACTTCGCCGCTCTTGACGCTCTGCTACGCCATCTCGAAAGCTGAACTCGCCGAGTCAGCGGGTAAGGCCCCGGCATTTCAGGGACCGGACAACCTCTAGGCCTGTCCCTTCGTCATCAGCACTGTCCTGAAGCCGGCCGAGACGGGTACGGCCCGGACGCGCATCCCACATCGCGGCAAGCGAAACTGCCCCGCCAACGATGTAGACGAGCGCAGCGGCACTGGCGATGAACATGGCAAAGCTGACGAGGGCAGCGATCTCCGCCGCCGCCACACGAACGAAGAACCATCGCTGAAACGATGGCACGAACGCTGCCTCGCCACTGAGGTCAGCGTCGGCGACCAGTCGGCCGGCCAACAACTGGGCAAAAACGCTGCAACCGCCCGCAATCAGCAACGCGAGACCCTGACCCATGGCGCCTTCGACCCCATCCGCGGACGAGACCAGCACTGCCATGACTCCCATCACGGCGATAGCACCGACGAAAAGCATCCACAGCGCCCGCATCACCATCAACGAGTCGGGAGACTTCGCGGCCCGTGACATTCCAACGAACGGGAACACCATCATCGGCAGGGCCCGAATCGCGGGTCGCCAACCAGGGTCAAGGTTGTCGTCGGTCACTCGACAGTGATGCCGGCCGCCGACATCTCAGCGATGGCGGCCTCGGTGGTGTCGGGGGCAACGCCAGCACAGTGGTCGAGCAATACTCGCGTGGTGAACCCCGCCCGGTGGGCGTCAAGGGCGGTGGCTCGCACACAATGATCGGTGGCAAGTCCGACAACATCGACCTCCGTCACGTCACGCGCAGCCAGCCACTCGCCGAGCAGGATCGATTCATCCGCAGCGGCGCCACCATCGAAGCCGGTGTAGCTCGCGGTTGTGCGCCCCTTGAGAAACACTTCATCGACGGCAATAGCGAGCGCTTCGTGAAACCCGGCCCCATCGGTGTCGGCAACACAGTGGACGGGCCAGGTGTTCACGAAATCGGCCCCGACCTCAGGGTCGGCGAAGTGTTCACCGGGATCAACGTGCCAGTCCTTCGTGGCGACAACAGCGTCGTAACCAGCGCGTCCATGCCCAACAAGATCAGTGATCGATTGCGCCACGGCCGCGCCACCATCAACACCCATCGAACCCCCTTCGCAGAAATCGTTCTGGACGTCGACGACAATCAATGCTCGGGTCATGCGGGTACTCCTCGGATCAGGCTCCCCCACCACCGACTTGGGCGATGGGGACCGACAGTGGTTCTTCGACACCTTCCCAGATCGTGGGAATGGCGGGTGCGTGCGAGGGCCACGGTGTGCGATCAATGTCGTGCAAACGGCTACGCCGCTCGCCGCACCGGGCGCGGGCCTCGGCCGGGCTTGTGAGATCGGCGACGATCTCGCCGTCGCGAACCAGTGCCACCTGGGGGGCCATCGAATCATCGGGGAGTTCGACGGGAAGGACCGACAGGACCTCGCCGGTAAACCGACCGTCACGATCGACCGTGCGATGCACATCCTTGCGGCCACCGATCGTCCTCTTGCCCGGCGACAGCTTGCCGACAGCCTGAAGCTTGCTAGACGGTTCGGCGTCCGGAGCGATAGCGACCAGTTTGTAGACCATCGACGCAGTCGGATGTCCCGAACCGGTGACCAGGCTGGTGCCGACGAGATACGCGTCGATCGGTGCGTTGGCGGCTTCAAGCTCAGCTACTCGGAACTCGTCGAGATCACTTGACACAACAATCCGACAGCCGGTCGCGCCAAGCCCATCAAGTAGCTCGCGAGCAGCAATGGAATCGCCGAGCAGGTCGCCCGAGTCGATGCGCACGGCGCCGATGTCGGAGCCGACAACGGCGACGGCGCGGCGAATGCCTTCCATCACCTCGAAGGTGTCGACCAGATAGGTGGAGCCGATACCGAGCGTGTCACGTTGGGCGGCGAAGGCAGCCTCTTCCGTCTCATGAGCGAGGACGAATGCATGGGCCGTTGTGCCACCGGTGGGGATGCCATGGCGGCGTCCGGCCTCGAGGTTGGAGGTGGTGTCGAAGCCACCGACAAACCCGGCCCGCGCCGCCGCGACGGCAGACTCCGGATCGGTGCGGCGCGAGCCACCCTCAATGAGGAGCCGCCCGCCCGCAGCGTCAGCCATGCGTGCCGCCGCCGAAGCGACCGCACAGTCGTGGTTGAGTACCGACAAGATGACCGTCTCGAGCACCACGCACTCGGCGAACGTGCCCGTAACCGTGATGACTGGGCTGTACGGGAAGAACAGCTCGCCCTCGGCGTAGCCGGTGATGTCGCCGCTGAACCGGTAGGCGGCCAGCCAGTCGGTCATCTCACCCTCTTGCACCACACCGGCGGCGACAAGATGATCGACCGTGGCAGCATCGAACCGGAACCGGCTCAACGCGTCGAGCACCCGCTCGATTCCGGCCATCACGCCATACGCACGACCAGCCGGAAGCCGGCGGGCAAACACCTCAAACACGGCGCGGTGATGGGCGATGCCCGACTTCAGCGCAGACGCGACCATCGTGAGCTCGTAATGATCCGTATGGAGGGCGGACGTTGAACGTTCCACCACCACACGCTAGCGGCGCGGGGACGAGGTCCCCGATTCCAGGCGCAGCGTCCTGGCTGACTCAGCACTCTGGGACGAGCGCACGCCATAGGCTCAAGCACGATGACCAGCCCGTTCCAGATCATGCACTCGATGACCGCCGATAGCAGTGGTCTCAAGGGCAAGCAGATCAATGCCGAAACGCGGCGCCGCGTCGCTGCGTTTGCCGGGCCGTACCGCTCATCAATCGTCGGTTTCGTAGCTGCAACAGTTGCCGCCACCTTTCTCGGCCTGTTGCCCCCGCTGCTCATCCGCGAGGTATTCGATGTCGCCATCATCGGCGAAGGCGATGGCGGCTACCTCAA
>JAACCU010000284.1 GCA_009937405.1 Actinomycetota bacterium
CCACCTGTAACCAGGACGATTCTGGGATAGCTCGGGTCAGAAGCCGCCACCGAAATTGGCCCGACCGGAAAAGATCCACGGGGATCGCCTCAGCGAATGACATCGGCATCAACGTCAACCTGCTCCATTTAGGACAACCCAGTCAACCCGAAACTGGGCTGACGCGTCCGCGGACGCGTGACCGACCCGTACCTCCACCCGCACCAACGACCCTTGCCGGCGATAGTAGACGAGGGCTCCACCATTGGCTTGAGCCAACCCCACTGCGGCATCTCTACCCTCGGCAGCACCAGCCAGCGCGGCAGCATCAGCGGCAGTCTGTGCCCGCGCCGCATCGTCAACGAGGGGCGCAAGTCGCGCCAGCATCAGCACTGCGGCCAAAGCCATTATCAACGCCAGTGCGGCGAGTGGGAGTACCTGCCCACCATCGATGAGACCCGTTTCGGAACGTTTTTTATCCATCGAATTCCCCAACATTTTGATTGTTGACGGGGAAGTCGTTATTCGGTGGCCTCAGGCTCAGACGCGGGTTCAGACTCGACAGCCTCACCATCGACGGCCTCACCATCGACAGCCAAACTGTCGTCTGCCTCGGGGTCGGGGTGTACCAGGGCAATCGAGGCCACCACATCGTCGTCATCGGGTGTCATGATCTTCACGCCGCTGGCCGAACGTCCCTGCATAGAGATGTCTTCTACCCGAGTACGAATGAGCACGCCATTGCGGGTGACCGCAAGTATCTCATCGTCCTCCTCGACCATGAGGGTGCCGACAACCGGACCCTTCTCTTCGAGAATCTTGATACCGACTACGCCCATGCCGCCTCGTCCCTTCGGCGGATAGTCGTCGACTGAGGTGCGTTTGCCGTAGCCACGTTCAGTCACATGAAGCAGCGTTGCCCTGTCGAGGGCAATATCGCAGGCCACCACAGCATCACCTGGCTTCTTGAATTTCAGACCGAGGACACCGGCCACATTGCGTCCCATCTCGCGAACCTGATCTTGCTTGAACCGGATGGTCTGGCCGAAACGCGACGACAACAAGATGTCGAACACACCATTGGTGGGGATCACCTCAACCAGTTCATCATCGTCGTTGAGCTTGATGGCAATAAGGCCGGCTCGTAGCGACGAGTCGTAAGCATTGAACCTGGTCTTCTTTACCCGGCCCTTGGCCGTGGCGAAGAACAGGAACCGATTCGTCTCATAGTCACGGGTATCTATGATCGCCTGAATCGTCTCGTCTTCCTGCAACGGAAGCAGATTGACGATGGCAGTGCCGCGAGCCGTGCGCGTGGCTACGGGAATTTCGTGGGCCTTCAATCGATAAACGCGTCCCCGGGTGGAGAAGAACAACAGATAGCTGTGCGCGGATGTCTGAATCAGATGAGTGAGAGTGTCTTCATCCTTGAGCTTGGCGCCGGCGATGCCGCGGCCACCACGACCCTGCGCACGGAACTCTTCGGCGGGCGTCGTCTTTACATAGCCCGATGCAGACATCGTGAAGACAAGCGGATCGTCATCGATCAAATCTTCGATGTCGAACTCACCCGGGTCGATCTCGAGTGACGAACGGCGCTCCTCGCCGAACTTCTCGCGAACTGCGGCGAGCTCCTCAACGATGACTGCACGCAGCTTCGTGTCGTCACCCAAGATTGCTTCGAGACCTTCGATGGTGAGGCGAAGCTCGCCCGCTTCGGTCTCGAGATCAGTGCGCCCAAGACGAGTGAGGCGTCCCAGTTGCATATCGAGAATGTGATTGGCCTGCACCTCGGAGCACGCAACAATGTCGCCGCCTGCGGTGGGCAAGATGCCATCCATCAGCGCCGTACGGGCTGCGCCGCGATCCTGGCTGGCCCGAATCGTGGCGATGATCTCGTCGATCAGGTCGAGGGCCTTCATCAGGCCTTCGACAATGTGCAGCCTCTTCTGGGCCTGATCGAGGCGGTACTCCGAGCGGCGAGTGATGACCTCGATCTGGTGATCGACATAGGCCACAAGCGCATCGCGCAGGTTGAGGGTGCGAGGTACGCCACCAACCAGCGCAACCATGTTGACGCCGAAACTGGACTGCAGCGGAGTGCTCTTCCACAAGTTGTTCAGCACAACTTCGGGGTTCGCATCGCGCTTCAAGGTAATGACGAAGCGAGTTTCATCGCCCGACGATTCATCGTTCACGTTAGAGATGCCGTCGATCTCGTTGTTACGAACAAGATCGACGATCTTGCGGGCCACTGCCCCGGCCGAGATCTGGTACGGGAAAGCAGTGACCACGATCTCTTGGCGCTGTCCCTTTTCGCGTAGCTCTGTGTTGGCCCGCATCTTCACCGAGCCGCGGCCGGTTCGATAGGCCGATTCGATTCCAACGCGACCGAGGATCTGACCGCCGGTCGGGAAGTCGGGACCGCGGACAAACTCCATGAGGTCATCGATTGTGGCGTCGGGGTGACCCAGCAGATGGGTGACTGCATCACAAACCTCGTAGAGGTTGTGGGGCGGGATGTTCGTGGCCATGCCGACGGCAATGCCTTGGCTGCCATTGACCAACAAGTTGGGGAAACGAGCGGGTAAGACCGCTGGCTCGGTGAAGTCGCCTGAGTAGTTATCGATGAAGTCGACGGTGTTCTCGTCGATGTCAGCAAGCATCTGCATCGCCAGCTGATCGAGCTTGCACTCGGTGTAGCGAGCAGCAGCTGGGGGGTCTTCAGGCGAGCCGTAGTTGCCGTGGAAGTCGATCAGCGGATGTCGCAGCGAAAACGGCTGCGCCATACGAGCCAATGCGTCATAGATCGCGCTGTCGCCGTGTGGATGGAATCGAGCCATTACGTCGCCGGTGACGCGAGCACATTTGACATGATTGCGGTCGGGGCGAAAACCCTGGTCATACATCGACCACAAGATGCGGCGGTGCACTGGCTTGAGCCCGTCGCGGGCATCAGGCAAAGCGCGGCTGATGATGACCGACATCGCATAATCGAGGAATGAGCTTTCCATCTCCTCCTGGATCTCGATCACAGTGACACCGTCCGGCTCGCCGTCGTTGTCGAGTTCTTCTGTCGGGATGTCAGTCATCAGCAATCCAGGTTCCGGACTTCACGTGCGTTTGTCACGATGAAGTTCTTGCGTTGCTCTACGTCGTCACCCATCAGGATCGAGATGACCTCGTCGGCGATGGCAGCCTGGTCGACGGATACTTGTAGTAGCGATCTTGAACCAACATCCATGGTGGTGTCACGCAGTTCGTCCCAGTCCATTTCGCCAAGACCTTTTAGGCGCTGGAAGTCCTTGGTGTACGTCGGCCGATCAGCCAAGAACGCATCTTTTGCCGTGTCGTCCTTGAGGTAGACGGTCTCCTTATTGGAGACCTTCGTTGAGTACAGGGGTGGTTGAGCGATATAGACAAATCCGGCTTCAACGAGAGGGCGCATCTGGCGGAAAAAGAAGGTGAGGAGCAGCGTTCGGATATGGCTGCCGTCGACATCAGCATCGGCCAGCAAAATCACTTTGTGATAACGGGCCTTGTCAATGTCGAAGTCGTCGGCGAAACCAGCGCCGATTGCCGTGATCAGCGTCTGCACTTCGTTGTTCTTCAGCATCTTGTCGATGCGGGCTCGCTCGACGTTGAGAATCTTGCCGCGGATAGGGAGAATCGCCTGAGTCTCGGGATCGCGGGCACGCACCGCAGAGCCACCGGCGGAGTCGCCCTCTACGATGAACAGTTCGCGACGCTCCGGTTCTTTCGCCGAGCAGTCCTTCAGTTTGTCGGGCATCCCGGCGCCATCAAGCAACGACTTGGATCGGATGGCTTTTCGAGCATCAGAGGCGGCCATCCGCGCCCGGGCGGCGTTGGTGGCCTTCGTGACCATCACTTTGGCTTCGCCGGGATGTTCCTCGAGCCATTCGGCCAGTCGCTCATTGGTAACACGTTCAACCAAGGACCGCATCGACACGTTGCCGAGCTTCGACTTGGTTTGACCTTCAAACTGGGGCTCACCGATTCGCACAGAAATGATGGCCGTGAGGCCCTCACGGATGTCTTCGCCCTGGAGGTTTTCGTCCTTCTCTTTCAGAATTCCCTTGTCACGCGCATACGCATTGACCGTGCGGGTTAGGGCCGTGCGGAACCCCTGCTCATGCATCCCGCCTTCACGGGTAGCAATACCGTTCGCGAAGCTGTGCAACCCATCAGAATTGAAGCCTGTATTCCACTGGAAGGCGATCTCGACCTCATGTGCGTTTTCGTCAATCGTCTCAGCCCCCTCAAAGTAGCCAACGATCGGAAACAACGCTTCTTTCGATGCAGTGACATGGCTGACAAAGTCGATGATCCCACCGTCGTATTTGAAGATGACCCACTGCTCATTACCGCCGGCTTCAGCCTCTGCCCCATCGGAATCGATGCTCTCTGCAGAAACCGGCCGGGCGTTCTCACGGAGATCACGCACCCGTATCTCAAGGCTCCGGTTCAAGAACGCCATCATCTGGAATCGTTCGATCAGGGTCTGGAATCGAAAAACGATTTCGTCAAAGATCGTGGGGTCCGGCCAGACGCGAACCGTGGTGCCGGTGCGAGGCGTGCCCTCGATGACGGGCGAGTCGCCGATGGGAGCCAACCGTTCCTTGAGTTCACCACCATCGCAAAAGACCATGGCGTGGCGGGTGCCTTCCCGATCAATCTCGACCTCAACCCGATGTGAAAGTGCGTTGACGACAGAGATACCCACGCCGTGGAGGCCGCCGGACACTTTGTAGCCGTCGCCACCAAACTTGCCACCAGCGTGCAACACAGTGAGCACCACTTCGGCCGCGGTGAGATCTTCGTACTTCGGGTGCTTCTCTACTGGAATACCGCGACCGTCGTCGCTTACTTCGCAGGCTCCATCGGCGGTAAGAGTGATATCGATGCGCGAGCAGTGACCCGCCATGGCCTCATCGACTGAGTTGTCCACGACCTCCCATACGAGGTGGTGCAGACCGGTTGGGCCGGTGGACCCGATGTACATTCCAGGTCGCTTGCGAACGGCCTCAAGCCCCTCAAGAACCGTGATGTCAGATGCGCCATACGAGGACGATTCCGTAGCAGTCATGTCCGACTCCATCGCTAGAGACGAATCTTCCGCCTGGGGAGATTCATCGGTGGACCTCGGCTCGCCGGTTCCGCTCACGCCGGGCCACCGGAATCCCTGTTATGGCAAGCAAAACACAGGGATTCTGGAGGGGTCGTGGCGCAGTTTTCACGCTGATCGACAGGCCCTATCACGGTACTACCATCCTACCAGTTACAGAGGTGTGATTCGCGGCCTGACGAGAGCGAATTTGAGCCTCAATGACGCGGTTTCACCCGAACCAAAAGCTTGGTGATTCGGTCCGATCCGGACACCTCGCGGACCCGCTCAAGGACCTGTGCTTCGAGCCATCGAAACTCACTCGCCCAGGTCGGGTCGTCGACCGAAACCATCAGCTGGTCACCATCGATCGCGGCAGGCTGAGTATGGGTCGCAAGATCAGGTCCAACGATCTCTTCCCAACGCGAAAAAATGGAGTCAAGCACATCGACTGATGGTGCCTGCATAGAGCCCAACAACCGATCGAGGGCATTGCCAATTCGGCGCGGTCCTGGATCGGGACGCGAAATCACAGAACCACTCCCCCCTCAGACACACGACCGTCGACCACAGAGAGAACGTGATCGGGCCGCGCCGCAGGCGGGAGTCCGGCGGCAGTGGTGAGTATCCGTTGTGAGGTGGGCAGCGCGTCGAGTAGAGCGCCAGCACGGCCAGGATCGAGCTCTGAAAACACATCATCTAGCAACAAAACCGGTTCGGCAATTCCTGCCACCCGAATAACAGCATCAGCGGCGAGACGAAGCGCCAGAGCCAGGGACCGCTGTTCGCCCTGTGATGCATGCGTCCGCGCCGGGGCGCCACCGATCGACAGCAGAATCTCGTCGCGGTGAGGCCCGAGGGTGGAGACCCCACGACGGATATCAAGCTGACGGGCCCCTAGGAGCGCCTCGCCAAGATCGCCATTCCAACTCTGCTGATACACGGCGGTAACTGAGGCCATCTTTTGCGCAACCGCGTCATAGGCCCTAGTGAGCTCACTAGCCATCTCATCGAGCAAGTCCAGACGGGCTGTGACAAGAGCTGTACCAATCTCGGCCAGTTTCGAATCCCAAACGTCGAGTGTGAACTCGCCGTCGGCATCAAGACGCCCTCCCGCCGACCGCAGGAGGGCGTTTCGCTGTTTCAGCACTCGTTCGATATCGCTGCGTAGGGCCGCGTGTTTAGAGTGCCGACTGGCGAGCGCAGCATCAACCCAACCACGGCGCAAAGTGGGTCCACCCTTTACAAGCTCAAGATCATCGGGAGAAAACACTGTTACTTGGAGGACGCCAAGAAGGTCTCCCATGCGCTGGAGGCGCTGCCGGTTCACCTGGATCCGATTCCTGCCGATCCGAGGGATCTCAGCCTCAATCAGTTGTTCGCGCCCATCATGGCTCTCCCCAACGGCACGCAAAATAGCTGACCCTGCACCAAGGCGAACCAGAGCATCATCGGGAGCTCCTCGAAACGATCCAATACCCCCGAGCCAGCCGATGGCCTCAAGGAGGTTGGTTTTCCCATTACCGTTGTCACCGACGATCGCAGTCAGGCCATCACCAAACGCGACATCTGCCGCTTCGTAGGACCGCCAGTTTTCGATGTGGAGGGAGCGGAGCTTCACCGGGACCCGGTCAACTCACACGAACGGGCATCAACAGGTAGAGGAACGCAGGATCGTCGGCCGACTTGAGGAGAGCTGGTTTCAGCTCATCGACTGTTTCAAGCGTGATCTCGTCGCCTGGGGCAACTTCGATACCGTCGATCAAATACTCTGGGTTGAAGGCCACGGTGAGCTCAGTACCCACGTATTCAGCGCCGACCGACTCATGGGCCTGACCGACATCTTGGGTAACCGCCACAAGCTCGAGACCGTTATCGCTCATTGCCATACGAATCGGTGTGGACTCCTGAGCGAGGAGACGAACACGGCGGACCGCATCGAGGAGAGTTTCGCGATCAACGGTGAGCCGGTTGGGGTGATTTTGGGGAATAAGTCCGCGATAGTTCGGGAACTCGCCTTCGATCAACCGGGTGGTGATCGAAACACGACCGACCTCAAAGCCGGCATCACGCTCACCGAGACGAAGCGTCAACTCTTCGGCATCACCGATCGTTCGCGATAGCTCCTTGAGCGCACGGGACGGCACCAGGACCTTCTGGTCTTCTCCCAGGATTGATGTACCGGAGAGATCGCGCACTGACAGGCGGTACGAGTCGGTGGAGACAAGACGCAGGCCGTCTCCCTCGGCGGCCATGAGTACACCAGTGAGAATTGGCCGAGCATCATCGCTTGATGCTGCCTTCTCAACCTGGTCGATGGCGGCACGAAATTCGGCTGCATCGAGGGTGACGGCTTCTCCGTCAGCTTTGGAAAGTTCGGGAAACTCGTCGGCCGTAATGATTCGGATCGAAAACGCCGAGGGAGCAGCCACGATTCGAGCGTCGGCATCCTCAATGGAAAGATCGACAGCACCAGGGCGCAACGAACGAACCACGTCAGAGACGAGCTTCGAGGGAATGACCGCTACGCCGTCTTCCCCTCCCGCAACATCGATTCGGACAGTGATGGTTAGGTCGAGGTCACTTCCTGTGACGGTGAGCTGATCGCCGGCTAGTTCGAGACGAACCCCAGCGAGCACGGGTAGTGCACCACCTCGAGTGGTGACGGCGCGGCCAGCGGTGCTGAGTGCTTCAGCCAGTACATCTCGCTCGCATCGGAACTTCATGCCCATGATGCTATTGCTTCTCTCGTTTGTATGGAATCCAGGTAATAGAAGTCCATAGGGGCTGTGGATTGTGGATGGTTCTGAGTCTGCCCTGAAATGACGCGGTTCGCGTGTACACATGATGTCGCGTTGCGCCCACAGGTACGGTGTGTAGATCGAAGGTGTCTGTGGACGACGTGGTACTTGTCCCCGTGCCGTCCACCAGAAGCCAGTGTGTGATCCCCAGGTCTGTCCACTGTCAGGATGGCTTCTTGAGGCGGTCGGTGAGCTCAGTGACCTTGTCAAAGATCTGCTGACGCTCACCCATTCGACCCTCAACCTTGCGACATGCATGCATCACAGTGGTGTGATCGCGATTGCCGAAGGCCTTGCCGATGTCAGGGAACGACAGCTCGGTCGTGTTGCGGGTGACGTACATGGCGACCTGTCGGGCATCGACGAGCGGCCGGCGGCGACTGCCTCCGGTGAGCTGTTCGATGTCGAAGCCGAAAAGCTCTGAGGTAAGCATGATGATGCGCTCGGCGGTGACCGGGGGCATCTCTGACTTGGCGATGAGGTCGCTGAGTACGAACCTCGCCAACTCGACGTTGAGTGCCTGGTGCGTGAGATTGGCGTAAGCCGTGACCTTGATGAGAGCACCTTCGAGTTCACGGATCGATTCAGTGATATTTTCAGCGATGAACGTGAACACGTCGTCAGGCAGAGACATGGTCTTCGATTCGGCCTTTTTGCGCAAGATGGCAAGACGGGTCTCAAGGTCAGGCCGCTGAATATCGGTGATCAGGCCCCATTTGAATCGGCTTCGAAGACGATCCTCGAGAGTCGGCATGGCGTCAGGCGTACGATCTGAGGTGAGAACGATCTGCTTATCGTTTTGGTGGAGCTCGTTAAACGTGTGGAAGAACTCTTCCTGGAGCCCGTCCTTACCTTCCATGAACTGGATGTCGTCGATGAGGAGCACGTCGATGCTTCGGTACCGGCGCTTGAAGTCAGGGAGTGCGTTGCTGCGGATTGCTTCTACGAACTCGTTGAGAAAGGTTTCGGTGGAGACGTACCGAACCCGATAGGTCGGATAGTGGTGGGCGACATATTGCGCAATACCCCGCAGAAGGTGGGTCTTACCCAGTCCAGAGTCACCATGGATGAACAGGGGGTTGTAGCTCGATGCTGGGGCTTCAGCGACGGAGAGTGCGGCTGCGTGGGCGAAACGGTTGGATGGGCCAATAACAAAGTGCTCAAAGGTGAACTTCTCGTC
>JAACCU010000285.1 GCA_009937405.1 Actinomycetota bacterium
CTAGCTCCCCCACCGCTGACGCAACATCGTTTGCCCCGAGCTGATCCAGAAATGGTCGGCCAATCGGGAACGATCGTCCGCCGATCGTTACCTCGATGTCACCGTTTTCGTCGGGAGTAGAGCCCTCAAACAGATGCTCGATGTGCGCTGTGTCGGCAGGTGCAGCGATAAGAACCAGTTCCGACACCGTGTGAAGGCGGTGGGCGGCCAGCGCCGCGGCGGCGCCACCAAGACTGTGACCCACCACAAGACATGGCCCGGCATTTCGTTCGAGCATCGCCACTGCGGCACGGGTGATGTCGCCCACCTCGGTGCGTACCGTCGTGTCGACGAAGTCGCCTTCGCTCCCACCGATCCCAGTGAAGTCGAAGGTCAGCGTGAGCCAACCTGCCTCGGTCAGTCGACGGGCAAGACGCGACAACGTGTGCAGGTCTTTGCCACAGGTGAAACAGTGAGCGAAAACCGCAGAACCCACGACGGGCCCGTCAGGTCGGCGAATGAGGCCGGCCAAGCGGGAACCCGCGGCGCCGACAAAGCTCATGGATTCGGTCTGCACCGGTTGGATCTCCCTGCCCTAGGTCATGCATTCTGGTCGTTCTGGGCGCTCGGCGTCGAGGCGGTGTCGTCGTCTCTGATTGACTGCCACGGCCATAGCGGTCGGTTCCGCAATGCTGGTGATGATGGATATCGCTACTGCGCTTGGAGTGCTGGGTCTCAACCATGAGGCAGACTGGACGGAGGTTCGGGCGATGCATCGCGCCGCGATCCGTCGCTCGCATCCTGACGCCGGGGGTTCCACTGACCGGGCAGCTCAGATAAATCAAGCTTTCGGCCTTCTCGAACAGGTAACGAACGGCGGGCGAAACCCCCTGCCGCCCCCGACTCCTGCCAAGAACTCTTCCGGCCTGCCCAATGAGGGGTCACCGGCGACGGTGTTTGGCACCGACTCGCCGGCCGAGCTCTTGCTTTTGTTGGCTGGCGTTGGACACGATGTTGGCGAAGTCGTGTCCGTCGACGTTCAGTCAGGCCTCCTCGAGATCATCGTCGGCTCCGAACCTCGCATCGCGCAGTTAACGGTGGCCGTCGGGGAACGCACGAAAGATGGCATCAGCGTTGCCTTCACGCTCGAGTCGCTTGGGGTAGCCGCTCCCCCACCGATCGGCGAGGTGGTGAATGACCTGCTCCGGCGTCACCACGCGCGACAAGAGCGCTGACGTCATGCCCGGCGACCCGTTGTGGGGCCAAGCTCGCCCAAGACGCGCGCCGCGACTCGGTGCCCAGCGTGCGAAGCCGCTACACCATCAGCCCCCGTCCTACGACTCATCACGAATCCGGCGATGAAGCCGTCACCGACGCCAGTGCGGTCCCGGATTGTCGACACCGGTGAGACGGGAACGCTCTCGTCACCAGTTGCACTCAGGACGAGCGTTGGTCTTGCTCCAGCCGTCACCACCGTAAGGCGGGCCCCATCAAGGGGTTGGCGCGACGTGCACTCAAGTGCCGCATGCTCAGCCCGGTTCAACACGACTGCGTCAGGCTCAAGTGTGGTCACGAGTTCGCGGAATGCAGGCCCGCCGATCTCTTCGAGGTCGGAGCTGCCCGGTGCACCCAGGGTGATGGGCAACCGGCGATCTCGGATAAGTCCCAATACCGAATCCATGGCGGAGGCGAGGGGGTCGGCGGCGAAGACTGACGCTGGCAAATAGACGTGGCTGACATCATCGAGAACGTCGTCGTTAATCACCGTCACTCGAGATGATGGGCCGCGATCGACAAGGCGGCTTCGGCCGCCTTGACCAGCGGTGGTGACAGTGACGCCGGTTCCTCCAAGGTGAGAAAGATGGGTGTCTACCCCGCGTTGACGCAAGTCATAGGCCAGGGCGTGCCCGATGGTGTCGTCACCCGTTTGTCCGAAGAAACGAACCTCGCCTCCGCTCTCAGCCACAAGGGCAGCGACGTTGGCGCCGCTGCCGCCGCGTAGGCGAGCCGACCGAACGATGGTGTCAGCACCGCGACGCGGTACTGAAGAAAGTTGGATGAGTATGTCTTCGACGAGATCGCCGACGGTGAGCAGCATCTGGGCGTTTACGACACGACGGGCCCGCCCAGGACCCCAACCGCCTCCGTGTTTGCCTCGCGGAGAATGGCTTCCACGGCGCGGCGAGTAGCCCGAAACGCGAGATCCTCGTCGGCGGTCGTGGAGGCGGCGAGTTGTTCGGTTAGGCGGCCCACCTCCGACTCGAGGTCTTCGGTGCGCCGGGTGAGTTCGGCGTGCATGCCTGCGATTCGCGCGTCGACATCGCGGCGGCGATAGCCCAACAACCGGCGCCTGATCTTCTCGGACTTCTTCTTCTTCTTCTTCTTCTTC
>JAACCU010000286.1 GCA_009937405.1 Actinomycetota bacterium
ACCGATCAACCATGATGACCTGCTCGAATTCCACAACAATCTCCACGACAACAACTCGTGGGACGAAGCGCTCGCTGACCTGCTCGAGAGGTGACGCTCGGTAGTGTGGTGGCGTGTCATGGACACTCCTCTTTCCTGCCGGTTCTATCTGTGTTGCGCTTCTTGCGCTGTCATTGGGATTACGGCTCGTTGAGCGCGAGCTCATCCTGCTGCGAGTGTCGTTGCGGCGATCGGGTGCCGTCGCCGTCGCCGCTCATGATCTCCAGCGAGCTGCGCGCCGGGTTCAGGCTCGCAGCATAGAAATGCACCTGGATGCGCGCCGACGTGTCCGCCGTCCCTGGCGCTCCCGATCTCACCGCGACGTTCGCTAGGATTCGTCGCCATGGGAAACATCGGAGGGCCTGAAATACTCGTCATCTTCATCGTCGCGCTCATCGTCTTGGGCCCGAACAAGCTTCCTGGCGCTGCCCGCCAGCTCGGAAAGGCGATGACTGAGCTCCGTCGTGTTTCCAGCGGCTTTCAGCGTGAGATGAAGGACGCGATGGAGGATCCGCTGGCGGAGGAAAAGGCACGCGAGGCCGGCCGCAAGGAAGTCGCCAAAAGCCAACAGCAAGAGTCGCATCCCCTGGCCGGTAGGCCTCCCATCGGCGCTGCAGTCGTACCGGCCACCGACACCGAACCTACCGACACCGAACCCACCAAAACCGAACCTACCGACCCCGAACCCACCGACGCCTGATCCATGTCCGATACATCGCCCGCGTCACAAATGACGTTGATCGAGCATCTCACAGAGTTTCGCAAGCGTCTGATGATCTCGTTCCTAGCCATTGCGGTTGGGGCAGTCGTTTGCTGGGTCCTCTATGACCAAATTCTCGACGTTCTTCTGCGGCCGTACTGTAATTCGGTGAAGCCGGGCGAGGATTGCAACCTCATCGTCACCAGCCCACTGGAGCCATTCAACGTCAAGCTCACCGTGGCGGGCTATGGCGGTCTCACGCTGGCAGTCCCCGTTGTGCTTTGGCAAATCTGGCGATTCATCGCCCCTGGGTTGCATCGCCACGAAAAACGGTATGCCATCCCATTCGTTCTCAGTGGCGTCGGCCTGTTTGCCATGGGTAGCTGGCTCGCGTATTGGAGCATTCCCAAAGCTTTGGAGTTCCTGGCCAGCATGGGCGGAGAGAATTTTATCGAGTTCTACAAGCCGACCGAATACATCGGCTTCGTAATCAAGATGATCGTGGCCTTCGGCCTTGCCTTCGAGTTTCCCATTCTCCTGATCTTTCTCCAGATCCTCGGCATCCTCGACAACGAGACTCTGCGCAAGGGTCGGCAATACGCCATGGTTGGGATCGTGGTGGTGGTTGCCGTGATCACCCCCAGTGGCGACCCATTCACCTTGATGGTGCTTTCCGTGCCGATGTATCTCTTCTATGAGATCTCTATTCTGTTTGGTCGAATCCGAACCCGACGCCGCCAGAAGGCCCTCAACGAATCCAAAACAGTTGAAGCCGACGCGTGAGCGCCCCGGCCGACGGAGCGTTCGAATACGACCGGTTTCAACTCGAGGCGTTCGAGCACATCGACGCCGGACGGTCGGTGATTGTTGCGGCGCCGACCGGAAGCGGCAAGACAACGGTCGCCGAGCACGCGATTGACCGGGCACTAGGTCGACGCCGACGAGCATTTTACACCGCTCCAATCAAGGCACTTAGCAATCAGAAGTTTCGTGACCTCACCGAGAGAATCGGAGCCTCCCGGGTGGGGCTGCTCACCGGCGACAATGCCATCAACCCTGATGCGGACATCGTGGTCATGACCACAGAGGTCCTCCGCAACATGTTGTACGAAGGGCGAAATCTCGACGATCTCGACGTTGTGGTCCTGGATGAAGTCCACTACCTCGAAGACTCGTTCCGGGGTCCGGTATGGGAGGAAGTCATCCTCCAACTCCCGGAGCACGTGGCGTTGGTCTGTCTGTCGGCCACGGTCTCCAACACCGACGAGGTCGGCGGCTGGATGGAATCGGTACGAGGCGAAACAGCGGTTGTGGTCGAAACCACCCGGCCAGTCGCACTCAGCAACATGTATATCGTCGGCGATCGGAGCGGGCACCGAGTCCATGCCATCGACACACTCGTCGATGGCCGGCCCAATCCCGAGGGTCCTCGCTTCGATCCTGACCCGCGCCGCGGGAAAGGCGACCGAAGAAACCGTCCGAAGTCTCCTTGGAGCATCCCAAACCGGTTGGAGGTCGTTGACCTTCTCGAGAAACGCGACCTTTTACCCGTGATCTGGTTCGTGTTCAGCCGGAAAGGCTGCGACGAGGCCGCCATCACATTGGAGCGGGCGGGTGCTCGATTCACCAACAACGATGAGGCAGCCCGTATTCGGGTGATCGCCGAAGAGAAGCTCTCCGGTCTGCCGGCCGCGGATCTGGCAGTGCTCGACACCGACGCGTTTGTGCGGCGACTCGAACGGGGGATCGCTAGCCACCATGCAGGACTCGTTCCTGCCGTGAAGGAAGCGGTCGAGGTGTGCTTCGCCGAAGGCCTTGTACGGGTGGTGTTCGCCACAGAAACACTCGCTCTGGGCGTGAACCTTCCGGCTCGCAGCGTTGTGATCGACAAGCTCACAAAGTTCGCGGGCGACGGGCACCAGGCGCTGACCCCGTCACAGTTCACCCAGCTCACCGGGCGCGCCGGCCGACGGGGCATCGATACCCATGGTGTCGCCGTTGTGCCGTGGTCACCGTTCTCACAGTTCGAACAGGTCTCCTCACTCGCCGGCTCCAGCTCGTTTCGGCTCCGTTCTGCGTTCCGCCCGACGTACAACATGTCGGTCAATCTGCTGGAGCGACACGGAGCGGAGAACGCTCGTGCGCTCCTGGCCAGATCCTTCGCCCAATACCAGGCAGACGCGAATGTTTCGCAGCTCGAGAATCGGCTGGCTCGAGAACGCCGACGCGTTGCCGAACTGGAAGCGGTGGTCGCCGACCTTCCCCCAGAACCCAACTTGGTCATCAGCGAGGAAAACGCCGATTCCATCGCTGATGCAGTGAGTCGGCTTCGTCCTGGCGACATCGTCCTCGATGATGACGGGGACCGGGTGGCCGTGCTCGGCGTGAGCTGGCGCAAGGGAGGCAGGGCTCGCATCCGCCTAGTCGGTGAGAACTCGCGCGAGCAACGCTGGGATCTCGGCGAACTTGAGCGGGCCCCTGTCACCGTCGGCCACATCGAGCTCCCGTTCCCTATGGCTCCTGAGCGGGCCGACTACCGCTCCGATGTGGCCACCCGGCTCAAGCGGAGCGGTGTCAAAACCAATAAACGGGCCCGGCGCCGGCGTGGAGACGACCCCCGGGCCAACCTCGAACGAGCCAAGCGAGAGGTCGACGCACTCCAACGCCAAGCCCGTCGCGACAGTGCCTCGATCGCTCGCCGATTCGATGCCGTGTGCGGAGTGCTTCGAGATCGGAACCATCTCGCCGACTGGACTGTCACCGACTCTGGCGGACTGCTTCGTCGGGTATACCACGAGCTCGATCTGCTGGTAGCCGAGTGCATCGGCGTCGGAATCTTCGACGATCTCTCCGCGTCGGAGCTGGCATCAGTGGCCAGCTGCTTGACCTATGAGCATCGAAGTGCCGGTCCACCATCAGAGCCGCGATTCCCGAGCCAGGCAGCATTCACGCGACACCGCGACATGGACCGCCTCGCCCGCAACATCGGTCGAGTCGAGCGCCACCATGGCGTGCCCGAGTCCCGGCTTCCCGACCCTGGCTTTGCCGCCATCGCTCACAGCTGGGCGTCTGGAGAAGACCTGAGCGTCATCCTCGGGGCCGTCGACGATCTCACGGCCGGCGACTTCGTTCGCAATGTGAAGCAACTGATCGATCTTCTCCGCCAAATCGGAATGTGTGCTCCCGCCCCCGCCACTGCGAGTGCAGCCCGAGCCGCCGCCGACAGCATCCATCGAGGCGTCGTCGCCCTTTCTGGCTCCGTTACCGCGCCGTGAGCACCCGCAGGTTCGATGCCACTGCGCCCCAACGATGAGTGTTGAACGCAACCGGGACTGGGGTGAGATTGCCGACGTGCCCGATGGCATCGAGTGGTTTTCGAGCGACCGAGCCGCGTCGGTAGCAATTTCGGACGCTCGTCGAGCCAACCAGCCCGTCCCCCAGATCGGTCTCACCGGTGGCGACCTCTGCCGGACCCTTGGGGGTGCACGCACAACACCGGCAATGCCGGGAACTTCTGCGACCAGGCTTTCGATAGATCTTGGAGCGGCGCTACTCGACGGGAAGCTCCATTGGTTTCTTGCCCATCTGGTAGTGCGACGGTCGTGGCTACGCGGTCAAGTCGTTGTTGCAGCGAACGCAGCCCATCTCGGCTCGTGGAACATCGCTCCGAAAGCCCACCCGGGCGACGGACGGCTCGACACACTGGACGCAGCCCTCGCATTTGGTGACCGGATGAAGGCTCGGAGTCGACTGCCACTCGGCACACATGTGCCGCATCCTGATATCACGATGCGGCGGTCAAAGGCGAGCCAGTGGGAGTTCAGGCGAGCGATGCCCGTCTATCTCGATGGCACTCGTGTCGCCGTCGTGAATTCTCTCAGCGTCCGACTGGAGCCAGATGCTCTCGAGGTCTGGATCTAGTTGGATCAACTCGTGCGTGCTCGTCAGCAGAGAAAGGACGGCGTTGCCGGGTTCCCGAGGGCTACCATCGCCACATGGACGCAGCCGAAGCTAAGACCCGTGTACGCGCAGAAATCGAGAGGCTCACGCCGACTCTGATTGAGCTATCGCATGCCATTCACGACCGGCCCGAACTCAATTTCGAGGAGCACTTCGCCCACGACGTTCTGACTGGCACGTTGGAGGACAACGGCATTGACGTGCAACGTGGCGCCTACGACATGCCCACGGCCTTCGACGCCCGCGTGGGCACGAGCGGTCCCAGTATCGCGGTGTGCTGCGAGTACGACGCATTGCCCGAGATTGGTCACGCGGGCGGCCACAACGTCATCGCAGCTGCCGGTTTAGGAGCCGGGCTCGGCGCCGCAGTCGTGGCTGAAGCGCTCGGGGGCTCACTGGCCGTCCTCGGCACCCCGGCCGAGGAGGGCGGCGGCGGCAAGGAGTTCATGATCCGTCGCGGGGCATTCGACGCTATCGACGCCGCCATGATGGTGCATCCGGCCGACCGCGACCTCCGCACCATGCATACGATCGCCATCCATACGATGGAGGTGCAGTACCAGGGTCTAGCCGCACACGCAGCTGCAGCGCCGGAAAAGGGACTCAACGCGCTCGACGCCGCGGTGCTCGGTTACAACAACGTGGCCGCGCTGCGTCAACACATCAATCCGGCCGAGCGCATCCATGGCGTCTTCACCGACGGCGGCGTAAAGCCCAATATCGTTCCTTCCCATGCGGCCGCCCAGTGGTACGTGCGCTCCGCAAAAATGGACTCCCTTGAGCTGTTGAAGGAGCGCGTGCTGGCATGTCTGCACGGGGGCGCCCATGCCGCCGGCTGTCAGATGACGCATGAGTGGAACGATCCGCCGTTCTACGACATGATCGATAACACTCCGCTGCTAGATGCATACGTGCGCAATGCTTCAGACGTCGGCCGCACCGTGATCCCTGAGGAACCCGGAAAGATCGTCGTCGGCTCTACCGATATGGGCAATGTGAGCTACGCGGTTCCCGCCATCCATCCGATGATTCAGTGCGCTCCTGAGGGCACGGCAATCCACACCGAGGACTTCGCCCGTCACACAAATACCGAACAGGCTGATCGGGCTGTGATCGATGGTGCCCTGTCGATGGCCTACACGATCGTCGACTGCTGGGCCGATGCCCAGACCATGGATGCGATCCGCGGTGACTTCCAACCGAACGCATAAGGTCACCGTCGCATGACGGTCTACATTACTGAAGAATTCACCGCTGCCGAAGCCGACGTTCTTCGTCGCTACTTCACCAATCTGGACCAGCCAGTCTTCGCTCTGGTGAATCTTCCGGAGGTCGTGAAGGGCGCATTGTTCGCTCGGTACTCACGAACTGCCCTCAGCCTCCGGCGGCTTTTTCTCAAAGAGTTTGTAGGCGAACTCGACATCGAGGGCGACCAGTCCATTGACGCCACTGTCGGTCTTCGGCGCGCCGAGGAGCTCTACGACACAGTCTTCTTCGAGTATGGCGACGACAGCGTGGCTCAGCTCGGTGGCGTTCACCTGGCCTGCGAGCAGGCATCCAACGTCCTCACGAAGATTCTTGAGTGGGGACGCCTCATGTCGTACCTCGAGCAGTCCACGCGCTACATCGCCTATGACCAGCGCCTCGGCGGACGTTACCGGTACCACCGCGACCCCGAAATTCTCACGTCCTCACTCGGCACCCGCTATGTCGCCGACATGGACCGCATGTTTGACGGCTACTCAGCGTTGGTTCCCCAGCTCCAAGAGTTCTTCCGAACGGTAGAACCCAAGGACCCATCCGCCAGCGACTTTGCGTACCGGACCGCAATCAAGGCCCGCTCCTTGGATGCTGTCCGCGGCATGTTGCCTGCGGCTTCCTTGTCCAACGTGGGTATCTATGGCACTGGCCAGGCCTACGAAGCGTTGCTGTTGCGAATGCGAGCACACCCACTGCCTGAAGCCCGCGCCTACGCCGACATGATGCTCACAGAGCTGCGAAAGGTCGTTCCATCGTTTCTAAAGCGAGTCGATCTGCCAGATCGCGGGGGGCGCACCTCTGGTTACATGTCTGACATCCGCCACAGCATGGAAGCCATGGCCGACTCGGTCTTTGGAGACTCGGTCGGCGGCCCCGTCGATGACGACACGCTTGAACTCATCGACTTTGATCCGGATGGTGAGATCAAGGTCGTCACCGCGATTCTGTATCCCCACACGTCGTTGTCGGAGCGTACCGTCGAAGCGCGAGTTCATCAGATGACGGTTGAGGAGCGACTGGACATCATCAAGGGTTACGTCGGTAATCGGAGCAACCGTCGCCACCGTCCCGGACGCGCCTTTGAACGCACCGACTACCGCTTCGATGTGTTGAGCGATTATGGGGCGTTCCGCGATCTCCAACGTCACCGGATGCTGAGCATCGACTGGCAGCAGTTATCGACGAGACACGGATACGTGCGCCCGGCTGCGGTCGACGCCGCCGGTGTTGCCGATCAGTTCGATGCGGTGATGGAGCGCAGTGCGGGGCTCTACACCGATCTCGCCGAAGATCACCCCGATCAGGCGTCCTACGCTGTCTCGCTGGCCTACCGCGTGCGCTATTCGATGCAGTTCAACGCACGCGAGGCCATGCACATGCTGGAGCTCCGTACAGGCCCTCAGGGCCATGAGGCGTACCGTCGGGTATGTCAGCGCATGCACACGCAAATCGGTGAGGTAGCGGGCCACAAGGCGCTTGCAGAGGCGATGAAGTTCGTCGACCACAGCGCCGAACCCATGTTGGGTCGACTCGAGGCGCAACAACGAGCAGAAGAAAAGCGCGGCGGCCGTACCAGTCTCTAAGGCTTGACCGCCGTGATAGGGCGCCACAATGTTGAGGAACACGTTCGGCTAGTCCCCGGGAATCAAGAGTTTTGGGGCCTTCAAAGCAACGGAATAACCGGCCGCGCTCTGGCATTTGCAGATTCAATGCTCGAAATCCACCGCCTCGGCATCTGATTCGGGCATGATCCTGACTTGATCTCGTGACTTCGACGACACTGAAATGTGTCATTCGAGGTTGCGCCGCATCAGTCAGTGTCTATGATCCGCCGCACACCCCCGACCAGGTAGCACATGTCCGAAGAAGATGACACCCCTGAAGAAGAGTCACTCGAAGCACTCGCTGCAGCAGAACTCAGCGACGACGACCTTGACGACGACGAACTCGAGAGCGACAGCAACGAAGATCTCGATGACGAAGAGGACGAAGACGACGACGTAGAAACCCCCGTCTCCGCCTCCGCCGACGATGACGATGACGACGACGACGACGAGGTCGAAGCAGATCTGGACGCGATCCTCAAAGTCCGCATCGCCGCTGCCGACGACGACGACGACGACGACGACGACGACGATGAAGACAAGCCCCCGGTCAAGAAGGAGACGCCGCAAGGCGAAGCCGAACCGGTGCAGGCCAAGCAGGACTATGAGTTCCTTTGCCCGGCGTGCTTCCTTCTGGTCAACAACGCGGCCGTCACCGACAACGAGTGCCCCCATTGTGGGGAACCGCTGGGTAATTTCTCGTGAACGAAGATCGGCCCGTCGACCAGGTCCTTGACCTTTTAGTTTACGCGCCGATCGGCTTCGCACTCGACGCCAAAGAACTCCTCCCCCAACTTGCCGATCGCGGGCGCGGCCAGGTCGCACTTATGCGACTCGCTGGCCGTATGGCCGCTCAGAGGGCGCCTGACGGCGACGTGGCCGACACTGTGCGCCAGGGTGTCAGCGTCGTGCTGGACGGACTCTCCGCCCTGTTGGGGGCCGACGAGTCTGCTTCGGCTACTGCCGCAGCGTCGGCAGCGGGTTCCACGGTGATGACAGCACCGATTTTTGGGTACGACGAGATGACTGCCCGAGAGATCGTGGTCCTGCTCGCGGGTCGACCTACCGACGAACTCACCACGGTTCTCGCATATGAGAAAGCCAATCGTGGCCGCTCAACGGTGATCAGTCGCGTCGAACAGCTTCTGAGCTGACGATGGATGTCACCGCCCGTGGCGCGCAGGCTGAGGATCTCCCAACTGTGGTTGCGCTTGCCGAGGTGGCAATCAGCGAAATGGCTCCGGTGCGCGGAGGCTCTATCTGGTCGCGCTACGAGGCGCGCCCAGAGCCACTCGGTCCCACATTTGATACGCAGCTACGAGACGACACTTCGCTCGTGGCGGTCGGCAGTATCGATGAAACCATCGTTGGTTACGCCAGAGGGCGACTCGTTGAGCTCCACGACGGGTCGACCATGACAGCGCTTTCAGACATTTACGTCTTGCCTGGCGCTCGGGGTGTCGGGGTAGGGGAGTGCCTCATGGACTGGATCGTCGACTGGAGTCGCGCTGCCGGTTCGATCGGGATCGACTCGATCGCACTACCCGGTGATCGCAACACAAAGAACTTCTTTGAATCGTTCGGGTTGGTGGCACGAGCAATCACGGTTCATCGATCGCTCGGGTGACTACGCCTCCTGTCCTTGCAGTAAGCGCCGTCATAATCGACCATGCCGAAATCCTTCTCGTTGAACGTGGAGCGGGGCCCGCGTCCGGCGACTGGGCAGTACCCGGAGGCCGGGTGGAGTCGGGCGAGACGCTCGCCGAGGCATTAGAGCGTGAGGTGCGCGAGGAGACTGCGCTCACCGTCGAAGCGGGCGAGTTGGTCGGCCTCAATCAGGTGATAGGCAATGCCCACCACTACGTTGTCGCCTGTTTCTACACCCGACTAGTCGGCACGCGAGCGCCGACTGCAGGGAGTGATGCTGCTGCAGTTGCCTGGGTTCCTGTAAACGAGCTCAGGACGATGCAACTTGTGCCCGGACTTCTCGACTTCCTTGACAAGCACCAGGCTTTGCGCCGCTGAGCCTTAGCGGCCCTTCCAGACGGGAGGTCGCTTTTCGATGAATGCCCGCGGGCCTTCAGTCGCATCCTCGGTCTTGACGATGATATTGAAGGCTTTACTTGCAGCCTTCATTCCCTCGGCGTCGCTTTGGCCCAGTGCGTCAAGAATAAGTTGCCGGCTGGAGCGCACGGCGAGTGGGGCATTGGCGTTGATCCGCTCAGCGAGGCTCATGGCGCATTCGATGACTGTGCCCGGTTCACAGAGGTCGTTGATCATCCCGAGCTCATATGCCCGCTGAGCGTCGATTGTGTCACCCGTCAAGGCGAGCTCCATGGCGATCGCCGGCGGAAGTACCCGAGGGAGCCTGACGAGGCCGCCCGCCGCCGCTACCAGCGACCGTTTGACCTCAGGGATACCGAAGCTCGAGCCTTTGGCGGCAACACGAAGATCACAGGCCAGGGCAATCTCAGTGCCGCCGGCTACGGCAGGGCCGTCAACTGCAGCGATCAACGGCTTCGTGCGTTCACGCAACGCAATGCCGCCAAAGCCCCCGCGTTCGGTCCAGAGCGCGTCGGCGTTTCCGGCAGCGATCTCCTTTAGATCCGCCCCCGCGCAAAAAACCGGTCCGTAATGGCCGAGGATGGCGACCCAAAGCTCATCGTCGTCTTCGAAACGGTCGATGGCGGACTCGATGGCCTGAGCCATCTCACCATTGATCGCGTTGCGGGCTTCAACTCGATCCAGGCGAATGACGGCAATCCGTCCCTCGACCTGGAAGTCGATCACTCTTCTTCGCTATCCGAGACCTCAGCGACCGGCACGACGGGCAGTGCCGGCGGGGGAGGCGGCGGTGGAGGAGTGCGGCGGCCACGGCCACGACTCTTTGGGGCCGGCGGCTCGATACCAAAGAGCTTGGCAATCTCCGGTGTACGCGATGCGAGCTTCTTCACTGCGGTGAGCAGTTCGTCGCTCGGCTTCGCCGGGATGCCCTCGGCAACAACCAGTGAACGAACCGGCGAGAAGGCCACGGCGTCAAGCACAGTGGCCCAACGATCCGAGGTGACCTCTGCTGTCAGCGATACGGATGCAGCTTGCGCGAGCTTGGCGGCCATGTCGACAGGCAGCGGCGCCCCGGCCTTGGGGGGACGTGAGCTGAGACGCAGCGCCCGAACGGTTCGACCGTCGGCAATGGTGGCGGCGAGTTCGTCGAGCCATTTGCGGTGCTCGCTCTCGGCGCGGGCAGCTAGACCCAGACGGAGCTGATCAGCTAGTGCACGGGATTCCTCGTCGCGGGCGGCGTTTTCGGCAGCAGCGACGACGCTGCGAATGTCTCGCAGGTCGATTTCCTCAATCCCAGAGATCACGGCTTCAGCTCGGTCACGCCATTCGGCCGCCTTCAGCGCCGGCGCCATCTTCTCCGCGAGCGACACGAGGGGCTGCACCTTGATCTTGGGCATGCCTTCAGCGGCCGCCTTCTCATTCATGAGTTCAACGGCCTGACGAACCGCAGGAACGCCACCACGCAATACCTCGTCCGCCAGCAGATGCTGGGCCTGCGGCAGCGCCTTCAGTGCTGCCTGACGGTGTGCACGGCCTGGGCGCAAGCGGGGCGCCTTGGGACGAGTCGGTGGTTTCGGCCGCTCGCTGCGTGCGGGGCGGTTGCCGCCCTTGCCGCGCTCACCACGGTTGCGATCTCCGCGTCCATCACGACCGCCATCACG
>JAACCU010000287.1 GCA_009937405.1 Actinomycetota bacterium
ACTACTCGCCGCTGCGGGGCCTATCAGCCAACGCGCTGGCCGCGCCCGCCACCATGTTCCCCATACGGCGGGCCTGGCGCTATGTGCCCAACCGGATCATGCAAGCCAAAGGCCAACCCACCCTCGGCTCCACCGCCTGGCGCAGCGACAACCCCGACTTCGGGGCCACCATCACCTACCACCTCGCCGAAGACATCCAGACCACTCACGCCTCACGCCGCGCCGCAGAAAAGGACACCGAAGGTGACGTCGAGTTCCCGGGCTGGGATCGCCTCTGGGACGAACATCTCGAAACCGACCCGGTCGTACTGCTCGTCGTGCGCGACGACAACGGCGCCGTGGTGCGGACCATGCCCGTCCCCCACACCAAAGGCCTGCACCGGGTCACCTGGGACCTGCGGGGCCCCGCCCCCGACCCGGTGTCACTGGCCAAACCGGGCTTCGTTGAGCCATGGGTCGAAGACCCACAAGGCCCGCTCCTTGATGCCGGCCGCTACACGGCCAAACTCGTGCACATGGTGGGCGGCGCCGCCGAGACGCTGGCCGGACCCGAACCCGTCGACGTGATCGACACGCCCGCCGTCGACGGCACATCGGGCGACACCGACTTCGCTCAGACGACCGCGGATCTGCGCCGCCGAATCGCCGGCGCCGCCAAAGAGATCGACACCGCACGAGACCGGTTCCGTCACCTCCGCGTCGCGGTGGCGGCTGCTCCCGGGGCCGGACCCGACCTGCACGCCCGCCTCGACGACGTCCACCGTCGCGTCGAGGACCTGGCCCGGCGCCTCACCGGCGCCCCGGTGCGAGCCAAGCTCGACGACCCCGCCAACCCATCGGTGCGCGAACTCGTCGACCGGGTCGGGCACTTCCACTGGTCGACAACACGCCCACCCACGGCAACCCAGCGCACAAGCATCGACCGTGCCACCACCGAGTTCACGTCGCTACGCCCCGACCTCACCGCTGCCCTCGACGACCTTGCCGCCGTCACCGGCGCCATCGACGACGCCGGGGGCACCTGGACACCCCGCTAGCCGGCGAGCGGCCCACCAACAATTCCGGGAGCCAGATGTCAACCCGCCCAGGTCAGCCCTACCCGCTACTGTGCACCGATGGGCGGTTCGGAAATCCAGGAGGGGCCTGATTGGTGGCGGGCATCAGATGACCGGTGGTATCCGCCAGAACTTCACCCAGACCACCAATCGCAACGGTCACCGTCGCACGTAGGCGACGTATCCGCTCCTGAAACCTTCGACGAGCCCGTCGGTGGATCTTCATCGGAAGGGCGATCGCCCAATGGAGCGATGCGCAAAATGCAGCTCCGCATGGGGAATATGGCCTCCATGCTCGTGCCGACACTCATCGCGCCGTCCCGGATGCGAATCTATGGGCAGCTGAATGTTGTCCTAGTGTTCATCGCCACCCTCAGCTTGTCGGCGTTCACAGCTGGTGACCAGCCAATGGCAGCCGCCCTCATATGGCGCCCTCTCCTCACCTGCGCATTGTGGCTTCTCATTACCTGGCTGGCGCGGGGACTCGGGATGTGGTCGGGCCTTTCCTTCTTCGTGATTGGGGCGATGATCGCACCCCAGGTATCGGCGCTGATCTCCTTGCCGTTCCGCTCATTCATGAGCGTGGACTCGTTGGCGACATACGTGATTCCGTTCACCGAAGAGTCAATCAAGTTGCTGCCCGTCGCGCTTTTCCTGTGGTGCCGAGAGCAGCCTTTCATGACTGCGGCCGATGCAGGCCTTCTCGGTCTCTTGAGCGGAACGGGTTTCCAGATCACCGAAGACCTGTTCCGGTTTGTTGCTTCTGGGCGCGGAGCCCCGAACTTCACCTGGTCAGGAATGGGCCCGTATCGACTGTTCCCTCACATCGATGACGGGCTCCCTCTATTCGTAGGGCATGGAGTGTGGACTGGGGTCGCCGCGCTGGGCCTCTACGGCACGTTGAAATATCGCCACCGACTAGGACGATGGATGTGGGTGCTCGCAGCCGCTGGATCAGCCCTCGCCATCTTCGAGCATGCCGCGGTGAACCACCAGGTCGGACGAGGATTCTCTAGTGAGCCGGCTGGGTGGTTCGACTTCGCCTACGGGACCATCGATCGCGAGGGCCAACTCTCGGTGATGGTCTTTGCTGGAATCATGCTCGGCTCGGCGCTTCTCGGTGTGCGGCGCCTGGTGACGCGTCGCGAACCAGTGCTGGATCTTCGGCCCCCCACAAGCTGGTCGGTGAACTCTTTCCGGGCTTACCTGGTGTACGTCCGGAGCAGGGTCGGAGCCGGCATTGCCCTCGACGACTACCAGGCCGGTCGAAAATCGTGGGAAGCCGTCGAACCGGTCCTGATCGGGTGCGCGGCCTTGAAGCAGCATTGCAGTCTTGAGGAACCTCTGTCGGAGCGAGACGCGACGTGACCTACCAAGACTGCTTCTTCTGTCTGCTAGATGAGATCGCCTTAGGGGTGTGGGGGCTAATTCTGGGTGCCATAGTGGCAGTTGCCGGGCTGTTTTCGATCCTCTTTCCGAAAGCTGGTCCGTGGACCTTCAGCCCTCGAAGTGCGCTCACCGTCGCAAAAGGCCATAAAGCGTTCAACGAGGAAGTCGTCAGTCCCCTAGGAGAGCGGGTCAGGGACGCCCTTCAAACGGGCAGAATCCCCGGCACCACCGATGGGGGGCTAAGCGCTACAGCATCCGCCTTCAATCCCATCAGTGCCCACTTCCCACCCGGCACTCTTCCTCCGGTTAGTGGCGTTTCAACCCCCGATACCGGAATCGATCGAACTTCACCATCAGGCTCTTCTGGCACATCAGGCTCTTCCGGCACATCAGGCTCTTCCGGCACATCAGGCTCTTCCGGCACATCA
>JAACCU010000031.1 GCA_009937405.1 Actinomycetota bacterium
ATCTCGCAGTTGGGGTCACCGCTGAGGCCGTCGTCCATACAGTTCCGGGTTTGGTGGACGCGCTGGTCGGCTATTTCAGCGACCGGGTCGTGATCCATACCGAGGATGCTGCGTCTGCGGACGCGCAATGGTGTCTCGAGCAGTACTTGGCCAAGGTCGATGACCACGTCGACCTCGGCCTCATTCGCGGTGCCGTTGTCACATCTGACCTCCATGAACTGTCGCCCCCCAACGGGCTCTTACTTGTCGCCCGTCTCGACGGTCAACCGGTGGGTTGCAGCTGCCTCACGCTGGTGGCGCCCGATGTCGCCAACATCAAATGCATGTGGATCGACCCGTCTGTGCAAGGTCGTGGGCTTGGGCGGCAACTTCTCGAGCGGGTCATCGTCGAGGGGCGTCGGCTTGGTCTTCAACGGTTGCAGATGGAGACGAATGAGGCGCTCACCGAAGTGATCGCGTTGTGCCGAGACGTGGGTTTCGCCGAGGTCGAGCCGTTCAGCGATGAGCCTCATTCTCACTATTGGTTCGCCGTTGACCTCGACTGAGGCCATGATCTTCGGATGATTCCTTCTGCCGTTATCTTCGACTTCGACGGCACCATCGCCGATACGGAGTGGCCGATCTTTGAGATGGTACGAGCCGCCTATGAGGCGCATGACCTCGAGGTGCATCTCGAGGACTGGGTGCATTCGATCGGCAAGGCCGACAATCGCCCGTTGCACGAGCACCTCGAGGAGCGCCTCGGCCGGCCGCCCGATGCCGACGCGCTCGAGCAGGCCCGTGAGGCGCACGAGCAGGCTCGTTACACGGTCCCGGCTTTGCCCGGCGTTGTCCAGGTGATCGAAGCCGTCGTAGCTGCCGGTCTGCCGTTGGCGGTCGCGAGCAGCTCGCCGATCTCGTGGGTTGACCCTCATCTTGTGCGGCTTGAGCTCCGCCATCACTTCGCCGTGGTCCGTACCCGCGACGATGTCGATCGCGGCAAGCCCCATCCTGACCTCTTCCTCGCGGCAGCTGCCGCGCTCGAGGTCGACCCGGCCGAGATTCTGGTGATCGAAGATTCAAAGCACGGCTGTTCCGCGGCCAAAGCCGCGGGCATGACCTGCATCGTGGTCCCTAACCGCATCACCAAGCTTGACGTCCACCCCGACGCAGATCTCGTTCTTGGCTCTCTCCTTGACTTTCCGTTCCCGCACTTTGGCCTCTGAGCTTCTCTGCCGACAGAGTTTCGCCCTCGTCGTCTTCGTCGTCGCAAAACGGGAGGCGGTAGCCTCGGGGGGTGAGGTTTCCGCAGCATCGTCTTCGTCGCCTTCGTCGTACTCCTGCCCTTCGGCGGATGGTCCGCGAAACACGTCTCCATCCCGATGATCTGATCGCGCCGCTTTTCGTGCGCGAAGGCATCGATGAACCACAACCGATTGGATCCTTGCCGGGCCAGATGCAGCACTCGCGTCAGTCGCT
Organism: Actinomycetota bacterium; assembly: GCA_009937405.1. GTDB lineage: Bacteria > Actinomycetota > Acidimicrobiia > Acidimicrobiales > Aldehydirespiratoraceae > JAACCU01. Next base: position 1,459 of record JAACCU010000031.1, read on the forward strand.
GCGCGAAGAGGTTCGCCAACTCAAGGACCTTGGGGTTCCTGCGGTGATGTTGTTCGGTATTCCGCTGGACAAGGATCACGAGGGGAGCGAGGCGTTCAACCCGGATGGCATTGTTCAGCTTGCGATCCAGGATCTGCGCGACGATCACGGTGACGATCTCGTGATCATCCCCGACCTCTGCGTCGACGAGTACACCGACCACGGCCACTGTGGCGTGCTCGATGACCGGGGTCAGCCCGACAACGACGCCACCCTCGAGATTTACGAGCAGATCGCTGTCGTCCAGGCCATCGCTGGCGCCGACATTGTTGCTCCGAGCGGGATGATGGACGGTCAAGTCTTCGCTATTCGCGAAGCCCTCGACGATGCCGGCTTCGACCAGGTTGCGATCCTCGCCTACGCGGCCAAGTACGCCACGGCCCTCTATGGCCCGTTCCGGGACGCGGTCGACGTCACCATTATTGGCGGTGGCGACCGGAAGGGCTATCAACAAGATGTCGCCAATGCCCGCGAGGCCATGGAAGAGATCCGCGAGGACATCGGCGAAGGTGCCGACATTGTCATGGTCAAGCCCGCCATGCCGTACCTCGACGTGATCTCCCGAGCCCGCCAGGAGATCGACATCCCGCTCGCGGCCTATCACGTGAGTGGCGAGTACGCGATGGTCCACGCCGCCGCTCAGAACGGTTGGCTCGAACTCGAACCGGTGGCATTCGAACATATTGGTGCCATCAAGCGAGCCGGCGCCGACCTCATCCTCACCTACTTCTCCCGACTCATCGCCGAAGGATTGCAGTGACCAATACCAACGCCAGCCTTTTTGAGCGCGCTCAGGCTGTTATCCCCGGCGGGGTGAACTCGCCAGTTCGAGCCTTCGGCTCAGTTGGGGGCACTCCCTATTTCGTGGCGCGGGCCGAAGGTCCCTTTGTGTTCGACGTTGAGGGACGCCGCTACATCGACTACGTCCAGAGCTATGGCCCGTCGATTCTCGGGCACGCTCATCCGGCGATCATCAGCGCCATCCAGGACGCGGCGGTCCGTGGCACGAGCTACGGGGCGCCGACTGAAAACGAAGTCCTCATCGCCGAGGAGATGACCTCCCGGGTTGCGGGAATGGACAAGGTGCGGCTCGTGTCGAGCGGTACCGAAGCCACGATGTCGGCAATTCGGCTTGCTCGCGGCACCACCGGCCGCGACAAGATCATCAAGTTCGCCGGCAACTATCACGGCCATTCCGACTCGCTGCTCGTGGCCGGAGGCTCGGGTATCGCCCAGCAGGGTCTTGTCGGGTCCGAGGGCGTGACCGCCGGAGCGGTCGCTGACACCGTGGTTGCCCCCTACAACGTTGTGCCTGAGGTCGATGAGGACGTCGCAGTTGTTTGCGTCGAGCCGATCGCCGCCAATATGGGTCTCGTTGCACCAGCGGCTGGCTTTCTCGAAGGTCTTCGTGACGCGTGCGACGCCGCGGGCGCGTTGCTGATGTTCGATGAGGTCATCACCGGTTTCCGCCTTTGTCGCGGCGGCGCAGCCGAATGGTTCGGCGTGCAGCCTGATATCTGGTGCTTCGGCAAAGTCATCGGCGGTGGTCTCCCTATGGGAGCCTTCGGCGCCTCGCATGAGATCATGGGCAACCTTGCCCCGCTCGGCGGCGTCTACCAGGCCGGCACGCTGTCGGGGAACCCGCTGGCAACGGCCGCGGGCCTCGCCGCCATGCAACACTTGACTGTCGAGGCCTATGACCAACTCAGCGCCATCGCCACCCGCCTCGCGGACGGCATGCAGGCGGCCTTCGATGCCGCGGGCGTCGCCGCCGTCGTCCCCCGGATTGGTCCGCTCGTCGGGCTGTTTTTCGGCGCCACAGCCCCAACCGACTTTGATAGTGCCAAGGTGATCTGCGACAACGGGGTCTACGCCAAGTTCTTCCACGGCATGCTCGACCGTGGCATCACGCTCGCGCCAGGCGCCTACGAAGCAATCTTCCCGTCTTTGGCGCACACCGACGCGGAGATCGAAGAGACCCTCGTCGCTGTCGCCGAGGTCGCAGCCAGCCTCTGACCCTCTGTTCTTGGCCAGAACGCGGCTGCTTGGCAACCTTGTGTCGTCGAAGAACCGAAACCCCTTGCGTTCGCGAACCACACTGGGACATGTTGGGCACTGATCGCCGAACGCGCACTACGAATAAGGATTGAGCATGAACAACAAGACATTGATTGGTGGAGCACTTGCGGTAGTAGCGGTTCTCGGAATCGCGGTGTGGTGGTTTGTCTTCAACGGCGATGCGCCGGAGGCAGTGTCGGTCGACGATGCCAACGCTCAACTGGACGCGGATCTTGCCGCCGCCGCGGATGACGACGGTGCAGCTGATAGCGGTGCGGATGACGGCGGCGCGGATGACGACGGCGGCGCGGATGACGACGGTGCCGCTGATAGCGGTGCGGATGACGGCGGCACCGACGCCAGCGCGGCGGCCGGATTCGATGGCGACATCGATGCCGTCTGGGTTATCGATGACGAGATTGGTTCGTTCGACTTCGAGACCGCCAGCGGCAGCTTTGCCGGCTTCCGGGTCGACGAAGAGCTCACGGTCGGCGCGGTTGTCGCCGTCGGCCGCAGCGGTGGTGTCGCTGGCTCACTCACCATCGAGGGGGGCGCTCTCACTGCTGCCAACATCACGGTCGACATGAGCACGATCGTCTCCAACGATTCGCGTCGCGAAAGTGCCATTCGTCGAACTGTCGATGCCAGCAGCTTCCCGACCGCCAGCTTCACGCTGACCCAGCCGGTCGAACTGCCCGCTGGTCTTGGAGACGGCGAGACCGTGACCGTCGACGCCGTTGGCGATCTCACCATCGCGGGTACAACCAACGAGGTGACGTTTGCCATTACAGCGCTCGTGCGGGTCGACGGCTTCGGCATCGTCACCGGCTCGGTTGAAATGGTCTGGGATGACTTCGGCATCACTCCACCGTCAGCACCGGTCGTCGTTTCGATCGCCGATGAGGGTGTTATCGAGTTCCAACTCGTCGTTGCCAAGGGGTAGGCGATCCCAGAGCCTGAGGCTCTAGAGCCGCCGGTCTTGCGCCCGAACGGGCTAGACACATTCGATGGTTCAGGCATCCGCAGGCAACAAGAAGACCGGGCGGTCACTGCTCGAGCCTCTCGAACGCCGATTCTTCGACAGGGCGACCCTCACGGTTCCGAAGCCGATCATGAGCCAGCGCCGATGACGGCCCTCGTCGTCGGTGGGGGTCCGTCTGGGCTGATGGCCGCAGAGCGGCTCGTGGCTGCGGGTCATCGGGTCACGGTCATCGATCAGCGTCGATCGTTTGGCCGGACGCTTCTCCTGGCGGGACGAAGTGGCCTCAACCTGACTCACAGTGAGCGGCTCGACGAGTTCCTGGATCGATACGGGCCGGCCCGGTCTCGGCTCGAACCCATGCTTCGGGCATTTGACCCCGAGTCGCTCCGAGCCTGGGCCGACCACCTTGGCGCCGAGACCTTTGTCGGTTCCAGCGGTCGCGTGTTCCCGATGGTGCAGAAAGCCACACCGCTTCTGCGGGCGTGGCTTGATCGGCTTACCGAGGCTGGTGTCGAGTTCCGAACCGGCCTGGCATGGACCGGGTTCGTGAACGGCGGTGTGGCTGTTGTGGCCGGGGACGGATCGGTGCTGGAGCTTCGGGCCGACAGGGTTGTGCTCGCTCTTGGCGGCGGGAGTTGGCCGCGGGTCGGTGGCGACGGCGGCTGGATAGAGATCCTGAGAGACGCCGGGGTCGAGTGTGTTGATCTCGCCGCAGCGAACGCAGGAGTTCTCGTCGACTGGACCCCCAAGCACCTGGTCGACTTTGAGGGTGAGCCGTTGAAGAACGTGGCGGTTTCGATCGCCGGCCAAACCATCCGCGGCGAACCCGTGGTCACCCGAGGCGGACTGGAAGGCGGACCCATCTACGGACTCGGACCGAAGATACGAGCAGAGCTCAACGAATCGGGCACGGCCGTAGTCCAGATCGATCTCCTCCCCGACATTTCACACAACGGCCTGGGTATCCGGCTCGAAACCAAACGCCCCAAAGACAGCGTTTCGACGTACCTGCGGCGGGCCGGGATCAAGCCTGTCGGCATCTCCCTTATGCGCGAGGCCACCGGCAATCGACTGCCCGACGACCGTGCGGGGATGGCGTTGCTTGCCAAGGCGGTGCCGGTGGCGATCACGGCGATGGCCCCAATAGAGCGAGCGATTTCGACCGCGGGCGGCGTTGCCTGGTCAGCGGTCGACGAGTCCCTTCAGCTCACAGCGCGACCCGGCGTCTATGTTGCCGGCGAGATGCTCGACTGGGAAGCACCCACGGGCGGCTATCTCCTCCAGGCCTGCTTCAGCACCGGAGCCTGGGCCGGTCGAAGTAACGCTGGGCCCTGACCCCGGTTCGTTCTCCAGCGGTCTTCGTCGACGGCTGGGTTAGGTTCGCCCGATGGCTACACCTACCTCTCTTGGCCAGCTCGACCCTGCCTTCCTTACGAAGGTGCTAGGTCAACGGGTCGCATCGGTCGAGTAGCAACGCATCGCTGTGGGAGAGGGGTTCCTTGGGGAACTGGCCCGTCTCACGCTTTCGTTCGGAGACGGCGCCGATGGCCGGGCGACGTTGATCGCGAAGATCCCCACAAGCGACAGTGGCCTAAAGCCGATCGGGCTGACGCTCCAACTCTACGAACGAGAGGCCCGCCCCTATACGGGGGTCATCCCGCAACTAGAGGTGCGCACGGCTAATGCCCTCTGCAACGAGATGGATGTCGAGGCCAACGGGTTCTGCCTTATTCTTGAAGACATCGTTCCCCGCGGTCGTGGAGATGTATGGCGGTCTGCTTGGTGAGGACGTGATCGCTCACATGGCGCACTACATGCCGACGATTTCCCATGCTGACTTCTTGCGGATCGAGGTGCCGCATGCTCTGCCACGGCAACTTCGATCCGGAGTTTCGTCGGATCCACGAGCACGACCTGCTTCGTCTCTACGTTGACACCATCTCGTCAATGGACGCCGGCTACCACGAGTTCGATGACCTCATGTACAGCTATGTCGTCACCCTGAACTTCTGGTTTGCTTTGTGGTGCCATGGTGGAGCGACCAAGGGCGAAACAACCCAACGCGGCGAAGAGCTCTTCGCCCGTGTCATCGTTCGCGTCGTTGACGCCTACCGTCAGCACGAGGCGTGGGAGCACATTGGCCAACACGAACCGCGCACTCGCTTCCACTAGGGAGTGCGGGTTTCGCTCAACGTGACTAGATGTCGACGTGGCCGTCGACGCACGTGACGGCGTCGCCGCCGACCCAGATCTCGCCGTCGGCTTGATCGATGAACACTCGCCCCGCCCGACCGAGTGCGGTGCCTTGAGCCGCCACATACGGAGCGGTGAGCGTGCCGTCGGCCAGCAGCCATTGGGCGAGCGCAGCGTTGAGACTGCCGGTGACCGGGTCTTCGCCCGGCCCTCCACCGGCACGGAAGAAGGCGCGCACCTCGATGGCGAACTCGTCGTCACCGTTGTTGTCAACGGCCCCGGTCTTGGCCAGCCCGGCGACACCGACGGGGCTAGGGCCAACGACGCCGATGTCGTAGCTTTCCACCGCGCTGAAGTCAGGCTCAAGAGCTAGGACGGCCTCAGCATTGGCAAGGCGGACAGCGATCCAGCCTGGTCCGTTGTCACACCATTGAGCGTCGAGAACTTCGGCACGAGCAATCTGCAGGATCAGGCAAACCCGGGCGATGTCGGCTTCGTCGGCGGGACCACCGCGGATGAGATCCGGGGCAGCGAACGCGAGCCGTCCATCCGACTGGCGAAGGTTGACGAGGCCAACCCCGCACTCCTGCACGACGATGCCCTCGGTCGCAGGGACGCCCCCCGCTTCGAGCCAGGCGTGGCAGGTGCCGATGGTCGGGTGGCCGGCGAACGGCAGCTCGGACCCGGGCGTGAAGATGCGGACCCGGTAGTCGGCACCAGCCTCTGTCGGTGCGAGGACGAACGTGGTCTCGCTCAGATTCGTCCAATGAGCGAACTGCTGCATCTGTTCATCGGAGAGATCGTCGGCATCAAACACGACTGCTACCGGATTACCGCGGTACGGAACGGCGGTGAATACATCAACTTGCTTGAACGGACGCATCCGCGAACCGTACTAAGGCACGCGTGAACAGAGAAGATGCTGCGGTGCAGGGCCCCCGTTACTTGCGCAGGGCCCGGTACCTGCGGATCAGGGCATTGGTGCTGGCGTCGTGGTCCAGGGCTGGTTCGTCGGAGGCGACGAGTTCGGGGATGATGGCGGTGGCCAGTTCCTTGCCGAGCTCGACTCCCCATTGGTCGAACGAGTTGACGCCCCACACCACACCCTGGGTGAACACTTGGTGTTCGTAGAGCGCCACGAGTTGGCCGAGTACCGAAGGGGTGAGCGCTGGCGCCATGATCGTTGTCGATGGGCGATTGCCCGGGAACGTGCGGTGGTTGACGAGCGCCGGGTTGGTCTCGGTCGCGGCTACCTCATCAGCGGTCTTGCCGAACGCGAGTGCCTCGGACTGGGCGAGGCAGTTCGCCACCAGAAGATCGTGATGGGCTTCGACCCCAGCGAGTTGATCGTTGGTGTGGTCGGGGGCCGCCATCAGAATGAAGTCGGTGGGCACAACAGTGGTGCCCTGATGCAAGAGCTGATGGAACGAGTGCTGGCCGTTCGTCCCCGCTTGGCCCCAGATGATCGGCCCGGTCTCGTACGTGACGGGTTCGCCATCGAGCCGCACTTGCTTGCCGTTGCTCTACATGTCGAGCTGCTGGAGGTAGGCGGGGAATCGATGGAGGTAACGCGAGTAGGGGAGGACGGCCCGAGTCGGTAGGTCACAGAACGTGCGGTACCAGACTTCGATGAGCCCAAGGAGGGCCGGAGCGTTTTGCGCGATCGGAGTCGAGACGAAATGGTCGTCGACGATTCGGAACCCGTCGAGCATTTCGCCGAAGGCCTCAGCCCCGATGGCAAGCATGAGTGACAGGCCGATGGCGGAGTCCATCGAGTAGCGGCCGCCGACCCAATCCCAAAAGTTGAACATGTTGGCGGTGTCGATCCCGAAGGCGGCCACGGCGTCAGCGTTGGTGGACACCGCGACGAAGTGCTTGGCGACGGCGTCGTCGCCGAGCCGATCGGCCAGCCAGCGGCGAGCGGAAGTGGCGTTGGTGAGTGTCTCCTGCGTGGTGAACGTTTTTGACGAGATCACGAACATTGTGGTGGCCGGATCGAGATCGGAAACGGCCGCGGCGAGATCGCTGCCATCGACGGTGGACACGAACTCACAGCGGATGCGTGGGTGACGAAATGCAGCGAGTGCTTCGTAGGCCATGACAGGGCCGAGGTCGGATCCCCCGATCCCGATGTTGACGACTGTCTTGATGGGCATACCGGTTGCACCAAGCCAGTCGCCGCTGCGTACCCGATCGGTGAATGCCGCCATCTGTGCAAGCACACGGTGCACCCCCGGCACGACGTCCTCACCATCGACCACGATCGTTCGGCCTGCGGGGGCGCGGAGCGCCGTGTGAAGGACGGCTCGGTCCTCCGTCGAATTGATGCGATCACCGCGCATCATTGCTGTCGCTCGATCAGCTACACGGGTCGTCTCGGCGAGCGCGATGAGGTCGGCCAATACCGCGGGGGTGATCCGATTCTTTGACCAGTCGATGATCAGATCACCGACTGACAGTGTCATGGCATCGACGCGCTCCGGGTCACCGGCGAAGAGAGAGCGCAGTTCGAGGTCAGCGAAATGCTCGGCGTGGGTACGTAGCGCCCGCCATGCGTCAGTCATCGTGATGTCCACCTGGTCTCCTCGACTTCACTACCCCGACACATAATCGCAGAGGCATTCAACCCGTTTGCACCATGATTGCGGGCGTAACGCCCCGGGTAGGTGATCTAGACCCATGAGTTGTTTGCTTCATGTTGCTCCGTTCAGTGGTTTTCTGGATCGAATCCGAGTCCTGATGGCGTTGCCGTGACGGTGAGAGCTCAGACAACGAAGACGGCCCCATCAACGATTACGCCATGTCCACTGGCCGCATGAATTCTGACGATGGTAGTTTCCGCTGATGAGCACACCGGCGCCGGTTGAAGATTGGTCCACTGACTGGGATCATCACGCGCCTGAGTGGGTGGCGGATCCATGGCCGATTTGGGATGAGCTGCGAACGGGCTGCCCGATTGCGCATACTGATCGCTACAACGAGGGGGTGTGGTTGCCGACTCGCCACGAGGACCTCTCGACGATCGCTCACGACACGACCGTATTCTCAAGCGGTCATAGCGGCGCAACCATCGGGGGCACGAAGCAGCGAGCGAAGTTTCCGCCGATTCATCTTGACCCGCCGGAGCACATGGACGTTCGCCGCGAGCTTCTGCCCTTCTTCAACCCGAAGCGGGTGATGGCCTGGGAGCCAGTCGTCGAGGAGCACTGCGAGAAGTTGGCCCGTGAGCTGACCAAACGCGATGTCGTCGACCTTGCGAGCGACTACGCCGCCCATATACCGGCGGCTGTGATCGCGATGATTCTTGGTATCCCGCCCTCTGACGGCGACCGGTTCCGCAAATGGATTCACGCGCTGGAGCTTGGGGATCTCGATACGGATATGCGCGACGTCGCCCTTGGCGAGATGTCGGCCTACTTCGGCGCGGTGATCAACGAGCGACGAGCCGATCCTCGAGATGATCTGATCAGTTATCTGCTGGACATTGAGATCGACGGCGAACGATTCGACGATGAGACGCTCCAACGAATCCTCATCCTGCAGCTCATCGCTGGGATCGACACGACCTGGGGTGTGCTCGGTGCCTCTCTTTTGCATCTGGCAAAGACGTCCGCCGATCGTGAGCGCCTCGTCGCTGATCCATCGCTTATCCCGAATGCGATTGAGGAGTTTCTCCGAGCGTTCGCGTCGGTGAGCCTTTGGCGCACAGTCACCGAACCGGTTGAGATCGGCGGCGTCGAGATGGCCGAAGGTGACACGGTGATGATGGTGTTCCCCGCGGCATGTCGCGATCCCGAAATGTTTGAAGATGCAGACAAGGTGATCATTGACCGCGAACGCAACCGCCATGTTGCGTTCGGTGCCGGGATCCATCGGTGCCTCGGCTCGAACCTTGCTCGGCTCGAACTCAACGTCGGCATTCGGACCTGGCTGGCCCACGCCCCGGACTTTGAACTCGTTGCCGATGCCAACGTGACCTGGGCCGAGGGCGCAATCCGTGGTCCCCGTTCTGTTCCCGTTCGGATCATTCACTGAAAACGACGGAACCCGCCTCCATGGAGGCGGGTTCGTGTCGGTTCTTGGTTTGCCGAGCGGCTACGTCAGCCGGCAGCCTGCTCAGCGTCTTCGCCACTCGCGCGGGCGATGTCGATGAGGTGCTGGACGTCTTCGGCCTGGAGGCCAGAGTCGAGGTCAGTGCCCTCTTCCTCCATCACACGGAGGAGTTCTTCGAGCAGGTGAAGCTCGGCCTCAGCGGCGGCATCATCGAGACCGCCATGGGTGATCCGCTCGTAGTAGACGACGGCGACAAGTTCTTCTGCGGAAAGACCGCCACCGAAGCCGCTCATCTGCCCGAAGCTGCCTGGGGTGCGAGCGCCCCCAGCGCGAGCAGGATCGCCGTAGGTGGCGGTGCTGGTGCCGGCAGTGCCGTTGGCAACCCAGGCAATCTGGCCGGCGATGCCGTCGTAGGCCATGCCGGCTTCAGCGCTCGGGAAGGTCAACAAGACCTGGCCGTCGTTGAGTTGGCGGCCGGTGCCGCCGCCGCCGGTGCCGCCGTGGCAGCTGGAGCATTGGCCGCTGTAGATCTCGCCACCTTCGACAAGCAATCCACCGGCCTCGGCCGGTGGATTTTCGAGATAGCCCACGTAGTAGATCGCCCAGATCGGCAAGAACAACAGAACGGGAATAATCCACGCCGGGATGGTCTTGCGATTGAGGCCGGCCTCGACGTACGGGGCAACAGGCTCGGGAGCCTTGGGCTCCTCTGGGATGGCTGGTGGCGCGGCGGCAACGGGGGCAGCAACGGCGGGCGTAGCAGCCGGGGTGTTGCCGCCGGACGTATCGCTACCGCCGCCGCCTTCGCCAGTAAGGCGAGCGCGGGCTTCGGCCGCTCGTTTCAGCAGGTGCTCGGGAAGTTCGGTCACCGTCGTCTCCGGTGCGGGGCTAAGGACAGATTGGCCGCGCCATCACGCAGCCTTAAAGAAGACGGGTGTGATGACACAGTCCGGCTAAGGATAGGGGCAGTGTCGCACGTCCCGCTAAGTGGGCGGAGGAATGTCGCGAGATCTGTCGCCGAATGTGTGGAGACGAGGATTGCCATGGTAAACCGTTCACCCAACCCGAGGGCTTTGGCCCGACGGGACTACACTTGTGAGCGGTTTCACGAAGTTCGTGAACTCCCGCCTCCCGCCAGGAGTCGAGCGTGGTTGCTTTTGTTCTATCTTGGATCGTTGCCTTCTTGATCACGGGTGGCATCGTCGCGTATTCGAAGCGGCGTCCAGTCGACGTGCCCATGACATGGGGCGAAGCGATGCTGAGTTCACTTGTCGTGTTCTTTTTAATGTTCTGGAGCTACGGCGTCGTGCCTCACCAGTGGTTGGTGTGGGCTGACAACGAACTCAATTGGCGTGTCGACAAGTTTGTTGTTGGCCCAGGTGGGATCCTGAAGCACTCCCGTGATGGCGGCATCATGCCGATCGACATCACCTATGTCGTGCTTCGTGACGTGATCGCTCTGCTTATCTACGGCATCATCCTTGGCGCCAACATCGCGCTTTGGGCGATGTGGCAGAAGCGTGGCAAGGATGCTGTCACTGCTGCGCCTGAGCGTTCGGCCTTCGGCCGTCCGCTCATCAAGGAGGGCTCGTCGTCATGAGCAATGTCGATGCAAACCCGCCGATGCCGGTTTTCCGGGATGATTACGTCCTTCAGGAAGTCGACGCGGCGTGGCTCAGTCAACAGGTCAAACCCAAACAATTCATTCACATCGACCAGTCCGAGTGCATTATGTGCGAAGGCTGCGTCGATATCTGCCCGTGGAAGTGCATCCATATGGTTCGCACGGATGCGATCGACGAAGCGATCGGCACCGAGCTTCCTGGCAGCGACCCCAACGATCATGTGATCTTTACGATCGACGACGATGTGTGCACTCGTTGCGCACTCTGCGTTGATCGATGCCCGACGGGCGTCATAATCCTCGGTAAAATCGGCGATGCGCCGGCCGAGGGTGACTCCCATCAGCGCACCAATACCCACGGCTACGGATACGGAATGCGCCTCAGCTGAGGCGCAGGAGAAAAAGACTTTAGATGGCTATCGACGAAGATGTAAAAAAACCGTTCCCGCAACGGATGCAGGATTCGATGTCCCAAATGGGAGATCAGGTCCAGGGTTCGCAAGCGTGGAACTCAATTTTCCGACCGGGTTCGATTTTCCGGAAGGGTTACACAGACAGTCCGCGCAACCGGTCCTACGTGATCATGAACAGCGTGCTGTATCACCTTCACCCGGTGAAGGTGAAGCGCCACTCGGTAAAGGTCAGCTACACCCTGTGCCTGGGTGGCTTGTCGTTCCTCTTGTTCATTCACCTCACGATCACGGGCATCTTCTTGATGTTCGTCTACCGCCCGACGGCGGCAGCAGCCTGGGACGACATCTACACCCTGCAGAACACCGTCACTTTCGGCTTGTTGGTTCGCAACATGCACAGATGGGCGGCGCACCTCATGGTGCTGAGTGTGTTCCTGCACATGGCTCGCGTCTTTTATCACGGTGCCTACAAGCCGCCTCGGGAGTTCAACTGGGTGATCGGCGTGATGCTGCTTCAGTTCACGCTGTTGCTTTCGTTCACCGGCTATCTGCTCCCGTGGGATCAGCTGGCGCTCTGGGCTGTGACCGTGGGTACCAACATGATGGGGTATACCCCGGTGTTTGGTAACCAGGTTCGATTCGTCTTGCTTGGTGGTGTCGAAATCGGCACAGATACCCTGCTTCGTTGGTACGTGCTCCACGTGCTGCTGCTGCCATTCGTTGTTGTTATCTTTATGGCGATTCACTTTTGGAGAGTCCGCAAAGACGGCGGCATCTCGGGGCCGCTGTAGGCCTAGGGAGAACAGACCATGACTGAAATCCCCGAACATCTCCGCAAGAAGGCCGCTGAGGCTCGCGCTAAGGCCGACGCCGCAAAGGCTGAATCTGCGGCGTCCGCTGAGGAGACCGCACTCACTGCCGAACAGCAGGAAGCGGCATCAAAGATCCCCGCGCATTTGCTCGAACGCTCGAAGGCTGCCACAGCCAAGTCGGGCGGCGGGGAAGCCGGCGGCGCTGTTGCCGCTGCTCCCGCGGCTGTCGCCGCGGCGGCGACTGGTGGCGCGCCGGTTATGACCGGGCCAGGGGGCAATACCCAGCGCTTGCTCACCGTTGTTAAATCGGGCTCGATCCAAGACACGAAGTCCACTCCGCAAGACAAGGTTCATACCTGGCCCCACCTTCTCGTGGCCGAGTTCGCAGCAGCGCTCTTCATCACGGCGTTCATTCTGATCTTCTCGATCTTCGTGAACGCTCCGCTGCTTGAGTTGGCCAACTTCAACGAGACCCCCAATCCATCGAAGGCCCCCTGGTACTTCCTCGGCCTTCAAGAGCTTTTGACAATGTTTCATCCGATGGTTGCCGGTGTGACCATCCCGGGTATCGGCCTCTTTGTGCTGATCCTGGCTCCGTACATCGACCGAAACCCCTCGACCAAACCTGAGGACCGAAAGTTCGCGATCTCACTCATGACGATTCACCTGATGTTTTGGGCAGTACTCGTCATGATCGGCTCGTTCTTCCGTGGCCCAGGCTTCAACTTCGTCTTCCCCTGGGAAGCCGGACTCTTCTTCGAGCTGTGAGCAAAGGAGACTGCCAATGATCACCCTCGGAATTATCGCAATCGTCATACTGGCTGGAATCGCCGTTATTGCCACCATGCGCGGCCGTCAGGCCGACGAAGCGGTCGGCATCTTGTCCAGCGAGACAAAGAAGCGCGACACCGCAAGTTCGGCCCTCGGCTCAGAAGCGGAGCTTTCCGGTAAGCAAGTTGAGAAGGCTGCCGCGCTTGAGCGCAAGGCCTCGTCGCAGCAACTCGTGCTCGCCGCCAACTCTGCCCCTCCCGCCCCCTACGTGCCGCCGGATCCCGATGTCATTGGTGTTAGCCGACGTCAATTCTTCAATCGTTCACTCATCTTGATGATGCAGATTGGTCTCGGTGGCTTCGGCGCCGCATGTATTGCCTTCTTGTGGCCCGAGGTTGGTGGCGGGTTCGGCTCGGCTATCAAGGTCGGGCTTGTCAGCGATTTGCTCGCCGACATCCGTAGCAACAATGGGTTTCTCTACAAGGCCGAAGGCCGCATGTGGCTAACCGAGTACCCCAACGGTGCGGTCGAGAAGGCTCGGGCCTCGTACTCGCCCCCCGAACTCGCTGGCATGGAGGCAGGTTTGACGCTGGGCCTCGATGGCGGGGTCCTTGCGCTCTACCAGAAGTGCCCTCATCTCGGTTGCCGTGTGCCCGAGTGTGGCACCTCGCAATGGTTCGAATGTCCGTGTCACGGCTCGCAATACAATCGGGGCGGTGAAAAACGCGGGGGTCCTGCCCCTCGAGGCATGGATCGTTTCGCGATGAGCATCGGAAGCGACGGTTCACTGACCGTCGATACCGGCACCATCGTCCAAGGTCCCCCTATCGGCACCAACACGACTGGCCAGGAAGCCGAAGGCCCCAACTGCATCGGCCAGTCGAGCCACTAGTAATCTCCGTCCGTTCCTAAGCTGAATATTCAGACCAAAGATCCAGAGTTCTCCACGCGCATGCTGCTTGCCGCTTCAACACAACGAACCATCGGCCTCGTCATCTTGGCGATCGTCTTTATTGGTGGTCTCGTCTACATCTACTTCAACATTCGATCTGCTCGTGATGAGATCGGGTCCGAAATCGAGTTGGCTGCCAACCGGCGGCCATACATGGACGATGATCAGCTCGAGACCAAGCGGCTTGATCTCGCCCTCGGCACCAGCCTCGTGCTGCTGACCATCACGGCTATCACCCTGCCCCTGTACTGGCTTGGGGAACCCGGACGCCACGAGGGCCGCGACATCGACACGGACCGCATCTCCACCAACCGTGGTGAAGAGATCTATGTCGAAGGTGCCCAGTGCGTCGCCTGTCACGGTTCGGAAGGTTCCGGCGGAGCCGTTTCCACAGCAATCACCACTGAAGATGGCGCCTTCCTCGCCCAGGTGAGCTGGAAGGCTCCCGCCCTAAACACCCTCCTCTCTCGTTTCACCGAGAATGAAGTGATTCACACCCTGAACGTTGGCCGCAATGGCGTCATGCCGGCCTGGGGTGGCGGTGGCGGTGGCCCCCTCACCGACCAGCAGCTCGAAGAGATCGTTTACTACATCCGGTCGATCCAGATCGATGAGGATCAGATCAACATCGAAGTAGCCGACGGCGTCCGTGACGGCGTCGAGACCAAACTCCGCGCCGAGAGCGGCGCCGACTGGGCCAACGAGTTACGCGCCGTGAACGAAGCCAAGGACGCAACTGCACGAGACGTCACCCTGGCGAGCCGAGAGATCTTTGGATTCGACTGCACCGAACAAACAGATGATCCTCGCTGTGCCGCAGACAACGATGCCGCCCAGGCGCTCCTCGCGGCTGAGACCCAACATGCTGATGCGCTCAATTCGGCGGTTGCTTCATGGCTCTTCGATGTCGATGCTGTGCGCCAGAGGGCGATGGATGCCGCCTTGGCTGCCAACTCAGCGCTGGACGACGAAGGCAACGAGGAGGACTGGCGCTTCGCGACACTGGAGTTACTGTCCACGCCTGGCGAGATCGAAGGACAAGACCTGTACCTGGAGTACGGCGAGATCCTCTTCACTAATACGGCCGCCGCTGGCACCTACAGTTGCGCCCGATGCCACACCTATGGTTGGAGTTTCGATGCCACGGGGCCTTACAGCCTCGAACTTAACGGCACCGATGACCCCATCCTTGAGGACTACACGCAGGGCGGCGGCTACTTCGGTCCCAACCTGCGTGGCGGCACGACGCTCGAACAGTTCGAGTCCGCGGCCAGCCACGCCGACTTCATCGCCAAGGGTCAAACCATGGGAGCTACGTACGGTCGGGGCGGCTCTGGGGGCAACGGCCAGATGCCTGGCTTCGGCCCCAACACTGACTCTTCCCCCGTTGGCCCAACCATCGGCACCGGTGACGAGTTCTCGTACCCGGCTCTGCTCACTGATGAGCAGATTGACGCAATTGTGGCGTTCGAGAGGAACCTCTAATGGAGATGCTCGACATCATCGCTGGTCTCGCCTGGGACCCTCAGATCCGCGGCTTCATGGCCGTCCTCACGGGCATTGTTGTGCTCATGGGATCGGTTTGGCTGATCATCAGCACCAACTCTGGCCCCCGCCTCGGCACCCTCCTGTCGTTCGCTGGCTTCTTCGGATGGATGGCGATCATGGCCTCGATCTGGTGGATCTACGGCATCGGCTACGCCGGTGATAACCCGGTTTGGGAACAGGTTGAGATCGTTGAGGGCACCGACGATGAGGGTCATCTCACATTCGCCGCTCTCGACGCAACCGATGGTCTGCTTACCGAAAATCTGAGTGACGCCCACTCGGTGGTTATAGCTGCCGCCGACCAGTTGCTCGCCGAATACGGCAACAGCGCACTCACCATGTCGACCTCAGGCCTGTCGCTGGACGACGCTGAATATGTCGTCGAAGTCCAGACCGCATGGGCTGAATACGGCATCGTCACCGTTGACTCGCTCACGCCAGACCAGACCGAAGGTCTCTCCGGCAGCGAGATCGCTGTTCTGGCCGCTGACGAACAAGCCAAGAACGAAGCGACCACACTCTCAGAGTTGGCTGCCACCGCGCCGAAGCTGATCAATCAGGACAGCAGCGAACTCGGCGGCTGGACATTGCTGTCCACCGCTCAGTCCGGCGAGGCCCAGGCATCTGCGATTGCCATGGTGCTCCAATCGGGCGACTTCGACTTTCAGACGGCCGGCGACTTCAAGGTCCTCGATGCCTTCACCATTGGTGGCAAGCGCGGTCTGCCCGAGAACCCGACCCGCTGGGATCGAATCGAAACCCAGGTTCGCACGGCGCTCACCATCAAACATCCGACTCGTTACGGTGTCGTTCAGATTCAGCAGGTCACCGAAGAATCGGTCACAAACCTTCCGGGCACCGCTCCAAAGCGTCCTGAAGTTGACCCAGATGCTCCGATCGTGTCGATCGTCATGATCCGCAACCTCGGCAACCTGCGTCTCGTGCCTGCCATGGTCACCATCGGTTCGCTCCTCATCTTCCTTGGCCTCTGCTACATGCTTCACGAGCGCGACAAGCTTGTGATGGCACGGCGGGCCGAGTTCCAGGCGGGGTAGCGCATGCTGGGCCAGTACCTTCCCTTGCTGGCGCTCTTGGTGCTCGCCGCGCTATTTGCTGCAGGCAGCTTTGCCGCCTCAGGCCTGCTCGCTCCCCGTGACCCCTCGTTGGCCAAGCGTGCGGCCTACGAGTGCGGCATCATCCCTAGCCGTGAGACCCCGGAACGCTTCCCGGTCCGGTTCTTCCTCGTGGCGATGATCTTCATCGTTTTCGATATTGAGATAATTTTCTTCTATCCCTACGCCATCGCATACGGCGGCCTTGGTGTGTTCGGTCTCGTAGTGATCATGGTGTTCACCTTCGCCGTGTTCGAATCGTTCGTGTACCTCATCGGAAACGGTGCCCTCGAATGGGGTCCGCTGAAGCAGGTCGCTCGCCCGAGTGGTGCCGTGTCACCTGACCGCACCGCTGAAACAACGATCTGCCGAGTTGGCCTTGAGGACCGCGGAATATCTGTCGACGACGGGCAAGCTGCCTGATGGCACAGATTCCCCTTCTTGGTGACTCAAACTCGATCGCCGACTCCGGCCTTGAGGGCATGGATCACAACTTCCTCACCGGCAATATCGAAGACTTGGTCAAGTGGGCACGAGCCCGCAGCTGTTGGCCCGCCACCTTTGGTCTGGCCTGCTGCGCCATCGAAATGATGGCGAGTGGCGCTGCGCACTATGACCTCGCCCGCTATGGCATGGAGGTCTTCCGGGCCTCACCGCGCCAAGCCGACCTCATGATTGTCGCTGGCCGCGTCTCTCAGAAGATGGCTCCGGTTCTTCGACAGGTCTACGACCAGATGATGGAACCGAAGTGGGTTATCTCCATGGGCGTGTGCGCTTCTAGCGGTGGGATGTTCAACAACTACGCAATCGTGCAGGGTGTTGACCAGGTCGTTCCCGTCGATGTCTACGCCCCGGGCTGTCCGCCTGGCCCCGAAACGCTCATGCATGCCATCTTCACGCTTCACGAGAAGATCCAGAGTGGCGAGCTCACCCAGCGCCGCGAAGCTTCTGGTGCCGGTGCCGGGATCACGATCGAGCAGCGCGACGGGCAAACCGCCGGCCTCACAATCGGGGGCTGAACATGAGCGACGATACCGCAGCAGAGGCTGCCGACGATGTAGCTGAGGCTGCAGTCGAAGACCCCGGTCCAGAGCACCAAATTCGTTACACCGCCATCGTGGCTGAGTCCAAGGGTGACGTAATACTTCACCCCTCCGTTGAGACGTATCTCGGCACGATCCCCGCAGCCCACGCCGATGGCTTCGATCAACTGATCGACCTCACCGCAGTCGACTACCTGACCTACGCCGGCAAACGTGCCCTCCCTGAGGGCATCGAGGCCGGTCGCTTCGAGGTCGTCACTGCCTTGATTAATCATCAACGCCGCGAGCGAATCCGCATCCGCGTTCAGCTTGGTGGTGACGATCCCACGATTGCCACCGCGTTCGATCTTTACCCTGGAGCCGAATATCTCGAGCGTGAGGTGTATGACATGTTCGGCATCGTGTTCGCCGATCATCCCGACATGAGTCGAGTGCTCATGCCCGAGGACTGGGTCGGCTATCCGCTCCGCAAGGACTATGCGATTGGTTCGATCCCGGTCCAGTTCAAGGCAGCGAGCAACCAGCGATGACCATTACCGACCAGGAGAATGTCGACGGAGCCGAGACCACCGGTCTTAACCCCGGCATAGATGGCGCTGAGCGCGTGAAGCGTCGTGGCGACGACTCTGCGGTACTTCGTCTCAGCGAGGCTGAGTGCGCCGAGATTGGCAACGATCCCCACTCCAACGCCGACGACGAGCGTGTGCTGCTCAATATGGGTCCCTCTCACCCTTCGACTCACGGCGTTCTTCGTCTGATGCTCGAAATGGAGGGCGAGACAATTCTTCGCTCCAAGCCTGTCGTTGGTTACCTGCACACGGGTATGGAGAAGCAGGCTGAGCAGCTCACATATCTACAGGGCTGCACCAACGTCACTCGCATGGACTACGCCTCGCCGCTCTTCACCGAGCTGGCGTTCAGTCTTGCCACCGAGAAACTTCTCGGCATCGAGGTTCCCGAACGGGCCACCTGGATCCGGATGCTCATGTGTGAGCTCAACCGGATGTCGTCGCATCTCCTGTTCATGGCCACCAACGGCATGGACCTCGGCGCCGTGTCGATGATGATCTACGGCTGGCGCGAACGCGAAGAGGTGCTGCGGTTCTTCGAGAAGGTGACTGGCCTTCGCATGAACCACAACTACATCCGCCCGGGTGGAGTCGCCGCTGATATGCCCGACGGCTGGGAAGCCGACGTCGAGCACCTGCTCGAACTGATCCCGCCTCGCCTCGAGGAATACGACATCCTCATGACCGGGCAACCGATCTGGCGTGAGCGTCTTCAGGGTGTAGGCGTTCTGAATGCCGACGAGGCTCTGGCTCTCTCGGTCACTGGCCCCATTCTTCGGTCAACGGGCTATGCCTGGGACCTCCGCCGCGATGAGCCGTACCTGGCATATCCCGAAGTCGACTTCGACGTCATCGTCGGCAGCTACGGCGACTGCTACGACCGCTACGCCATTCGCCTCAACGAGATCCGCGAGTCGATGCGCATCGTCGAACAGATTCTTGACAAGATGCCTGCCGGTGATTATCGGGTCCAAGACAAGAAGGTCACTCCGCCTCCGCGTGTGCGCATTGACCAGTCGATGGAAGCGCTGATTCATCACTTCAAGATCTTCACCGAGGGCTACAAGGTTCCCGAGGGCGAGGCCTACGCCTGTGTTGAGTCGCCGCGTGGTGAGCTTGGCGTCTACATGGTGAGTGACGGCACATCGACCCCATATCGCATGCATGTCCGGGGCCCAAGCTTCATCAATGTGCAGACCATGCCCCATCTCATGCAAAACGGGTTGATCGCCGATGGCGTCGCCATCATCTCGAGCGTCGACCCGATCATGGGTGAGGTTGATCGATGACCGAGCACTTCACCACCGCCAACCTGGCGACCGCGTACGAAATCATTGGTCGCTACCCGAAGCCGAAATCGGCATTGATTCCGCTCCTGCATCTCGCTCAAGAACAGGACGGCTGGGTCACCGACGATGCCATGCGTCAGATCGCGCAACTCACTGCCACCACGCCGGCTGAGGTCAAGGGCACAGGCACCTTCTACGAAATGTTCAAGTTCCATCCGGTCGGCAAATACATGGTCAACGTGTGCACCAACCTGTCGTGCCAGCTGCTCGGCGGTGAAGAACTGCTCGCCCATGCCGAGGAGAAGCTCGGCGTGAAGGCCGGCGGCACCACCGCTGATGGCATGTTCACTGTCGAAGACGTGGAGTGCATCGCAGCATGCACAGAGGCGCCGGCCCTGCAGGTCAACTACCGCTTCCGGCATCGCATCACCATCACCGAGTTCGATGAACTGATCGACGACATTCGCAGCGGCAAAGCCGATGACATCCCTGAACATGGAACCCTCGCCCGGGTCCGTCAATCGATTCCAGCTGGTGCTGGTGCGGGGATCTACCCGCCAGAACAGGCCAATGAGGCCCCCGTTTGGCTTGCCCGCAACGATGAGGGCCGCGACGAAGGAGGGGAAGGCTGATGCCAACCCACGACTACATCGCTCACGCTGCCGGGTATGTCGACAATGACGGACCCAAGATTGTCACCAGTCGATTCCCGTATGAGGATTCGTACACGCTCGAACGGTTCGAGGCCACGGGCGGCTACGACGGGCTGCGTACAGCGCTGAGTCGTCGCCCTAGCGACGTCCACAGCGAAGTTCGTGACGCCACGGTTCTCGGTCGTGGTGGCGCCGGCTTCCCCGCCGGCGTCAAGTGGGGCTTCATGCCCCCTGGCAAGTTCCCGTACTACCTCGTTGTCAACGGCGACGAAAGCGAACCTGGCACGTACAAGGATCGGCTCCTCATGGAGCGCGATCCCCACCAGCTGATCGAGGGTTGCCTCATCACCTGCTACGCACTGGGTCTCGCCCAATGCTTCCTTTATGTCCGGGGCGAGATGGCGTTGGCTCAAGAACGCATCGCCACGGCCCTCAACGACGCATACGCCAAGGGTTACGTCGGCAAGAACATTCTCGGCACCGACTTCAGCGTCGACATCACCCTTACCTGGGGCGCCGGTGCCTACATCGTCGGTGAAGAGACGGCCCTCATCGAAAGCCTCGAAGGCAACCGCGGCATGCCGCGCCTGAAGCCGCCGTACTTCCCCGCGGCAATCGGCCTCTACGGTCAGCCAACGATCGTCAACAATGTCGAAACGCTGGCCAACCTTCCGTGGCTCATGCAGAACGGCGCTGACCAGTACAAGACGTACGGGTCCGAGTCGTCGCCAGGCACCCGCATGATTGCGGTGTCGGGTCATGTGAAACGTCCGGGCGTCTATGAGATCGAGCAAGGTGTCACTACATTTCGCGATCTGTTCTACGGCGACAACTTCTGCCAAGGTATTCGCGAGGGCCACGAGCTCAAGATGTTCGTGCCCGGTGGAGGCTCTGCGCCATGGTTCTTCCCCGAGCAGGTCGACCTGCCGCTCGAGGCTCGTGCGGTCGGCGCCGCTGGTTCGATGCTCGGCTCCGGGGCCATCATCGTGATGGACGAGACAACCGACGCGGTGAAGGCCGCCCTTCGACTCGTGCGCTTCTACGCCCGCGAGTCGTGCGGCAAATGCACCCCCTGTCGTGAGGGAACGACCTGGGAAGAGCGGGTGATGCAACGCATTGTCGATGGTGAAGGTCGCCCCAGCGACATCGACATGCTGCTCGACATTGCCGACAACATCTCGCCTGGCCCGTACCCGGTTGCCGCCGATCCGTCGCAGGGTCTTGAAGCCGTGCCGTTCCCGCCGAAGCAGACCACCATCTGCCCGCTTGGCCCATCATCGGTCGCGCCGATTGCGTCGACGATTCGTCGGTTCCGCCACGAATACGAGGCAAAGATCACCAAGCGCGACACCATTCCTCTCACCGTTGAGGCGCTTTCATGACCGACACCCACGCCGTTTCCACTGTCTCGGTCACTGTCAACGGCGAAGAGATTCAGGGCAACGTTGGGGAACTGCTCATTGACGCCTGCGAGCGCAACGGCACCTATATCCCACGCTTTTGTTATCACCCCCGTATGAGCCCGGTCGGCATGTGCCGCATGTGTCTTGTTGAAGTCGATACGGGTCGGGGTCCGGCCCTTCAGCCGAGCTGCATGCTGGCGGTGACCGAAGGGATGAGCGTCGACACAGAGAGCGACCTCACCAAGAAGGCCCAGGACGGGGTCCTCGAGTTCCTTCTTGCCAACCACCCGCTTGATTGCCCGGTCTGCGACAAGGGCGGCGAATGCCCGCTTCAGGATCAGACCATGGCGTTCGGGCCCGGCGAGTCGCG
Source organism: Actinomycetota bacterium (assembly GCA_009937405.1). GTDB lineage: Bacteria > Actinomycetota > Acidimicrobiia > Acidimicrobiales > Aldehydirespiratoraceae > JAACCU01. The sequence goes on from JAACCU010000031.1 coordinate 23,343, forward strand.
CTTCATCGAAGAAAAGCGGCACTACGAGAAGCCGATCGCCATCAGCGACACCGTCTACCTCGATCGTGAGCGCTGCATTCTGTGTGATCGTTGTACCCGTTTCGCTGACGAGGTCGCCGGTGACACGCTGATTCATTTCATGGACCGAGGGAACAACACCCAGGTCAACACCTTCCCCAACGAGCCGTTCGCCTCGTACTTCTCGGGCAACACCGTGCAGATCTGTCCGGTCGGTGCGCTGACGGCGAAGCCCTACCGTTTCAAGGCCCGTCCCTGGGACCTTGAAGACAACCTTTCCACTGCGTGGACCGATTCCGTTGGATCGCGCATCACCGTGCAGTCGTCGCGAAACAAGGTCCTGCGTGTCCTTGGCGTCGACAGTGATTCGGTCAACTGGGGCTGGCTCTCGGACAAGGAACGTTTCGCGTTCGAAGCACTCAACAGCGAGGGTCGCATCACTCAGCCAATGGCTCGCTCTGGTGCGAACAACGACCTGACCTCAACGGGTTGGGCGGTGGCGATGAAGACCATCGTCGATGTGTTCACCGACGTTGAACCCACTCGGGTTGGCGTGATCGGTGGCGCTCGCCTCACCAACGAATCTCAGTACGCCTGGGCCAAGCTCGCCAAGGGTGTCATCGGCACCGACAATGTCGACGCTCAACTCGGCGACGGCCTTCCCGCTGAGCTCGTACTCGGCTTGCCTCGCGCCACCATCGCTGACGCCTGCCGCCCCGGTGGCACGATCATCCTTGTGGGCCCCGACCCAAAGGAAGATCTCGGCGCACTATTCCTGCGTCTCCGTCACGCAGTCGTCAACGACGGTGCCAGGCTGATTGAACTGACGCCGCACCGCACCGGTCTTTCCGGAATTGCCGCCCACTCTGTTCATCCTCGTCCGGGTGAAGTCGGCGACCTTGCTGCGGCTCTCGTCGCAGCAAGCTCCGGGGTGGCAGCCGACACCGCCGGAGTTTCCGCTGATGCCATTGCCGCGGCCGCCGCATCCATCAGCGGGCCCGTCACAGTTGTGCTCGGGCGGGCTTCGCTCGCTGAGTCGGCGGCAGCTGCGGTCGTCGCCGCCACCGCCCTCAACGGACTCGCAAATGTCTCGTTCTTGTCTGCCTTGCGGCGTGGAAACGTGCACGGAGCGCTCGACGCGGGTCTTGCTCCTGGTTTGTTGCCCGGACGCACGACCCTTGCCGACGGTGGTGCCGCGTTCACACAAGCCTGGGGCTCAGTTCCCAGCGCTGTCGGCCTTGACACCGCAGGCATGCTTGCCGCCGCCGCCGCCGGTGACATTGACGTGCTCGTCCTTCTCGGCGCCGATCCGCTTAGCGATTTCCCTGACGCGGCAGCGGCCGAAGCCGGTCTCTTTGGTGCCGGCACCGTGATCGCCATCGACACATTGCCTAACGCCTCGCTTCTAGCCCACGCCGACCTGGTTCTGCCCGCCGCCGCGGCCACCGAGGTTGAGGGCACGTTCACCAACCTCGAAGGGCGAGTGAGTGTCTGCGAACAGAAGGTCACGCCGTGCGGTACCGCTCGGGCTGACTGGATGATCGCCGCCCAGATCGCCTCTCGATTGGGTGCGGATCTTGGTATCGACTCACCGGCCGCGGCACGCGCCGAACTTGCTTCGCTGTCGTCGGCCCATGGTGACCTGACCGAAGAGGCTCTTGCCGCGGCGGGCATCGAGGGTGTGTTGTGCGCCGGCAACGGTTCGATTATTGCTCCGGTTGCCAAGGACGTGGATGCCCCGACCAACGATGCCTACTCGCTTCGTCTCGTGGCTACCCGGCGCATGTATGACGCCGGGACCATGCTCGCTCACTCGCCTTCGAGTGCTGGCCTTGCCTCCTCAGTCGAGCTTCGCCTGAACCCAACTGACTTTGACAAGCTTGGTGTGGATTCTGGCAGCGTGGTGAAACTGATTTCCAGCAAAGGCGTGTTGATGACGCCGGTTGTCGCAGACCTGGGCGTGCCTGCGGGCTCGGCGGCCATTCCCGCCAACTCCCCGGATGCCAACGCCAACCGGCTGATCGACGGATCGCAGCCGGTCACCGATGTGCGGGTGGAACGCTCATGATCCTCGGTCTCGATCCCCTCTACGTTGGCGACTTCATGGGTGACCTCCTGGTCACACTGCTGAAGGTCGGCGTGGCGTTCGTCTTCCTGCTCATCTCCGTGATGTTGATGGTCTGGTTCGAGCGCAAGCTCATATCCGACATGCAGAACCGCATCGGCCCGAGCATTGCTGGCCCCTGGGGCATCCTCCAGACTCTGGCTGACGGCATCAAGCTCTTCTTCAAGGAAGACCTGGTTCCCGACAACGCCGATCGCTTCGCTTTCAAGCTCGCCCCGTACCTCTCGTTGGTGCCGGCGTTTCTCGTCTTCGCCGTTGTCCCACTCGGCGGCGACTTCAACGGCGACGACGGTGACGGTGTAATCACCCTGTTCGGCCACGACACCTTCATGCAGGTTGCGGATCCGCCGATGGGCATCTTGTTCTTCCTGGCCATGTCATCGATCGCCATCTATGGCGTGATGCTCGCTGGTTGGGGTTCGGGATCGAAATACCCGCTGCTTGGGTCTGTCCGTGCTTCGGCGCAGATGATCTCCTACGAAGCTGCGCTGGGCCTCGCTATTGCTGCCGTCGTGTTGCAGACCGGTTCGCTCAGCACGCATGACATGGTGATTGATCAGGCCGCACCGGGCTTTTCGTTTGGTTCGTTCGGCATTCCGAACTGGAACATCATCGTGACCGGCATCGTCCCGTTCGTCGTGTTCCTCATCGCCGGCACTGCAGAGCTCAACCGGCCGCCATTTGACCTTGTCGAAGCGGAGCAGGAGCTGGTTGGCGGTTTCCACACCGAATATTCGTCGATTCGCTTCGCCCTGTTCTTCTTGGCCGAGTTCATGAACACGATCACCATGTCGGCAGTGATTGTGACCCTGTTCCTGGGTGGCCCCGCCGGTCCGGCGCTCTTCCTCCCTGAAGGCTGGTGGATTGGCACGATCTGGTTCTTCCTGAAGCTCTTCATCTTCTTGTTCATGTTTGTATGGTTCCGAGCCACGCTTCCCCGTTTCCGCTATGACCAGCTCATGGATCTGGGCTGGAAGCTCCTCATACCGCTGTCGCTCGCTTGGTTCATCATGTTGGCGGTCCTTCGAGTGGCCGACTCTGAGAACTGGAGCGCCGTCAAGACGTACGCTGTCGTGCTTGGCTTCATGGCCTCTTGTGGCTTGATGGCGACCCTGCTTATGGCCGCTATCAATACGGCTCGGTCCGAGCGAATCAAGGCGATGGAGGATGCCAATGGCTGATCCACTCGATTATTTCCGCGGCTTTGTCGTCACCTTCAAGAAGCTCTTGGAGGATCGCGTTACCGGTGATTACCGAGGTGGCAAGGCGAAGGAAGGTGCACCCGACAACAAGAGATCGAAGCCGGCGCGGTTCCACGGCCGTCACGTTCTCAACCGTTACGAAGACGGCATGGAAAAGTGCATCGGATGCGAACTCTGTGCTGGGGTCTGCCCTGCCAAGTGCATCTATGTGCGAGGCGCCGACAACGACCCCGACGAGCCCACCTCTCCGGGTGAACGCTTCGGCTACGTCTACGAGATCAACTACCTGCGCTGCATCCACTGCGATCTGTGTGTCGAGGCGTGCCCGACTCAGGCAATCACTGAGTCGAAGCTCTTTGAGTTTTCGTTCACAAACCGCAACGATGCGATCTACACGAAGGATGAACTGGTCGTCGACGACAACGGCATGCCGCAGAAGATGCCGTGGGAAGATTGGCGTGAAGGTGACGATCAGTTGACATCAGGTTGGATGCGCGCAACATCATCGTCGGGAGACCATCGCTACGAAGGTTCTGTGCATTGGGCTGGCGAGCTTGGCTATGGCGTCCGTGCCCCCGAGGTTGGCCAAAGTGGGGCCACTGACTCGAGCGAAGGTAATGAAGGCGAGGATTCATGAGTGAGGAGATTGTCTTCATTGTTAGCGCCGTGATTGTCTTGGCCGGCGCGTTGGGCGTTGTGTTGTCGAAAAACCCCGTGCATTCGGCGTTGTTCTTGATCCAGACCCTGATGGGCGTGGCGCTGTTGTTTCTCATCGAGGAAGCGCACTTCCTTGCCGCGGTGCAGGTGGTGGTTTATGCCGGCGCCATCGTGATCCTGTTCCTGTTTGTGATCATGCTGCTTGGTGTCGACAAAGCCGAAGCCATGGGCGTTGATCCGATCGGCGGCCAGCGCGAGCTGGCGTTGGTGCTCGGAGCCTCGATAGCGGCGCTTACGATCGTCACAGTTGGCTGGGCCGTTGATGGCGCCACCGGTGCGGGCCCCTCGTCCCCGGAGCACGCCCTCGACAACGGTTTCACCGATATCGAACGCATCGGTCGAGTGTTGTTCACGGATTACGCGTTCGGCTTTGAGATCACGGCAGCCCTGCTCACCATTGCGGTCATCGGCGCAGTCGTGCTCACCCGTTCGATCGGCCGTGACGACGTGCTCCCCGATCTCGAGCCTGCCTCCATGGCCTTGCCTTGCGTTGCCCCCGCCGGAGCCAACGATGAGGATGACGGCGACCACGCGGCAGATCAGACCAGCAATGAGGGGGGAGATTCCTGATGGAACTCACCACCACCTGGTATCTCTTGCTGTCGGCAATGGTTTTCTCGATCGGGGCGACTGGTCTGTTGGTCCGCCGGAACCCACTGGTGATGTTCATCTGCGTGGAGCTGATGCTCAATGCCGTGAACATTTCGTTCGTGGCGTTTGGTGCGGAACTGAATGATGTCGGCGGTCAGATCGCTGTGTTCTTTGTCCTGGTGGTCGCTGCGGTAGAGGTCGTTGTCGGCCTTGCCTTGGTTGTAGCCATCACTCGTCGTCGAGCGGATGCCACCGTCGATGACCTGTCGGTGTTGAGGGGGTAGGCGTCGCTCATGCTTGATGCTGCTTTTCTGATCCCCGCGTTCCCATTGTTGGGTTTCGTTGCGATCTTGTTGTTCGGTCGCCGACTCGGTGAGCCGGGGGCGGGCTGGTTGGCCACGCTGGCGATGGGTGGTTCGTTCGCTTCCTCTGTGGTCGTGTTCATTGGTCTGGTCAACGAGCCAGAAGAAGAACGCCGCTTCGTGCAGACGCTGTGGGAGTGGGTGCCGGCCGGCGACTTCTCCGTCGATGTCGGCTTCTTGGTCGACCCTTTGTCGGTCACCATGACGCTGTTCATCACTGGTGTCGGTGCGTTGATCCACCTGTATTCGGTTGCCTACATGCACGGCGACAAGAACTTCTCGAAGTTCTTCCTCTACATGAACTTGTTCGCCTTCTCCATGCTGATGCTGGTACTGGGCGACAACATGCTCATCACCTTCCTCGGTTGGGAGGGCGTGGGGGCCTGCTCGTACTTCCTGATTTCGTTCTGGTTTACCGACGAGGCCAACGCGTCTGCGGGCAAGAAGGCCTTCGTCACCAATCGCATCGGGGACTGGGGGTTCATGGTCGCCATGTTCCTCACCTTCACCACGATCGGGTCGATTCAGTACGTCGACCTACTCGGCAATGCCAGCACGCTTACCCAAAACACGGCAACAGCAATCACCGTGTTGTTGTTTGTGGGTGCGGCCGGCAAGTCCGCTCAGATCCCGCTCTACGTATGGCTGCCCGATGCTATGGCTGGCCCCACGCCGGTTTCGGCGCTGATTCATGCGGCCACGATGGTCACGTCCGGCATTTATCTGTTGACTCGCGTCAACCCGGTAATTGCCGAGTCGGCGGCCTGGGCCCCGTCGATGATCGCCTGGGTCGGCGCGGGCACGGCCCTGTTTGCGGCCACTGTTGCGGTTGCGCAGAACGACATCAAGAAGGTTCTCGCCTACTCCACGGTGAGTCAGCTCGGCTACATGTTTTTGGCGGTCGGCACCGGTGCGTATGTTGCCGCCATCTTCCACATGATCACCCACGCTTTCTTCAAGGCGCTCTTGTTCCTTGGTTCTGGTTCGGTCATTCATGGCATGGACAACGATCAGGACATGCGTCACTACGGCGGGTTGCAGAAGTTGATGCCGATCACGTCGATCACGTTCATCATCGGCTGGCTCGCCATCGCTGGTGTTCCGCCGTTTGCCGGGTTCTGGTCGAAGGACGAAATCCTCGCCTACGCCTACGAAGAAAACTTCGTCCTGTGGGCCATTGGACTCCTCACCGCAATCCTTACCGCCTTCTACATGAGCCGCCAGGTCTTCATGACGTTCTTCGGTCGTTACCGATTCGCCGATGTGCGTCCGGAGGAGATTGCCGAGGTCTGGCAGGGTCGCATTGCTGCCGCCGCCACCGCTCTCGTCGAAGCTGAGTCGGGAATTGGTAGTGCCGAGGATGGCATCGCTAAGGCCGAAGAGAAGCTGGCCAAGGCGCAAGAGAAGCTTGACCAGCGTCAAAACGAGATGGCTGAAGTCGACCAGTCCGACGAGAAGGCTGCCGACAAGGCCACCAAGAATCTCGAGAAGGCGTATGACGGTGTCGTCAAGGCTCAGGCGTCGGTTGACGAAGTCGTGCTATCCGTCGAGGAGGCGCGCACCTTCGTGATGGAAGCTCGCCTCAATGTCGAGTCGATTGCCGCTGCCGCTGCCGCTGGTGGCGACGACCTCGATGGCATCTCTGAAAACGATCTTCCCGACGCTGTGCGGGCGCGCCGCGAGTACCACCCCCACGAGTCGCCGTGGCAGATGACGCTTCCCCTGATCGTGCTTGCTGGCGCAGCGGTGGTGGCCGGGGCGATGAACCTTCCGTTCAGTAGCGATCTCCACTTCCTGGGGGACTGGCTCAAGCCATCCACATTTGGCAACGAGGCTCACCTGACCTCTGGTGGCGGCACCCTCTGGGTCCTCGCCGTCATCGCTGTGGCCGGTGGCATCGTCGGCATCGCCGCTGCGGTCGCCATTTATCTCAAAGGTCGGTATCCGGCCGAGAAGGTCGAGTTGCCGATTCTTGAGCAGGCCTGGCGATACGACCAGACCATCAGCAACTTTATGGGTGGCCCCGGCCGCAAAGGCTTTGACCGTGTCGCCTGGTTCGACGCCACATTCATTGATGGTGCCGTCAACGGTGTTGGCCGGCTTGTCAGAGAAGGCGGCGGTCAGTTGCGAAGGCTCCAGACCGGCCTTGTGCGTTCCTATGCCGCCTTCGTCGCCGTCGGCGCGGTCGGCCTCCTTGCCTGGTTCCTCACGAGGACGACGATCTGATGACTTCTCTTCTTGCTGCTGAGGTTGGCGTAGCAGCCGTCTCGTTCCCTGTCTTGAGCGCGATGGTCCTGACGCCTTTCCTTGGCGCCATTTTCCTGCTGGTTCTGCCCAACAATCGTCCTGAATACTTCAAGCAGGTTGCCTTCCTGATCTCCGCTCTCACTGCGGCAATGACCGCGTGGGTCATGGTTGAGTTCGACAAGGCCCATGCGGCCACCTTCCAGTTCGTTGATCAGTATGAGTGGATCGAATCCCTCGGGATTTCCTGGGCACTGGGCCTCGACGGCATCTCGTTGTGGCTTGTGGTGCTGACGGGGGCCCTCTTCCCGATTGTGATCCTGGCGATCGACGCCGAGCACTCGCCGAAGCCCTACTACGCCTGGATTCTTGTCCTTGAGGCCGGCTGTATGGGTGTCTTCTTGGCGCTCGATCTGTTCGCCTTCTTCGTGTTCTTCGAAATCGTGCTGGTGCCGATGTACTTCCTGATCGGCCAGTGGGGTCATGGTGAGCGGGCCTACGCCGCCACCAAGTTCTTCATCTACACGATGATGGGCTCGGCCCTCATGCTCGTCGGCATCATCTCGACGGCCGTCATTACGGCGAATACCACCGGCAACGATCTCACCTTTGGGCTGATCGAACTCGCTGAAGCGCAGGCATTGGCGACCAACACGGCTCGCTGGGTTTTTCTCAGCTTCGCTCTTGCCTTCGCAGTGAAGGTTCCGCTGTTTCCGTTCCACACGTGGCTGCCCGACGCCCACACCAACGCCCCAACTGCAGGCTCGGTGATTCTTGCCGGTGTAATGCTGAAACTCGGCACCTACGGATTCCTCCGCTTTGGCATCTACCTGTTTCCCGAAGCGGCCGTCTACTTCGCTCCCGTACTCGTAGCTCTCGGCACGATCGGCATCATCTACGGCGCCGTCGCAGCCACCATGCAGCGCGACCTGAAACGACTCGTTGCCTATTCGTCGGTTGCGCACCTCGGCTTCATCGTGATCGGCACCTTCGCCCTCAACACCGAGGGCATCGAGGGTGGTCTACTCCAGATGGTCAACCACGGTGTCTCGACCGGCGCGTTGTTCCTCCTGGTCGGCATGATCTACGAGCGACGCCATACCCGTGAGATTTCGAAGCTTGGTGGCCTGCAGAAGCCGGCGCCGATGCTGGCGGGCGTGTTTATGGTCGTCATGTTGTCATCGGTGGGTCTCCCGGGTCTCAACGGATTCGTTGGCGAGTTCCTCACCCTTATCGGCGCGTTCGCCGCCCACCGCTGGTGGGCGGTTATCGCTGCGTCTGGCGTGATCATTGCCGCCCTTTACCTTCTCTGGGCTTACCAGCGGGTATTTCACGGCCCGGCCGAGGGCGACAACGCGACGATTCCTGACCTCACCGTTCGTGAAGGCCTCACCATGGTGCCGTTCCTCGTCGCCATTGTGTTCATGGGCGTCTACCCCAAGCCGGTGATCGAACGCATGGAACCGGCAGTTGATGCCTTGGTTGCTCATATTGAGACTCATGTCGAGGGCTTCGAGGAGCCGGTGGCGGATATAGCGCCTCCTGTCGAGTTGGAGGATCTCTCCAAGCTGGGCATTAACGGCCACGGTGAAGAAGACGGAGAGCACGACTGATGCTTGCCCAAAGTAACGCCGTGCCCGTCGAGACCCCGGAAATCGTCTGGGCGGGGCTGCTCCCGCTGCTGATTCTGTCCGCTGGCGCCTTGCTGCTGGTGATGTTCCGCTCCGTGGTGAAGCGATTGCCCGACGACATCGAACCGCACCTGATCACCGCCGTCGGCCCTATCACCGTTCTCGGCATGTGGTTGGCGGCTGGGTTTGCCGGCACCGACGTTCCACTCGCCGGTGTTCGTGACGACATCGGCGACCCAGCGTTCTTTGTTGGCTTCGTCCTCGTGATGGCTCTCGCCGGTTCGCTTGTTCACACGATGGAGATCGGGCTCGATGCTGCGGTGACCGCTGGCCTCGGCCTCGCAGCGTTCGCGGCGACCTGGGGTCTGTGGGACGACCGTTGGCAGGTTGACGGGTCGTTTAACGCCATCGGTGATCAGTTCGCCGTCGACGGCTTCGGACTTGTCTTCTCGGGGGTGCTCGCTGCTTCGGTGGTGCTCGTTGCCTTGCTGCTGGACGAATATTTGCGGCGCGAAGACCTCGACGGACCTGAGATGTACATCCTCATGTTGTTGGCTGCCGCGGGGGGCATTGTGATGTCTGGCGCCAATGACCTGATCGTGATTTTCCTTGGCATCGAAACGCTTTCGATCGCCGTCTACGTCATGGCCGCCATGCACAACCGGCGCACCGAGTCCCAAGAAGCCGGTCTCAAGTACTTTGTGCTCGGCGCTTTCGCTTCCGCTTTCCTGCTTTATGGCATTGCGTTCACCTACGGCGCCACCGGTTCGACGAACCTGGTCAAGATTCAATCATTCCTGAGCTCGGGTCAGCTCATCGATAACGGTCTGCTTATGGCGGCCTTTGGTCTCCTGCTGGTCGGCTTCGGTTTCAAAGTCGCGGCCGCGCCGTTCCACGCATGGACCCCCGACGTCTACCAGGGTGCGCCCACACCGGTTGTGGCTTTCATGGCCTCGGCGGTCAAGGCAGCTGGGTTCGCTGCATTGCTGCGTGTCTTTATGCTCGGCTTCTACAGCCACGTTGATGACTGGCGCCCAGCGGTCGGTGCCCTCGCCGTGCTCACCCTCGTCGTGGGTTCGGTCATGGCCATCGTGCAAAGCGACATCAAGCGCATGCTCGCCTACTCGTCGATCAGCCACGCTGGCTTCATTCTTGTCGGTGTGCATGCCGCGTCATCGGCCGGTATCAGTTCCGTCGCCTTCTACGCCGTTGCCTACACGTTCCTCGTCATTGGCAGCTTCGGCGTGCTCACCGTGGTGTCGGGTAAGGGTGACCGGGCCACGTCACTTGATGACCTCAATGGGTTGGCTAAGCGCCGTCCGGCACTGGCCTTCGTCTTCACAGTCTTCTTGCTCGCCCAAGCGGGCGTACCGCTCACGGCCGGGTTCGTAGCGAAGTTCGCGGTGATCAAGGCAGCCGTTGGCTCCGAGTTCTACTGGCTAGCAGTCGTGGCGATGGTGACCGCCGTGGTGTCGGCCTTCTTGTACCTGCGGATCGTGCTGTCGATGTACCTCGGCGTGCAGGCTGAGGATGCTGCAGATCGTGGTGATCCGATCCCCAAGGCCGCGGCACTGGCCATCGGTATCGCATTCTCGGTCACTGTTGGCTTCGGCATCTTGCCCGGACCGCTCAGCGATCTCGCCCGCGACGCTCTTCCTTCTCTGGTCGGGGCGGGCTGATCACGTGAGCGATCCCAGCGACGGCTCCGGGGTGGACGAATCTGAACTGCCAATCAGCTGGGACGAAGCCCGAGAGGTTGTTGTGGTTGTCCTGTTGGCAGCCTCGGTGCTTCGTGTGCTGTCGCCGTTCCTCGGCTATCTCGATGCTGGAGTTGGTGGCGCCCTCGCCGATGACATAGCTGAGGTCACGCGCAACGCCGATGTCTTCACCGGCATGCTGCTGCTCGGCGCCGGTTGTCTGGTTGCCACAACGCCTCAGGTCGATGTTGTGCCTGCACTTCGACGAACCGGGGTGCTGATCGCCACTGCTATTGCGGTGATGGCCGGATGGGCGCTCGTGATCGAACTCACTCGAGCATCAGGGTCAGGCATGCTGGGCCGATTGCAGTCGGTGTTCGCTCGGAGCGGCCCTGGACTGATCCTGGCGGCAACAAGCGCGTGGTGGTCTCGTCGGGTCATTCCCTTCGGAAACTGAGCTTCGGCGGGACGAAGGGTTCCCCGCCGGTCGCTATCGTGCTTTCGGAGGGGAGCAGCGGCCAAGAGAGACGGAGCTGGCCGACGAACCATGCTTCGATATCCGCTTCTAGATGGAGCGTGGCATGGCCGCCGTCGGCCACGATGACCAGCTCAGCCAAGGAGCCTGGGGCGCCCCAGGCCGCAGCTACTGCCTCGGCCTGGGAGATATCTACGATGGTGTCGGCGTCACCGTGCACGATCCGGACGGGAGCCGATGGTGGGGGTTGCGCGGTTGGGCTCGCGTCCGCTATGGCGGCAGAGCAGTCGGTGTCATCACAGCCGAGCCGTGCCCGGATTGTCGCGGCCGCGTCAGCCGCGGTGCGAACCTCGAACACTGCATTGGAGGGGTCGGTGAGCGGACCAAAATTGGTCGGCGCGGCCACGGTCGCGACCGCGGCCACCCCCACATCGGAGGCAGCGATCATCGCCGCGAGATGACCACCAGCCGAGAAGCCGTAGACACCGATCCGATCGGGGTCGATACCCCAGGCTGACGCGTTTGCGCGGACGAACCGTGTCGCCGCGATCCCATCGGCCACCGAGTCGAGCAAGGTGTGTTCATCATCGGCGAATCGGTAGTTGATGGATATGACAGCAAACCCGCGCTCCGTCCAGTCCCAGACCGGCATGGACCGACCTTTGTCGCCGCTCACCCATCCGCCCGGGTGGATCCAGATGACCGCGGGGGCGGCATCGCCCAGTTGGTCTGGCAGGTAGACGTCGAGTTGCTGACGGGGGTGCTCGCCGTAGCTCACTTCGTAGATCGCATCTGCGCCTGCCCTCGCGGGTGTAAAGGGTTTGGGTTCGCCACTAACCCACCAGAGCACGAAGATCGCGCTGATCAAGAGGCCCGCTAGGACCGCAGGGCGAACTACCGATGTGCTTCGCATATCCAACGATGGCGAAGGCGCATTGCCGGTCGCTCGACGAGATAGTGGGAGGCCACGGTGGCGACCGCAGTACCGATGCTGATGCGAATCAAGGAATGGAACCCG
>JAACCU010000288.1 GCA_009937405.1 Actinomycetota bacterium
ATCACCGAGCGAGCCCACACCACATATTTGGAGGACGAACCCGGCCCCGACCGGCACCTGCGTCGGGCTCTCTTTCATTCGATGGCGGCTCACGGGTTCGTCGTTTACCCCGAAGAATGGTGGCACTTCGAGTACGGCACGCGACGTTGGGCTGCAGTGACCGGCACCACACCGCGGTTCGGGCCCGCCGCGCCGCCGGCCTGAACCTGGCGCCCCTACTTCCTGTTGGTTGGAAGTCCTACTCTGTTGGTTGGAAGTCGAAGCTGGAAATCTCGCGCAGCTGCTCGCACAAGAAGTCGACCGAAGAGTCGAAGAGAGTCTCGCCCAACTCGGCACTGGCGCCCGTCGGATCACCGATGTGCCCGACCGTTCCGAAATCATTCGAGAGCCAGCCGAACTGGACAGTCCCACCGAACTTCACGTGTTCGTTGTCTGCCATCCACTCCGGAACGTTTCGTACTGCCTTCGATAGATCAACCAGGTCGGGACGGAGATGCATCATCACTGACGTTTCACGGAGCCCCCCGTGAATGCCCATCCCGAGCTCTGTCTCAGAAGCCGCATTTGGGTCGGGGGCCGCGTACGCCGGCGGTATGAACGGGTGGATGAGGAAGGTGAGTAGACCATGAGCCAGGCGGGCCTCACGGCACGCAACATTGAGAAGCGTGCTGTTGCCCCCGTGTCCGTTGAGGAAAACGATTCGCCGGACCCCACTGAATGCGAGACAGCGGGCAATATCGTCGAGCACCCGCAGCATTGTGTCATTCGAAAGCCAAATCGTGCCCGACGACCAGGCGTGCTCGTTCGATTTCGAATATGGCAGTGTGGGCGCAACCCATACATTGAGTTCATCGCCGAGTCGGTCGACGATTGCGCTGGCAGCCTCGCTGGCAACGATGTGATCGACGGCCAGCGGGAGATGCGGCCCATGTTGTTCGATCGCGCCGACGGGCACGATCACTGTCGCGTCGGCGCTCAGCAGCCTGCGTGCATCCGGTCCACTCAACGTTTCAAGGAATCCAGCCATTTGGTCAGCGTAGCCCGCAATGCTGCGCCCGCTCTATTCGACAATTGTGCGACAGCGGGAGCGAGACTGCCTACGATCACGCCATGGAACTTCGGAGTTGGATCACAGCCGATCTCACGTCACTGAGCAACCGTTTGGAAAGCGGGGTCCTGAAAATCATCCCACCCGAACGTATGACCGAGCGTGTGGACGACGGCGGTATTGCCCCGGTATACGCGCTGTGGCACGCGGCCCGCCACCAGGATCTCGCGGTGAACGCCGTGCTGAGGGGAACCGACCAGGTTCTTACAACATGGGGAGAGCGAGTCGGTGCGACCGAGGACACGTGGCGAGGACTGGCCGAAGCCGAGGACCTCGATCTCGTGCCCCATCTCGCGCCGCGGGCGGTAGCCGACTATTACCTCGCTGTCATCGAAGAAACGCTGCGATGGGTGGCTGACGGCGATCTCGGCGTTCTCGATGAGATCCCCGACTCGGCCGCCGCTCTCAGACAGATCGGTACGCCAACCGACCAGTTCGACTGGCTCTACTCCATGTGGGAAGGGCAGCCCGGCTACTTATTTTTGGCGTGGGAGGCAATCGGTCACGGATACACCCATCTGGGCGAACTCGTGACCGTCCGCAACCGCATGGGCCTCAGCCCGTTCTGAGTGGCGAGACGATATCGAGCGAGAGGGCGGCGGTCCAGGAAAATCGGTCGGAACCATGGCCTTCGCCTGTCACCGGGTCGAAGTATTCCCAGAAACCCGCGTCGGAAATCAGCGAGATAATGCCATCACGTAGCCGTTCAGCGAGTACGTCGGACCCGACCGCATCGAGCCCGGCGGCGACCAGCCACGTGATCTGGATCCAGGCCGGCCCGCGCCAGTAGCGGCCAGGGTCAAAGGCCGGATCCGACACGGAAACGGTGGGCAAAACCAAACCAGAGGTGCCAGCACGTACGAGGAACTCTCGTTCCAAAACGTCGAGAATTTGAGGCACAAGATTGGACGAAGGTCGGGCGAGTAGGGCGACGAACCCGCCAGCTATGGGTTGAGGAATCTGGCGTTCGACCACCACGTCGTAGCTCACATGCATGCCGAGTTCCTCACTCCACAAGACGCGATCAATTTCGAACGCCACAGCATCAGCACGTTCGCGCGCCACAGAACCGTCAGCTCCCAGTTGCTCCGCAATCCATGCCAGATCTCTGTCTGCCGCCACCAACAGCGAGTTGAAGAGCACGTCGCGCACCCGAAACGGGTGATCGGCGGGAATCGCCGGCGCATAGTTCTCACCGCGGAGACGCTCCAGCAGGAAGGCGTAGCGGTCGTAGTCCTCGTCGCTGGGCCGGTCGGAAGGGTTCGCCACTTCGGTATCGACGCGAACGTACTGGGCGCTGCCCTCGGGCCTGGGCCCAAGGGCAGCCAAGGGTGCATCCCACGCCGGGCTATTGTCCATCCCCGATTCCCATGGATGCCAGATCTCCACCAGCGCGCCGTCGATTGCCCGTTCCCGGTGAAGGTAGTCATGCCATGCGGTCATCGGCTCGAAGATCGACGACAGAAACGAGCGACCCTCACTGTCGGGCCGAGCTTCGAAGACTCGTCTCGCCGCCATGGCGTGGATTGGAGGCTGGCAGATTCCCGATGTCGCCACGGCGGCCGGAGCCCCAGCACATGCCTGACTGTTCCAGAAGTCAGGCGACGGCCAGTAGTCATAGGGCCCGTCGTCGAAAACGATGTGAGGCACGAGGCCACTTGTCCATTGGGCTTCAAAAAGGGTGAGAAGCTCAACTGCGGCGCGGTCCCACCGCACACCGGCGTGACCGATGGCAATAAACGCCGAGTCCCAGCTCCACTGATGCGGGTAGAGGTGCGGGGCCGGCTTTGTTGAGCGACCCAACCAATTTCCCTCCAGCACCGCAAGGGCCTCCCGCTTCATCCGCTCACGGTCCATCCGCTCACCTTAGAGCCAGAGCGGATTGACACATGCTGTGGTCAGGCTGTGCGACAATCTCTCAATGATCATCGCTCAGCTCTCAGACACCCATGTACTCGAGCGAGACGAGCAGAACTTCGTCGACAACAACGCCTCGCTGGCCTCGATCGTGGCTTCTCTCAATGCTGAAGATCCACGTCCTGACCTCGTCCTCGCTACCGGTGATCTGACCAACTGGGGATACCCGGGCCAGTACGAGATACTGGCTGAGCTACTCGCTGACCTTGAGATTCCGCTGCTCCCACTCATGGGAAATCATGACGACCGAACCCTGACCAGGAAGACTTTTCCTGACGTTCCCTGGGTCAATGCAGACCACGCGAGTTGGGTCACCACAACGGGTGACGTCACGTTGATCGGCCTCGATTCGACTGATCCGGACACCCACGGCGCGGTGTTCGACAAGGAGCGTCAGTTGTGGCTTGAGTCATGTCTTGCCGCCGCCGATGGGCCGGTCATACTCACTCTCCATCATCCGCCGTTCACCACCGGCGTGGATTGGATGGACTCATCCGGATTCGCTGGCCTCGCGGCACTGCGGCGAGTGATTGCCGAGAACTCGACGAAGATCCTCCGGATCCTCTGCGGTCATTTCCATCGACCGGTGGTCACCACCGTCGAAGGGGTCACCACCTCGGTCTGCCTGGCCGGGACCTATCACGTTGCCTTAGACCTTCGTCCTGCAGCCGATCGTTCCATAATCCGTGATCCCCGCGGCTATCAACTACATCTGCTCGACGGCACGAGCATTGTCACCCACACGCGATACGTGGATACGGGTGAGGTCGCGTTCGATCCCGGCTGGACCTGAAGTGCTGATCTCGGTGTCATGGGAGACCTTCACACTGAGGTGAATGCGGCGATGGACAACACCGACACCGTCGGCTCAAGGCGATCCAACTCGTCTGTTAGCTCCTCGACGAAATCGGCGTTGACAGCCTCGACCTTGGTTATGGCTATGACGAGCCGCGCCCTTTCGGGAAGTGCGGCGCGTTGTCCGTTGGGATGCAACAAGACCGCTGCCGCAGCTTTTGGTGTCAATCGTTGGTAGGGCTGGCATCGAGCCAATGCCGCAACCCGTAGCGGACGATGGCATTGATCTGCGATTATTCGGCCCAGAGCATCCGCGCCGATCACTGAGACCATCATTGTGGTGGCCGACGCAACGACAGGTTCAAATGTGCCCGGTGCCTTGAACGGCATTGAGCGGGCCCCGTCTGCCTCGACAAGGACATGATCGACTCGGTCGAAGAGTGCATTACATCGCGTTGGGTTCATCCCAAGCGCCTGCCCGTCGGACACTGAACGCCATACCAATGTCGGTCCGGATGTGGCCGCAGCAACTATCTCGTCGTCGGACGCACCGATCAGCGTTGTGAGGCCACCGTTCTCACCAGCTCCCATTCTTGTAGTCGTTGTTGCGATGCAACTGCCCCCAAGCCCCCGGGCGAACGCATGCATGAGGGTCGTCTTCCCGCCTCCGCCTACGAAAGAGACCAGTTCATGGTCGCTGCAACCCACACCCGAGGCGGCGTGCTCTACGTCGACGACATGAGCCATGGCGTCGA
Source organism: Actinomycetota bacterium (assembly GCA_009937405.1). GTDB lineage: Bacteria > Actinomycetota > Acidimicrobiia > Acidimicrobiales > Aldehydirespiratoraceae > JAACCU01. The sequence goes on from JAACCU010000288.1 coordinate 4,576, forward strand.
CTGGTCTCACAGTTGTGCTCGACTCTTCATCCAACCGAGTACCGCTACCACCACGGCGCCGCCTATCGAAAGGGCCTTGTCCGAGATCTCATCGCATGGTGCATCGAGACGGGGGTCAACGTCTCCGATCTTGAGCCCAGATTCCGCTCGACAGTCAGGGTGCAGGAGTCCTCGAATAATGCCATCGAACGGTGCGTGGATATCCATTCCTGCGACGGTGCCGATGATGGCTCCCCGCGCCACCGGATCGCCGATCTGCGCCTGCCATTTGATCATCCCGGATTTGGGAGCCCTCAGAACCCTTTCGGCCCCGTAGCCGGAGACGACACCCGGCGTCCCTGTGTTGGCCTGCGCCGGGCCTTCGTGAATGATGCGACCCAGTCGGCTGCCTCGGTTCGTTTCGACCACGACATCACAATCGGTGCCAGCGTGAAACCCTGGACCCAATGCGATGACGAAATCGGCATCGTCGATACATGTGTCGATGTTTCGTTTGGCGAGCCGAGCATCTATGACCACTTCCGGAATTGGGATCCAGTCTGGGATCGTGTCGCAAACCACCACAGGAACCCCCCCTTCTTCAACTGTGACCTGCCATCCTTCGACATCGTTCACTTTTTGAGCCCGCAGCCCTTCGACAGTTGCGGTTCCGTCGTAGACGGCGCTTGAAAGCGCCACTCGGCGCCGAACCGTCAGCGGGTGGGCGAGTTCGACCACACCGACCGGGAAGCCGGCCTGGTGAAGGCAGTGGATAACGCCGGTGGCGAGATCTCCTCCTCCGCGAACCAGGATGGGGAATCGGGCAAACAGCATCAACGAGGCCCGATGCCGTGTAGCGCCCGCAGATCCAACCTCATTTTTCACTCTTTGGATCGGGTTGGAGAGCGTCACCAGTGAAGATCAACATCGTTGGAGCAGCGTAGCGCGACCCGTTGGGCCCAATATTGGCTCGTGGGGGTTATCTCGCCGCGCCCGTACCCAGCGATCACCACCAGAGTTGGCGATGGCGCCCTGCGTCAGGCGCTCCAGCCTCCGTCGACGTGGATGGTCTGGCCGGTGATGAAGCTTGCGCCGGCACAAAGGAACAGGCAGGCGTCTGCGTATTCGACCGCGGTTCCCGGCCGACCCAGAGGCAGCGGTTCGCAGTCCTCGAACACGCTCTCCCAGCGCAGAGGAAAGTTCGTCGATTCAGGATGGACATAGCTGGGTGAGATGGCGTTAACCCTGACCTCGGGCCCCAATCCCCGGGCCAGTTCCTTGGTCAGGGTGATGATGCCGCCTTTGGCCACGCTGTAAGGAGTGCTCGAGCCTCCACCGCGCCAGCCCGACATCGAGCTTGTGTTGACGATTGCGCCTTTCGATTCTCGCAGATACGGGGCGGCCGCCTTCGCGGTCCGAAAGGCCGACATCAGGTTGATCGATAACACCTCTGACCACAGTGCCTCGCTCTGCGATTCGAGATCCGAGGCAGGGATCGCCGTCAATGTCACTGGATGACCTGCGATGTTGAGCAGATAGTCGATGCCGCCCATCCGTTCGACGGCCAACTCGACCATGGAGACAACCGAGTCATTGTCCCGTAGGTCGCAGGGTGCGGCAAAGACATCGAAGCCTTCGTCGACGAGAGTCTGTGCCGATTCGCCAATCCGGTCTCCTGCCAGGTCGGCTATCGCTACGGTGCTGCCGTTTTGGGCGAACGTGCGGACTACGCCGAGGCCAATACCGCTGGCCCCGCCGGTGACGATGGTTCGTTTGTCGGTCAGATCTGCGCTGATCATTTTTTGATCTCCGTGAGGGTGTTGCCGGTGGTGAACCGGGCTCAGTAGCCGAGCCGCGTGTGCGCAGCGACCAAATCTTCGTTCAGTTCAATGCCCAAGCCGGCGCCGGTGGGTAGCCGGGCATAGCCGTCGACGATCTCAGGCTCGGGGGGCGAGACCAGTTCGGTTCGGAGCCTCGACGGTCCGAGACGCGACGACCGGAACTCGACCATCGGCACTGTCAGCGATGCTGCTTGAAGGTGAAAGTTGGCGACGTCGGTGATGCCGGTGGCGAAGCTATGAGGCATCAGTTGGGCGCCGTACATCTCACACATCTCGGCGATTCGCATCAGTTCGGTGAAACCGCCTGCCCTGCTAATGCCGGGCTGAATCAGAGACACGCCGCCTCGTTCGAGCCATTCGCGCACCTCCCAGCGGCCTGCGGCAAACTCTGCTCCACCGACTCTGACCGGCGATACAGCCGCCAGCCTGGCGTGACCATCAAGGTCGTCGTGGCGCAGCGGTGCCTCGGCGAAGTAGACGTCGTAATCTTCGAGTCGTTTCAACGTCCACGCCGCAGCCTGCCAATCCCACCAGCGATAGCCAAAGTCGGCAGCGAGGACAAGGTCGGGGGTGATTTCATCGAGCAACTCGCGGCATTTCTCGATGAAACCGACGATGGTTTTGTCTGGAACGCCACCCGGATCGTTCTCGGCGCCGAACAGCACCGGCACCTTCACCGCTCGTAGGCCCTGGTCAACGGCGATCTCGGCCTGGCGGCGGGTCTCGGTGAGGATTGGCTCTATTGGACCGTCGTAGATGTCGCCCGGGTACAGGGTTGCGTAGGGACGAATGCGTTCAGTGCGGGCCCCGCCAAGCAGCTTGTAGACAGGCACACCGAGTTGTTTGCCGGCGAGGTCATGGAGAGCTATGTCGACGGCCGACAGGGCCTGGATCAGGGTGCCTCGGCGGCCGTGGTAGAAGCTGCCGTGATACACCCGGTCGTACGTCGCTCTGGCTTCGAGCGGATCGGTCCCCACCACGATGTCCGTGATGCCCTGACTCCAGAAGTGGATCGTCTCCTGATCAATCATGGCCTTGATGACTTCGGGCGTGCAGACGGACTCGCCAATTCCGTAGTTGCCGGCCTCGTCGGTCACCCGCACCAGAAGGGTCTCTTCTGAACCTTCGGCAAAGGCGTTGCCCTCGGCCGGCACAGACACGACCAGCGCTTCTACTCGTGCAACCGGACTGCGCTCAGCGCCCATCGGCACCTGCTCCTTCACCTCGTACTCCGTCATGAACGATGGTACGGATTGGAATCGGCTCTGTCCTAATTATTGACGGGCAAAATTTGGTCCGCTGGGCGGGCTCGAACTTTTGCCCCGTACGCGGCCCTCCTCGCGAAGATGATTGACGGACGGGGTAGTTGCCCGCCCCAGGGTTGTGACCAGCTACGTTTAGTGTTATTCCATCGGCGCTCATGTTCGCCGAGAAATGACCGATAAAATCATCATGTACATGCTCAAGAACGCGAGCTCGGCGGAGCACCTCGTTAGAGATGCGGTTGTCTTGTCGAGTATCGCGGCCGCGTGCTTGGGTACATATTCGATCAGCCATGTCTCCGCATCTGATCGTGCCGGTCCCGCAGCGTTGGCAGGGAATTCGCGATGATGATTCCTTCTCTGGGCAACCGCCGGCCCCACACCCGTGGCGCCTCCGACCGCGGGGCTGCACTCGTAGAGACAGCAATTGTCGCACCAATTCTCTTTCTCATGATCTTTGGGATCATCGAGTTTGGCCTTTTGTTTGGCGTGAAGCTCGACGTGAGTCAAGGTGCACGTGAGGGATCACGTTTGGCTGCAGTGAATTACCAGGACACCGGCGTTGTTGGCGCAACTCAAACAACGGAGATTGTCGCCGCAACATGTGCCCGGATGGAGTTGGCCGATTCCAGCGTGATCACAATCTCGCTGCCAACTACATCTGCCATCGGCGAGATCGTCCAAGTCACCATTGCTACCCCGGCGGAGCCCATCACGGGAGTCTTCGACCCCTGGCTTGCCGGGATGCAGGTTACGAGCACTGTGCAAACACGGCTTGAACAAGTAGCGACGTATGTCGCAACTTCAGAGGAGGCATGTCCATGACCGTCGCAAAATCCGACGAGCGTGGGGCCGCAATGGTCATGTTCGCTATCACTCTCACAGTCCTCATGGGAATGTCGGGATTTGCTGTCGATTTAGGGATGTTGTTCGCCGAAAGACGCCAGGACCAGTCCGCAGCCGACGCTGGCGTACTTGGCGGCGGGCTCGACCTTTCTCTCGGTGTCTCAGCGGCTACCAACAAAGCGGCTGAAATCGTGCGCCTGAATCTCAGCACTGACTATACGGATGCGGAGTGGGCTGCCGCATGGGGCGCCTGCGTCGATGACGAAGCCTTCTTCTTCACCGGCGACGTACTGGGGACCGCCACCGAGTGCATCAGTGCCGACGGACTTGGAACCTTCAGGGTTGTGGTGCCGGACCAAACTGTTCCGACCGCATTTGCTGGCGTATTTGGCTTCGATTCGTTCACCACTTCGGCTACGGCTGAAGCCTCGCTGGCAATCCAGGGAATCGGAGGGGTGCTTCCGTTCGCGGTTCTGGGTAATGCCGGTACTGGTCCAGGTGGGAGCGAGATCTGCATGAGGAGTGCAGCGGGCGGGCAAGCGGTGGCTCCGTGCGATGACTCCGTAGATAGTGGCAACTTCGGCGCTCTTGAAATCGGTCAGTGGGGCAACCCGGCTGTAGGCACTGAGGCTCTCTGTGGCATTAACAAGGCCGACGAACTCGCCGTCAACATTGCCGTTGGCATCGATCACTTCGTCCGCATCTGGGCCAATCCACCCGGCGATGTCGTCGACGATTGCGCTAACAAGTCCTACGGGCCAAATGCTCTCCCGACATTTCAAGGCCTGGGAACCGGCCTTGTCGAGGGACTCATCGCTGGACTCTCTGTGAGTGGCTCATCGTGCCCAGGGCGGCTCGGTCAGGGGAACACCGACCAGCTATATATTGACAACAACGTCTATGGCGTTCACCCCATCGACAATGCCCCTCTCTGGGAATACATCGGCTACGGCTACACCGCCGCGGAGCTCCCGACAAGTTGCCTCAGGGAGACCTTCGATGCCATGAGCCACGCCGACGCCAACGCCAACATTTCGACATGTCTTTCCGACTACGGAGTAGGCACTGGTTTCGTCACGCTCTTCGGCTACGACGCCAACGGCGACGACATCCCAGACATCACCCTGTCGCCTCGATTCGCTGTCGTCCCCCAATTCAATGAAAACAACTTGGGCAATGGGAATAGCGGAGTCCTGACCATTCGCGAATACCGAGCCGTATTTCTCCAAGGCCTCTACTTCGGCTGTAACGGCAACGGATGCAACACCATTGTGACCCCCGATCCGTCCTTGGACGGACTAACAATTTCAGTCACAAACGGGACCTCACCACTCGATCAGGTTACGGCACACCTGCTCCCAGTTTCATCCATCGATAACAGCTTGATCGAGAACGGAGCGGGTGGAAGCCTCGGCGCCTATCAACTCCGCTTGAGTAAATAACCAACCGTCCAGCCCGGGACCGCGCCGTGGTTTAAGCGGCCCGGGAGCTACCGGTCTGCTCCAGGGTCGTCGGCTTAGCACTGCGCGATACTGGGGCGTAGGTGCGAGCTGATCCTTGCGCATCGCGAAAGGAATCAACCCAACCCGAGCATTTCCTTCAAAGGTGTCGACCGTGACTCTGCGGGGAAGAAGTTACTGAATGGCCTCGGGCGCATACGGCCGGCGAAAATAGGCGAGCTCAGTCCACGGCTGACAAAGGACAGTGCGCAACTGTGGCGGCGGGTCGGCGATCATAGGTTCAAGCGTTGGAGACATGGTGGCGCACAGACCCTCAGGTGAGACTGGAAAGGACCACTTCGGCGCAGCGTCGCCCTGAAAACAGTGCACCCTGGATCGATGCGGTGTCGCGGTGATCGCCACAAACGAATAGGCCCTGACCGAGGGCGACCGGTTGCTTCGGCGAGAACGGCGGACGCTGGGTGGGCTGACCATGGGCGATGGCATCAGTGCGCAGGTGTACCCACGAATCAACCGAGCCGCCCAACATGGCTCGTAGCTGTTTTCGAACTGCGGGCTCGATGCCCCCATCGTTGGTTCCGGGACAGGCCGCCGCGATCAATGTCTCGCCTTCAGGCGCGTACTCCGGAGCCACATTGGTCATTACCGCTATGTTCAACGCGGGACCTTGGCCGGTGCCATCCAAGATGATGTATCGGTCTGGGATGGGGGGCGCCTCAGCTGCGAACCACACACATGACGCCGGATTCGACTCGACTAAAGGCAGGCCCAGCAAGGCTGAGGCCTGGGGGCCTTCGACGGCAACAACAACTCTGTCGGCCGTGATATGGCGGCCATCGACAGTAACGACCTCTCCGGGCTTCACCGAGCCCACCGTCGTGTCGAGGTGCACGACCCCTGCCCTCAGATGGCTCGCAAGCTGTTCAGGAATTGCGCCCATCCCCGCCGCCGGCAGCGCGACATCGCCCCCGAGGAGGCTCTGAAGAATGACATCGAACATCCGCCGGCTGGTCTGCAGGGATGGGTCGAGCTGGATACCCCCAACGAAGGGCCGAAAAAACTGATCGATGATCCGGGTGCTGAAACCCTGCTCGCCGAGCGCGGCGAGCGTGCTGATGTCGTGCTGGCGCAACAAATCGGGCGCCGTTGCTCGTTGCAGCCGGATTCGTTGCCGCAACAGTCGCGCCTTATCCCCAAGCGACCCCACGGGGGCCAACCCAGTCCGCAACACGGTTCGGGGACGGCGGATCGGGTCGCCAACCAGGTGCATCCGCCTACCGTTCCAAACCAGCGCACCTGGCTCGAAACAACGCAGATCTAGCGCGTCGACATCGAACTGGGTTATTAGCTCGGGGTATGCGGTAAGCAAAACCTGAAAACCTCGATCGAGCCGGTAACCATCAACCATGTCGCTACGGACCCGCCCCCCAACACCGTCAGATGCCTCCAGCACCACCACATCGCGCCCGGCCGCATCCAATCGCCGTGCGGCTGCAAGACCGGCGAGACCGGCGCCCACGATAACGATCTCAGCATGAGTGGGGGGAGGTGAGTCTCTCGGCGAACTGGACGCAGCCAATGGATGAGCTTTCCGGGATCAAACGTGGGAATCAAGGTGAAGGGCTCACCCATTGGGTCGTGCAAGGGGCTCGATTAGCAGCAGGGCTGCTGGCCGGCGCGTTCGTCCCTTGCCAAGCGCCTTGGGCGCTTTATTTTAATCTGAATCGCTTCTTCACCTCGTCCTCATTGACCTTGTCGTTGCGGTATGGGTTCTGCTCGATCTCGATACGAGTCAACGCAAGTCCACCAGCCATTACGACGCCGTAGACCGTGATAGCGAAGACGATGACACCAATGATGAAGAGCGTAGTTTCGCTCATGCTCACGCCTCTTGTTCGCGACGGGCTGGCGCATCGGTTTGTGTGAGCACAAGGGTGCCCAGCGAGTGGATAGATGGGACCCAGAGGCCGACAAAAATTCCTGCCATTGTCTCGTCCTGCACAAAATACAACCAGACCGAAAACAGGAACGAGGCGAACCCGGCAATGATGAATGGGAGCTGCGGCTGGACAGCCCGAAGAATTGGTGGCATGGGGATTCCTCCGATAATTGGAACGACACTGTGCTTTACGGGCCAAAAGGCCGCGCAGATGCAGCCCCACCACATTCGTCGGCTCGGCTCCGCTCACCGGACCGGTCAACGCCATGACTGAACGGGCCAAAACAGCGTCATCAAATCGACAATGTCACTGTTTTCCCATGGCCCAACCAGTCACGTACACGCCCCCCGTTCGGGGCCGCTCAGGTCAGCTCGTAGATTCGCCGATTCCGCTGGGAATAAATAGCTCCGCCGACATCTCATCACGACAAGACGCGCAGATTCCGTAGGAAACCGGGGGCATCGACGCCCGCTCCAGCAGTCGGGCAGATTGAACGAGCTCTTCGACATCGAGCCAGAGAGAGCCATGCTGACCGCGCCCGCACCAACTGCACAGAGCGACGGGCTCGAGGCCTTCGTCTCGATCCGTATTTATATCGAGAAGCGATACATGCGGCCGGGCTTCATCAAAGGCGAGAACGGATCGAAAGTGAACCCCGCCGTTGAGTTCCGGCGTAATCGTCATGTCGAACCACCTCCGGGCATGGGGGGCATC
>JAACCU010000032.1 GCA_009937405.1 Actinomycetota bacterium
GGTTTGTTACCGAGGACCGTCTGACGTGGACCTTTGTGCTGGCGGCCGACCTTACCGATGGTCTTGGGCAGCCTTTGACGGCACAGGATGTGAAGGTCTCGCTCGAAGGCGTCGCTGCTCGTGGAGCCGCCGATCAAGCCGCTACCAGCCTCAACGCAATTCGGGGCTGGACAGACTTTGTGAACGGTGATTCCGGTGACGTGGCCGGAATATCGGCACCAGATGTATCAACGCTGGTGATCCAGTTGAGCGAACCGTTCGAGATGCTCGCCGATGTCCTTGCCAGTCCCGCCTTCGGGATCACCGGCCTCACCGAGGCCGGTGAGATCCGTACGACCGGCGCGTACCGCTATGACGGGGATGACACGCTGGTAGCCGTCGATGATGCGTCGACGGTTACTCGGATCAAGCTCGTCCAGGTGGATTCCAGCGCTAGCGATCTCCTAGACAATGCCCTTGTTGACTGGGTGGTGCTCCCCGTAGGACAGGGGTCTGACATCACTCCTGGCGACATCATTCGTCAACCCCTTGATCTTCGCGTGGCCATCGTTGTGCGACTCGGCGACTCTGATGCTCGCAGAGCGTTGCTTGGTTCGCTCATAGCCGCCGAGCTAACCGCCGACATCGCCTCTCTCAATCCGTTGCCCAACTTGCTTGCCGCCGACGTTCAAAACGGCGATCTTCCAGAGACGCTTGTGGTGGATGTCCCGGCGGGCATGTTGTCGCCGATCGGGTCGGCCCTTGAGGCGCAGTTGTCGAGTCTCGGTGTTGATGTCGAACTACGTGAGTCTTCCGCTGACGATTTTGCCGCCCGTGTTGCCTCTGGCCAGGCCGTCTTCTTTCCGTTTGTCGTGGCGGGCGGTTCGGGATCGTCTGATGCGTTGCTCCGTGTTGCCGGTGGCGTGGATGACGTGACTGGCAACGACTCCGAACTGTTGCAGGGTCTAATTGCGGGCGCCGCCGCTGAGCAAGACCCAGCGCAGCGACGCGTTCTCATCGCCGACCTCGAAGGTGAGCTGCGCGAGCTCGGGCTGATGTTGCTGATTGGACAGTTCGAGGTGAGGGTCGGGATTGGCCCAGGCTTCGATGACCTGCGGCACCGAAGCGACGGAACGCTTGACCTGTCGCAGTTCTCCGAGAGCCCATAGCACTGCCTCCAACTGTGTTGGTCAGCCCCGGTTGACGATGTCGATTGGGATTGCGACGCCGGGCACTTCGAGCCGGGTTTCTACGATCAACCAGCACGCGTCGATGCAGAAGCTTTGGGGTACCACCGCACCGGCCGGAATCGACCGGCGGCGATCAAAATCTGGGATGCGGAGCACGGTGTCGACCGTGCCATCGCGCTGGATCCCGCTGCTGAAACCAGAGGCCGAGATGCAGTCGTAGGGGGTCGCGTCGCTGGATTCGCAGAATCGAATTCGTGTTCCAGTGAACGGGTCGTTGGGAGAGGCGCTCACATACAGGTTGCGACCCACAAGCCGAACATCGTCGCCCGACTCAAATGGCCCGGTTGAGTCCAGGACTACCTGGGCCTCAGACAGCGATGAGCGGGTGGAATCAAATGAGAGTGGCGCCGAGACGTGCATGCCGCCGAGGGCAGCCTGGATGACGCATTTGGTGAGCGCACAGTCGATGACCGTCTCGCCTTGAACGCTGTCGTAGCGATCGTCCATGTACCGAGGGACCGAGAGCAGTGTTGACTCGTTGGTGGACGCGGTGGTGAGCAAGATGCAGGTCGGTACCGCTGGCGCGCAGAGCCAGAGCGATGCGATGGGGGCTGCCGTGTTGCCGATTCGGATCTCGACGAGTTCGCGTTCGGCGAGCCCAACGGCCGGCCGTACGGCAAGCGTTGGTAGCTCATCGGGCCCGATCTCATTGGCTTGAAAGTCAAGCAGAAACGGTGCGATACGTTGGCTGTCATCGGTCGTGAAGCGAAGCTCGCAGGGGCCGTCGGTTACACAGTCGTAGGGTCCGCGTGGTGTGATTATTCGGCGCCGAGGAGACGTTTGGTACTCGGCGTGGGTGTCGCTGGTGGTGAGCGGTGATCCAGCGATGGGTGTGTCCGCGGCGCATGCATTGTTTAGGCCGACGATGCATTGGCGAACGGTGAGTGCCCGGTCGGTGGGGAGGGTGAGGTTCAGATCGCCGACAGCCTCAAGTAAGCGGTCTTCGCCGACTGACTGCCGAGATTGAAGGAGAGGAGCCGACGGGTCGAAGTCGATGGCGACATTGAGTTCGTCGATCTGAGTGCTGAATGCCCACATCCGAAGCTCGCAGGGAGCGGTGGTGATGCAGTCTTGTTCGTTGCCCCGCCAGTCGACGAATCGCTGCATCAGTGTCACCGAGACCGAACTCATGTCGCCGTCGAATGTGACTGGCCCGGTCTCAAGGTTGGTGCACGCAACGGTTCGGCCCCGCCGACACAACGCCAGCCCCGGGTCGGCCTGGGTGAGATAGGGGCTTTCGGCCGTGACAGTCACCACTGCTCCGTCACGGAGCAACCCTGCCGCATCGATCCAGGCTGCTTGCGCCGCCAGCGGTCTTGGTGAGGGGTCGGTCAAGCTGGATGATTCGGTCGTCGTGGCCGCAACGGTGGTGCTGGTGGAGGCAGCTTCAGGGCTATCAGCGGCATCGGTGTGGAGAAGCTGCCAGGCAAGTAAGGCGAAGATGAAGGTACAAGCAACCGCGACGGTCAGGCCCAGCCATTTCGTTGGCACCGCTACGCGCCGGGGTCTCTGGCCTCTGCCTTCATCTTCGATTGGCACCTCGAGGAGCGAGCCCATCGGGAGAGTCTGCCACGCTCGACAACCCTACGATTTCTGGGTGGCTCACCTCTTGTGTGCCGCTACGATTGCGCCTCGCATCCGGTTCGCCGGAAGGTCACGTCGGAGTGGCGGAATTGGCAGACGCGCTAGCTTGAGGGGCTAGTGCCCGAAAGGGCGTGGGGGTTCAAGTCCCCCCTCCGACAC
>JAACCU010000289.1 GCA_009937405.1 Actinomycetota bacterium
CGCCCAAAACGCCTCATAGTCAGCGTCGGCTTCGTCGTAGAGCGAACGATCGCTGGCATTGGCCTGCGCCACAAATTCTGCCGACGGGGGGAACCGTCGGTCTTCGCTCTCGTAGATTTCGATATTGCTTTCAGCCATGACTGCATTCCTTCATCGAACGGCGAGATGCCGACAATAGCGAACACGGCCGGCACCACAACACGTCTCTGGGTGATCGCCGACAACAACCTGCCGAACGGGTCATAGCCGGGAAGCTGTTGAGGTGCCCCAATCCCAGTCATTTGAACCGATGCGGTCTCGACCACTGCCATGTTCGCCGGTAACACCTGCGACTTGTCTCGTAAAGTCAGTCATAACTTCTCCGTGTGCTTGAGCCCCCGGAGCGGTTGGCAGACCACGTGCGTGGTGTGTGAAACACAAGGTGAGGACAAATACGTGCTTCAGGAATTCAAGACCTTCATCAACAAGGGCGACATCGTTGTTCTAGCGGTCGCAGTGATCATGGCCACGGCGTTCAAGCCGATCATCGACGCATTGGTCAACGGCGTGATCATGCAGATCATCGCCGCCATCTTCGGCAAGCCAAACTTCGACACGCTCAACTTCGAAATCAGCGGCACACCTATCTGGTACGGCCAGGTCATCACCACCGCGATCAGCTTCGTCTTTGTGGCACTCGCCGTCTTCTTCGTCCTCAAGGCGTACAACGCCAGCAAGACCGAAGAAGAAGCAGACGACACCCCCGCCGGCCCATCGGAGATCGATCTCCTCACCGAAATCCGCGACCACCTCGCGAAGTAACCGCAGCCAACCCCACAATTGCTGCCGCTAACCCACCTCAGTGATAGGTCAGCGGCAGCAATCTCTGGTGGGAGTTAGCCAACGAACATGGTTTCGGTGGCGAAGTTGACACCCTGGCCGACGGTCTTGCAGACCAGACAATGCTGCGCACTATCGGCTAGCCACTGGCGTTGGTCATCGTCGAAGTCGTAGCGCGCTGAGACCGAGTGTTCGCTCCAGCCCTCGCGTTGGCTTTACATCGAGATCGTGATCGAAGCTCAGGCGACCACTACCGAGAGCAGTTCCGGCGGTGAGACCTGCAGTAATTGTGGTCATGGGCCGCGCTGTAGGGAATGCTGTGCCTATGCCCGATGCCGCACGTTATGAACGCGACGGTCACGTCGCCACAATCACCTACAACCGCCCCGACGCGTTGAACGCCGTGAACGGTGCCATGCGAACCGCGCTCGACGCCGCCTGGACCGAATTTCGCGAAGACGACGAGGCGTGGGTAGCAATCGTGACCGGCGCCGGACGAGCGTTCTGCGCGGGCGCCGACCTACGAGACGGTGCCGGATCCACGGGCACATGGCCCGGCTCGTTTTGGGAATGGCCCACGATCTCCACGTTCGAATCCGGCATGGAGATTTGGAAGCCAACAATCGCTGCGGTCAACGGCCCCTGCATCGGCTACGGGCTCACCGCTGTGCTGGCCTGTGACTTTGTTCTCGCCAGCGACCGGGCAACGTTTGCCTATCCCGAGGTCCGGATCGGGGCTTCAACCGTGGTCGGCTCGCTTCGATTGCCGGATCACGTCTCCATGTCCGACGCGCTCGAGTTGCTCCTCACCGGTGATCCGATCGACGCCAATCACGCCAAGGAAATTGGCCTCGCATGGCGAGTACACGCCCACGACGATCTGCTCACCGAAGCACGCGTGTTGGCCGATCGTCTTTGTCAGGGTTCTCCTCTTGCGGTCCGAGCCACCAACGAAATGGCCCGACGAGGACGCAAGATGCCCTGGAGCGACGCGGTCCGCATGGGCGAAACAATGCGTCGCCTGGTGAGCGCTACCGACGACGCCAAGGAAGGCCGCGCCGCGTGGGCCGAGAAGCGCGACCCCGAATGGAACGGCCACTAGTCGCTCTGGGACCAGTTCCTGCAGTGTCCTTCTCCCCACCGCCACTAACCTCGACGCTCGACCGAGGGTTTCGCGCCGCGAATTCTCCCGGCCCCGCCCCTGTCGGGCCGGTAGAAAACCCCGAATCCCCAGCTCAGATGGGGTGCGCGATCAGGGAGTTGGGAACGGATTTCGCCGATTTGGGAACGTCTACGATGCTGCGGCTTCGCGCTCAGAGTCATCGAGGGGGAGGGCGACTGACGTCACGCTCGGTCAAGAATTGGGTTCGTTTCGCGAGTCCGCGGAAGGAGGCGCTAGTTCGGACGGGGCCGGAGATGGCCCGGCAGAGTCCAGCTCGGGCCGCCGCTCCATCGGGTTTTCGAGTTTCTTCGGCCATCTCCCTGATCGCTGCGGAGAGCGATCCTTTCGGGGCTCACATGTCGACGAGCGCTCGGTATTCGCTATTGGCTCGGGCCGTTGGCTCGGTCACAGCATTCCCAGCTCGAGGCGAGCGACAGCGGATAGTCGCGATGCGTCCCACGGTGGATCAAAGACGAGTGTGACCTTGACCGCCGCTACACCCGGCAGAGCGGCGACGGCGTCGTGGAGATCTTGGCGCATGATGTCGCCCATGCCACAGAACGGCGCCGTGACCGACATGTCGATGTCTACGAGCCATGTACCGTCGGCCAACTCGTCGGCATCGACCCGGTAGACGAGACCCAGTTCGACGATATCGACAGGTATCTCAGGGTCGTAGACGGTGGTCGCGGCTGCCCAAACGCCGTCGATACTGAAATCTGCCCCATCGGCAAGGGTGCCTGGCGTCGGTGCCTCAATGAGGCCGAAGTCGATGGAATCTTGCGGGGTGAGACGAGCCATCTCACCATCGCTGGCGGTGACGGTGGCGGTTCCGCCGAGCGCTTGCAGCAGAGTGACATGTTGGCCTTCGACGAGGGTGGCCCGGTGCCCGGCGGGGACGATGGTCACCACGCAATCGCGCGGGATGACGAAACCTCGCGTCGCACCGATCGTGACCGATTGTTCGCGGATCTCCTGTTGATCAGCCATCGTGGCGTCGCACTCGTTCGGTGATCCAACTCCGCAGGATCTCGTTGTCGAGGGAGTCGATCGCTTGGTCGGCGAATCCTTCGATGAGGAGTCGCCGCGCGTCGGCCTCGGAAATGCCGCGGGTGCGCAGGTAGTAGAGGGCTTCACCGTCGAGTTGGCCGACGGTCGCGCCGTGTTTGCAGGCGACTTGGTCGGCGAGGATCTCGAGGCGCGGTTGGGTGTTGGCCTCGGCGCGGTCGGACAACAGGAGGTTGTCGTTGGACTGTTCGGCGTCGGTGCCGTCAGCTCCCGGGCGCACGTCGATCCCGCCGTTGAACACGCCAGTGCTCTTCTCGTCGAGGATGCCACGGAACGCTTGACGACTCGTGCAGTTGGGGGCCGCATGCACAACGGTGACCTGCTGATCGAGAACTTGGTTACCCGTACCGAAGTACAAACCGGTCAGCTCAACCAGCGCTCCTTCGCCGGCAAGGCATACGTCGTAGTCGACCCGGCCGTACCTGCCACCAAGATTGAACAAGTGGCAGCGCAGCACGCTCCCGGCTCCTTGCGTGGCGTCGATGCGCCCCAGATGGGCCTGCGTCGATGCGACGTCCTGAAGAACGATGTGATCGAGCGCCGCCTGGTCGCCAACGGTGATCGTTGTGCGTGTATTGGAGCCTCCGAAGTCGCCGTCCCCGATTCTCGTCTCGGCAACAGTCGCCGACGCGCCCTCCTCGAGATAGATAACCGCGCCACTAGATGACGCGTTTCCTACTTCGTCAGGCAACACAATGTCGACGATCTGGACCGGCATGTCTATGGCATGACCGCGGGCGACGTGGACAACGGCGCCATTGCGCCCGAACGCCACGTTGAGTGCCGAGAACGTGCCCGTGGAAAGGTCCACGTCGCTATCGAAGTGTGCCGCCAGCAGCTCCGGTTGCTCGCGCCGTGCGTCGTCGAAGGTCAAGAGTCGCAGCCCCGCGGGCAGAGCGCTGAGTTCTGATCGCTCGAGGTCGACAACGCCGTTGACCAATACGATGCGCGGTCCCTTGAGCGCAGGGATGTTCGCATCGAGAGCTGGGGGTAGCTGACGACTCGACTCGACCGGGGGGCCGAACGACAACTGGCCGAGCACGTCGTGGGGGGCGTACCGCCACGCTTCGTCGCGTTTGGTCGGGTACGTGAGCCCATCGAGCATCTCTTGATGATCTGCCGTTGAGGTTGCGGTCACCTCGCCGCTCCCGAGAGGGGACGCTCGGGGGCATCATCCAGGTCGTGGTTGACGAAATCGGCGTAGCCGTGGTCTTCGAGATGCAGCGCAAGCGTGTGATCACCCGACTCAACGATTCGGCCATCGACCAAGACATGCACGAAGTCCGGCTTGATGTAGTCGAGCAGCCGCTGGTAGTGCGTAATCACGATCATGGAGCGCTCAGGCCCTCGCAGTGCGTTGACACCGGAGGCAACGATGCGCAGGGCGTCGATATCGAGACCAGAGTCGGTCTCGTCGAGCACGGCCAAACGCGGCTCCATCACCGCCATCTGCAGGATCTCATTTCGCTTCTTCTCGCCACCACTGAACCCGGCATTGACGGCACGGTAAAGAAAGCCCTCCTTCATCTCCACAAGATCCATCGCGTCTTGGGCAACGGCCAGGAAATCGCGCGCTCCGATCTCGGTCTCGCCGCGGGCACGCCGCACCGAGTTCAACGCGGTGCGCAGGAAGTACATATTGTTCACTCCTGGGATCTCCACCGGGTACTGGAAGCCGACAAACACTCCGGCAGCCGCCCGAGCCTCGGGCTCCATATCGAGCAGATCAACGTCATCAAGCGTGGCTGTGCCGGTGATCTCGTAGCCGTCTCTGCCCGCGAGAGCATGGGCGAAGGTGCTCTTGCCGGAGCCGTTGGGGCCCATGATCGCGTGGACCTCGCCCGCTCCGACATCGAGGTCGAGTCCGTTGAGGATCGAGGTTCCACCGATCGATGCGGTGAGATTTTCGACGTGCAACATCATCCGACACTTCCTTCCAGGCTCACGCTCAGGAGTCGTCCCGCTTCGACGGCGAACTCCATCGGGAGTTCGTCGAACACCTCGCGGCAGAATCCGTTGACGATCATCGACATGGCATCCTCTTCGGTCATGCCGCGTTGGCGGCAGTAGTACAGCTGGTCCTCGCCCACCGTCGAGGTGGACGCTTCGTGTTCAACCCTCGCGGTCGGGTTCTTCACTTCGATGTACGGAATCGTGTGAGCACCACACTCCGAGCCGAGAAGTAGCGAGTCGCACTGTGTGTAGTTGCGCGCATTCCTCGCGGATCGCATCACCTTGACGAGCCCCCGGTAGGTGTTCTGGCCTTGCGCAGCCGAGATCCCTTTCGAGATGATGCTGCTTGTGGTGTCGGCACCGATGTGGATCATCTTGGAGCCGGTGTCGGCTTGCTGGCGTTTGCTGGACAGCGCTACTGAGTAGAACTCGCCGACCGACCGATCGCCTTGGAGGATCACGCTGGGGTACTTCCAGGTGATGGCCGAGCCGGTCTCCACTTGTGTCCAGGAGATCTTGGCCTCGGTATGGGCCCGACCTCGCTTGGTGACGAAGTTGTAGATACCGCCAACGCCGTTCTCGTCGCCCGGGTACCAGTTCTGCACCGTCGAATACTTGATCTCGGATCGATCCTTGGCCACCAACTCGACCACAGCAGCATGGAGCTGGTTCTCGTCGCGTTGAGGTGCCGTGCATCCTTCGAGGTAGGAGACGTGTGAATCGTCCTCGGCGACGATGAGGGTGCGCTCGAACTGCCCGGTGTTCATCGAGTTGATGCGGAAGTAGGTGGACAGCTCCATCGGGCATCGGACACCGGCAGGGATGTAGCAAAACGATCCGTCGGAAAAGACTGCGGAGTTGAGCGCGGCGAAGAAGTTGTCGCGCACCGGCACCACCGAGCCCAGGTGCTCTCGCACCAGGTCAGGATGGTCCCTGACGGCTTCGGAGAACGAGCAAAAGATGACACCGGCCTCTGCCAATGTCTCCTTGAACGTCGTTACCACCGACACAGAATCGACAATCGCATCGACGGCGACGTTGCTGAGCATCTTCTGTTCGTGCAGCGGAATCCCGAGCTTGTCGAACATGTCGCGAATATCGGGATCCACGTCGTCCATGCTGTCGAGCACCGGCTTTTGCGTCGGCGCAGCCCAATAGCTCAACGCCTGATAGTCGATCGGCTTGATCTCGAGCTTGGCCCAGTCGGGCTCATCCATGGACTTCCAGACCTCGAACGCCTTGAGGCGCCAGTCGAGCAGCCACTCGGGCTCGTCCTTCTTCGCTGAAATCAGTCGTACTGTGTCCTCGGTCAGACCGGGAGGAGCAATGTCGGTTTCGAGGTCGGTGCTAAAGCCGTACTCGTAACTCGCATCGGTCAATTCCTTGATTTCTCGCAGTGTTTCGCTCATCAGCCGAACGACTTCCCGCAACCACAGCTGCTCTGAGCGTTGGGGTTCTCGATGCTAAATCCTGCGCCCTGGAGGCCATCGCTGTAGTTCAGCGTTGCGCCGGCAAGGTGCGAAGCGCTGGCCGGGTCGATTCTGACCGTGACAGGTCCGAAATCGGCGACGTGATCATCGGGGCTCTCATCGGAATCGAAGTACATCTCATAGGAGAAGCCTGAGCAGCCTCCAGCGCGCACGGCTACCCGAAGCCCGAGATCCTGTTCGCCCTCTGCAGCCAAGAGCTCAGCCACCTTCGTTATCGCCTCGCCGCTCAGCACGATCAGAGGTTGCGTGTCTAGCTCGGTCGTTGTCATCGCTCTTGTCTCCTTCGTTGGCTTCGGTACGGTTCCGTTTGGTTTGTTGCGACCGGATTGCAGCGCCGGGATCGGCGCTCGTGACTACCCGTCGACTTCGATGAAGATCCACTCACCAGGACACTCCTCAGCCGACTCGATGACCGCCTCTAGACCGCTGTCTGCTATCCGAGCCAAGCCGTCGGGGCCCGCCGGGTTCGCTGCACCATCAAACAGTTTCTCTGTCCCAAAGTTGCCCTCTGACTCCTTGACGTAAAAGAGTCCGTCGTCCAACCCGAAGAACACATCGGGGGCAATCTCCTCACACAGTCCGTCACCGGTGCATAGATCCTGATCGATCCAGACCTTCATATCGCTCTTCTCTCGGCTGCGGTTGTCGGTTGGTGCCTCCGTGCCCCTTAACCTATCAGTGTTTAGGTAGTTGCATGTTGCGAAACTTTCGAAACTCGTGATGCGTGCTACGATCGGGCAATGTCCATTACCAGCGCGGCGCTGTCACCCACTCAGCGTAGGGTGCTCGTTGCCCTGAAGCGCAAAGGTGATGCAACCGCCGGAGAACTCGCCGACACCCTCGAGATCTCCTCCAGCGCAGTTCGCCAACACCTGAGAGCACTACGATCCGCCGGCCTCATCACCGCGAGTCAAGACCGCGGCCAACCCGGCCGACCAGCCGACCGCTACCACGCGACCGACCTCACCGAACCGCTCTTTGTTGCGACAGACAGCAGTCTCTCCGTCGAACTCCTCGAACACATAGAAGAAGAAGACCCCGAACTCGTGAATCGGGTATTCGATCGGCGCCGACGCCGCCTTGTCGAAAACGCGCGAGACAAACTCACGGGCAAGACCGTCGCCGAACGAGTCGACGTCCTGACCAACATGCTCGATGAACAGGGATACCTCGCCGACTGTGAGAAGGCCGACCACAACCGCTACCGGATCAACCTTCACAGCTGCCCTCTGTGGACCGTTGCCACCCGCTACACGCAGGCCTGCACCACCGAAGTCGAGTTCATTCGCGACCTGCTTCCCGACGCAAAGGTCGACAGGGTGACCCACAAGACCGCCGGGGCACACACATGTTCCTACGAAATTCTCTTCCGAACTCAGAACTAGAGACCCAAATCGGCCCGACCTCCCACGGGACACGCCAGTCTCAGCATCTGGGGGTGTGCCCGTGAGCCTCGGCCCACCATGTGACGGCGCCATCACACGGCGGCGCGGGCTTCATGTCGCCCCGCCTCGATCCTCGAGCTGACACCCGATGCGTTCGGCCCTGGCTGCAGCCCTACGGGCGACTGACCGGCCAACGCCTCGCTCTACACTTCACCCGCCGGAAGTTTCGCGCCGCGAATTCTCCCGGCCCCGCCCCTGTGGGGATGGCGCGAAACCCCAAAACCCCAGGTCAGGGCCGGTGACCGATCTGCCGTTTGGAACACCAAACCGCAGA
>JAACCU010000290.1 GCA_009937405.1 Actinomycetota bacterium
GAGGAGATCCTCACTCAGCCGGCCACGGGGTATGTGGCCGAGTTTGTGCAAGACGTCGATCAGGGACGCGTGATCGACGTCAAGACCATCATGGTCGATGCCAAGACCATCGATGCCGGCGCCACGCTCAGCCATGCGCTCGAAGTCATCGATGATCGTTTTGGTGCCTTCATTGTCAACAGCGACGGCAAACCGACCGGACTCGTGCCTCGTGAGGAGGCCATCATTGCGCTCGCCTCTGGATCGACTGACGTGTCTTCAGTGCTCGTCGAAGAGTTCGATTCCACCGCAGCCCGGACGACCTTCAACGACATCTACGCCGAGGCCGGCAAAGGCCGAAGCCTTGCGGTGATCGACGATGACGGCAAGCTGATCGGGGCGATTCACCTCCGCGACATCATGAAGGAGATGGGTCGTGTCGAACGACTCATCGACGGATTCGAGCGTGAGGTATTCATGTAATGGCCTTCTTCCAGACAGTCGCTGAGGCAGAAACTGCTGCTGAGCGGGCGCGCGCACTCGGGTTCTTTGAGAACGAGTGGCCCGGGAGTTTCACGCTGCCATTCGGTGAGTGGTTCGTGCAATTTATCAAATGGGCACAGTTCAATCCGGTCACCGCACAAATTGGCGACATGGTCGAATGGCCATTTTCCACCCTGTTCAACCTGATCTTGAGCGACCGGGTCGGACGGGACTCGATCACCACCATCCCGTGGTTGTGGGTGGGCATCGCCGTATTCATCATCGGCTCGATCGCCCGCAACACTCGTGTCGGCCTGAGCTCTGCGGCGATGCTCGCAACCTGCGGTTTTTTGGGAACGGGCACGATCTCGGGCGACTTCTGGTTTCAGACGTCACGAACGATCGGCATGATCTTGGTTGCCGTCCTGGTGTGCGCGCTGATCGGCATTCCGCTGGGCATTCTGTCCGGACGCTCAGATGCAGTCTGGAAAGTGGTCAGACCGGCCCTCGATGCCATGCAGGTTGTGCACTCGTTCGTCTACATGCTGCCGTTCATCTTCTTCTTCGGCATCGGTGAGGTATCGGCGACCATGGTGACCATGGTGTTCGCTCTGCCTCCGATTGTGCGCCTGACCAACCTCGGCATCAGACAGGTGCCCGACGATGTCGTCGAAGCAGCGCGCGCCTACGGTGCCACCGAACTACGCGTCCTCACCGACGTGCAACTTCCTCTGGCCCGGCCTGCGATCCTCACCGGCTTGAACCAAACATTGCTCTTGTCAATTGCCATGCTCGGTATCGCCGCACTGATGGGGGCCGGAGGGCTCGGCAAGTTGCTGTTCCGGGCTATCAATAACTTCGACTTGCGGCTTGCCGCTGGCGGCGGCCTGGCCTTCTTCCTCGTTGCGGTCACCTTCGACCGCATCACCCAGTCCGAAGACGATGACGGCATCAGTTTCTCTACCAAGCTCACCCGGGCGTGGCGCTATCGTTCGGACCCCGAAGGCCTACTCGACTCGCGTTCGAGCACTATCTCCGGCGAAGCCCCCACGCAGGAACCCGCTGAGCGCCTCACGCCTGTCGGGTCCGCCGAGCGGACCGGCCTGATGATCACTGCACTCGGTAGTGCGGTCGCTCTTATCTCCGTCTTGCTGACCTGGGGGAATGACGCCGGTCTTGTGTCGGGATGGGGACGATCCATCGATCTCGATCTCGCGGGCGCGAGTTTCAACGGTCTCTCCGCCTCCGGCGGATCGTTCTTCGGCATCTTCGTCGCTGTTCTTGCCCTGTTGGCGCTGCTCGCTTCGGTGCGTCCGCTCTTGTCGACCCCGGAACCGTTTGTGGCTCTGATGGTTCGCATTCAGGGACTTGCCATTGCCGGCATCATCGCTACGGTGCTGCTCGTCTGGACTCTCAACATGCTCGATACCGGCTTCGGCCCGTTCCCGAACCTTGGTCTCGTGCTCTTCGCTGTTGCTGCCGCCGCAATTCTGCTCGAAATTTACGCCACCGGAACCCCTCGACTCGGCGCGGACGGTGCCCTAATCGCCGCCATTGGTGTAACGGGCGCTGCGCTCGGTTATTTGTTCCTCCGGGCTGCCCCAGGGGCCGACGGGTACTCCGACGGCATCGGTGTCTACATCGCCATCATTGGCGGGTTTGTCGCCATCGCCGGTGCGCTCATGGCGA
>JAACCU010000291.1 GCA_009937405.1 Actinomycetota bacterium
CTCGGGCTCGGCGTTGACTCAGGCGGAGAGCTGAGCCGGTTTGCTGAGGAGACGCGAGACCGCGTGCGCGGCGAAATGCTCGACGATGGGGCCCGTTTGCTCGCCGCCTTGCTCGACGGCGAGACGGTGGTCGAGGTCGACGGCAACTACACGATCGACGGCGTGTCGCTTGAACCTCGCCCGTTCCAGAAGCCCCGGCCTCCGCTGTGGTTCGCGGCGCGCGCAGGAGCGAAGAAACCCGTCCGTAGGGCATCTCTCTACGAGGGTATATTCCCGATCAGCATGACCCCTGCACAGTTTGACGCGGCCCTTGAGGAGATCGTCTCCGTCCGTGGGTCACTCGATGGTTTTGACATCTGCCTCGGGACAAATCCCGGCGATCCTCCGCCTCCATACGTGGACCATGCCACCTGGCTGCTGCAAGCGTTTCCGGCGGTTGCTGACCTGGATGAGTTGTTCAACGTTGTGATGCACGGGCCGCCGTAATAGGCGCGACTTCCTGAGCGAGGTCGCGAACGAGGTAGATTGCCCGCCGTGGTTGATCAATCGATGCAAGCGAAACTCGACGATCTGCGTGAGCGTAAGGAAGCGGCGCGTTCCGCCGGTTCTGAGCGGTCGGTACAGCGGCAGCGCGACAAGGGAAAGATGCTGGCTCGCGAGCGCATCGAGTACCTCCTTGATGAGGGGTCATTTCACGAGCTCGACATGCTTGCCCGTCACCGCGCCCACGAGGCGGGACTTGATGATCGTCCGTACACCGATGGGGTGATCACCGGTTGGGGCACGGTCGACGGACGCAAAATCTTTGTCTTCAGCCAGGACTTCACCGTGATGGGTGGCGCGCTCGGCGAAGTCTTCGCTGAGAAGCTGCACAAGGTCATGGACTTGGCCCTTGCCACCGGCGCTCCGATGATCGGCCTCAACGATGGCGCCGGCGCCCGCATCCAGGAGGGCGTCGTGAGCCTCGATGGCTACGGCGGGATCTTCCATCGCAACGTGAAATCGTCTGGCGTGATCCCTCAGATCTCCGTCATCCTCGGCCCGTGCGCCGGCGGAGCCGTCTACAGCCCGGCCATGACCGATTTCATCTTCATGGTCCGGGGGAAGTCGCACATGTTCATTACTGGTCCCGATGTCGTGAAGACAGTGACCGGTGAAGAAGTCACTCTTGAGGAGCTTGGCGGTGCCGGCTCACACTCATCCAAGTCGGGGGTGGCCACGTTTGTCGCCAACTCTGAGGAAGAGGTGCTCGACGAGGTGAAATTCCTTCTGAGCTTCCTTCCAGCCAACAATCTCGAACAGACACCGATTCTGCCGTCCACCGACGACCCTGATCGTCTATGCCCTGAGCTCGACACGATCCTTCCCGAGAACGTCAACATCCCCTACGACATGAAAGAGGTCATCGGGTCGGTTGTCGATGATGGCGAGTTCATGGAGTACCACGCGGCCTGGGGTCGTTCGATTGTGTGCGGCTTCGGGCGAGTCGACGGACGTGCCGTCGGCATTGTTGGTAACCAGCCCGCCGTGCTCGCCGGCGTACTTGATATTGAGTCGTCGGAGAAGGCGGCTCGCTTCGTGCGAACGTGCGATGCCTTCAACATCCCGCTGCTCACATTCGTTGACGTGCCCGGCTTTCTGCCCGGCGTTGACCAGGAGTACGGGGGCATCATCCGCCACGGAGCCAAGTTGCTTTACGCCTACTGCGAAGCCACTGTGCCGCGCATTCAGGTGATCACTCGCAAGGCCTATGGCGGCGCCTACGTGGTGATGGATTCGAAGTCGGTGGGCTGTGATCTTTCTTTCGCCTGGCCTACGGCTGAGCTTGCGGTGATGGGTTCCCAGGGGGCAGTGGAGATCATCCATCGTCGTGAGCTTGCTGATGCCGCTAATCCGGCCGGCCGTCGCGCCGAACTCATTGATGACTACACCAATCGGCTCGCCAATCCCTACATCGCGGCGGAGCGTGGCTATATCGACGACGTGATCGAGCCGTCGGAAACACGACGCAAGATCGTGGCCGGTCTCCGGTTGCTGGAGTCGAAGCGCGAGGAGATCCCGCAGCGCAAGCACGGGAACGTGCCGCTGTGAGCTCCCCTGCGGATTCGGCCGGGATCCAGGTCTCGCCCGCTCCCACTGAAGAGGAGCTCGTCGCGATCATGGCGGCGTACGAGGCGCTGTGGCCAAAGCCTTCTGCCAGTACGGGGCCAGAGGGGTCCCAGCGCTGGCGCTACGCCGGTCGCTGGTGGAGCAAGCGACCCGCGTACGGCGGCTGGTCGTAACAGCGGCGAACCCGAACGATCAGACAACGTTTTGGGTTCGCTTCGGGTGGGGTCCCTTGAGTCAGCGGATCTGTGCCCGGATGCCGGACAGCCAACCGTCGGCGTTGCTGACCGCCTCACGGTTGGTGTTCTTCTCTTCTTCGGTGCCGTAGGTCGACGGGTAGGAGCCGAGGAACTTCACGTTGCCCTGCTTCGTGTGAATGTTTCGTAGTGCGTCACCGAGTACCTCGTCGGAGATGTGGCCTTCGCAGTCGATGAGGAAGCAGTAGTCGCCGAGGCCCTTGCGGGTCGGCCGACTCTCGAGCCGGGTGAGGTTGATCGAGCGGGCGGCGAACTCGTGGAGGATGCCGACGAGCGAGCCTGGCGCGTCTTCGCGCTGGTAGATCAGGACAGAGGTCTTGTCGTGCCCAGATGGCGGGTCGATTCCGTCGCGTCCGACGAGCACGAAGCGGGTCTGGTTTTCGGGATGATCCTCAATATCTTCTGCGAGAATTTCGAGTCCCCAAACCTCAGCGGAACGTCTTGGTGCGATCGCCGCCGTGGTGCGCAAATCGTTTTCGGCGACTTCGCGAGCGGCGTCGGCGGTGGAGCCGGCGGTGGTGATGGCGACCCCGGCGAGCTGCTGGGGGAGATACCGACGACATTGGGCGAGAGCGACAGGGTGAGAGCGAACCTCGGTGATCTCGCTAAGCGAGACGCCCGCTAGGACCAGCAGGTTGAGGTTGACGTTCATCACCACTTCGCGCTTGATCAGCAGGTCATCGGATTCGAACGCAAGGGTGTCGAGGGTGGCGTTGACTGATCCCTCGATCATGTTTTCGATGGCGGCGAACCCGTAGGTCACGTCGCCGCGTTCGGCGGCGAGGAGTACTTCGACGTTGGTGCCGTAGGGGCGTAGGTCGAGTTTGGCCAGGTCAGCTTCACCGGTGACGGCTTGTTCGCTGAACGTGCCGGTCGGGCCGAGGTAGCTGACGCTCGCTGTGGGATCGATTGCACTCACGACTTGCGAGGATACGGGCAGGCGGAAGGCGACGCGCTGCATATACCCAAGGCGCTCGCTTCGTGTCACTCGCTGACCGAGCGGCGGGGTCTGCTCTGTTCGGAACCAGTCCACCCGTGCCGTTACATCAATTGCCACAGATGCATCATCGATGTAATGTTGTGAGATGACCGACATGCTGACGCCTCAGATGTCTCACGACGAGGCCGTGGAGCGGTTCACGGGCGGACTGGCCCCTTCCGTCGACGTCATTGCGCCGTTCAACGGATCCGACCGGCTGCGACCCGATGGCCGCCCCAAGCCGGAGTTTCGGGCTGAACTGCGGAAGATCCCCAACGCCATGAACGCGTTCCACACGGTGTTCAACCTTGGTCTGCCGGCGTTGTACATCTCGGCGGCGGTCGCCATCGACCATCCGATTGGTTGGGTGGCCGCCTACCTCGCCATGGGTGTCTACTTCCAACGAATTCTCACACTGCACCACGAGGCCGCGCATCGGCTGCTTTTCAGCAAGCGAGCCGTCAACGATTGGGTGGGCGAGAAGCTCATTGGTTGGCTCGTATTCGGCGACGGCGGCAACGGCTATCGCCTCGTGCACACCCAGCACCATCGAGACGAGTTCGGCGAGAAGGAGCCCGACTTCTTGTTGTACGCCTACTACCCGATCAGCAGAGCGTCACTGCGGCGAAAGATGGTGCGCGACATCTCCGGGGTCTCGGGCTACAAGAACCTGAAGCCCGCCTTTGTCGGACTGTTCAAGAAGGGACGTCGGACTCGGGCGGCCCGGTACCTGAGCGGGCAACTCGCCGTGTTCGCACTCTTCTTCGCCTTCGGGCACCCCTGGCTCTATCTGTTCTTGTGGTTGCTGCCGTGGGCCACGATGTTCCGCGTGTTCAACCGCCTGCGTGCGCTCGCCGAACACGGTGGGATGACTCGTAGTGACGATCGCCGGCTTACGTCTCACAACATCAAGCAGGGGTTCATGGCCAAGCACCTGTTCCTCTCGCAAGGCATCGGCTACCACCTCGCGCACCACGTCGATTCCGGGATTCCGATGGCCAACCTCGCCAAGCTGCACCGTGCCCTTGAAGAAGACGGTTACATCTCGGAGTCGTTCAGTTATCCCGGCTACTGGAACTTCATCGGCAAACTTTGGCGTAAAGACGGCTGACTGTGGCCTCGCTCTCGGCCCGCAGCATCATTGCCTCGACTCTCCTCGGATCCATCCCACCGCGCCTTCCGGGTCGACTGTTGGTGGCGTTCGCGGAGGAATTCGGTGTTCAGGCCGGCACCACACGGGTCGCATTGTCTCGCATGGTCGATGGCGGCGAACTCGCCCGTATTGATGGTGGCACCTATGAACTCGTCGGCGACCTGCTCGAGCGACACCAGCGTCAAGAGGCAGGGTTGAAGCCGGCAGTCATGCCCTGGCAAGGCGAATGGGAGCTTCGAATTGTTCCCGCCGGCGCCCGAAGCTCTGCGGATCGGGCGGCTCTGCGAAGGTCGTGTCTGCACCTCGGGCTTCGCGAACTCCGTGAGGGTGTATGGATGCGGCCGAACAACCTGCCATCTGATCGTCTTCCCATTGCTCGAGCGCTGGTGGATGGGCAAACCCAGAGGCTCACGACGGTGCCCGATGGTGATCCGGCTGGACTGGTTGCTGAACTGTTTGACCTCGACACATGGGCCGGTGAGGCTCATCGTCTGAGTAATCTTCTCGATAACGCCGACACTGAGGCTTCGCTTGCTCGAGGGTTTGAGTTGGCGGCCGAGTCACTGCGTCATCTCGTCTCTGATCCTTTGCTTCCAGATGCGCTCTGGCCGGATGGCCTGCGGGCAACCAGGTTGCGTTCGGCATACGCCGCGTACGTCCGCAGCTATCAGGCCCGACTCTCAAGCTTCTTCCGGTCGGAGTTGGCTGCCCTACAGTGACGTCATGAGCGATCGCTTCTATTTCCGTCAACTGCTGTCTGGTCGAGATTTCGCCACCAGCGACCCAATCGCCCAGCAGATGGTGAACTTCGTCTACGCCATCGGTGATCGTCAGACCGGCGAGGCCCTGCTTGTCGACCCCGCGTACGACGTCAACGGTCTCGTCGACGTTCTCGAAGCCGACGGGATGACGTGTACGGGCGTACTCGCCACCCACTACCACCCTGACCATATTGGCGGCTCAATGATGGGATTCGACCTCGAGGGCATTGCTGCATTGCTCGACCGAGTCGATGTGCCGATCCATGTTCAGGCCGATGAAGCTGAATACGTCAAGAAGGTCACCGGGGTGGAAGACGGATCGCTCGTCTCTCATCAGTCCGGAGACATGGTCTCCGTCGGTGCCGTGGAGATCGAACTCATCCATACGCCCGGCCATACGCCTGGCAGTCAGTGTTTTCTCGTCGACGGGCGCCTTGTCGCCGGCGACACGTTGTTTCTCGACGGCTGTGGGCGAACTGATCTACCCGGATCGGATCCAGAACAGATGTACGAGAGCCTCACCACTCGGCTGGGTCGCGTCGACGACGACACCGTTCTCTACCCGGGCCATCAATACTCAGCTGAGTCATCGGCGACCATGGGGGTTACCCGGCAGCGAAACATCGTCTACCGGCCGAACTCGAAGGACCAATGGATGGCCATGTTTGGCCACTGAGCCCACGGGCCTACGTAGAAGTCGTTGTCTCCGTGTTGAGAAGTTGCTCGATTTCTGGAACGGACCATGTCGGGGCCACGCCACCAGCGCCGTGCAGGTGCCGGGCAAGCGTTGCGTGGTCAAGCTCGTGCACCTCGACGAGCCCCCTGAAAATGGTGCCAAGGTAGGCGGCCGAGGGGGGAGCGGCCGTCTGATCCTCGGGGACGTTGGAGCTCGTGAAGGTTGCTACGGGGATGCCATCGACCGGGTCCAGTCCAACGATCGTGTCGTAGACACGGGTGGGGATCATGGTGTGAGCCGCCGGCTGGACGGCATCGAACGGAATCGAGAGGGGCCCATCGAGGCTGTTTTCCTGGGCCACAACGTCAGCGAACTGTTCTTTGGTAATCAGGTAGCGGCGTCCGAGAGCGCCAGGCGAGGTCTGACGGTGTTCCAGGAACGCTGGTGCGCCGTCCCAAAGCTTGGAGTACCCGGCAAACCGGATGGCGGAGCGGAAGACACATGGCGCGTCATCTAGCGGGAGCGACTGGTCGCGCGCTCCCCGTTGCGGAAGCGAGGCGCCGGCCGGTGTTCCCCCTTGCAGGTAGCAAAGAAATCGAGCTCGGTTGACGTTGGATCCGTAGGACGCATACCAGATCAGATGATCGGTTCCAGCACGGGTCATAGGCGGGAGCGTAGTCGTGGATGGATCCGGTCTGGGCCAGCAGACCATTGCTGAAGGGGCTGAGGTAACGAGCCGATGACTTGGCCAGATTCTGCCTTCGTACGCCATGTTCAGCCCTTCTCGCCGAGTTTTGGGATTTTGACCAAACCTTTTGTGCTGGTCGTGTCGTGTTCCAACTGTTAAACCCAACCCCAACGTTTCGACACCCGCAGCACTGAACCCAGTGCAGGACGTCGGAAAGGCACAGATGACTTCCTCCCATACCAACCGCATCATCCTCGGCAGCACCGCTGCAGCCGTAGCTCTCGGTGTGGCCACTCCAGCCTTCGCTAGTCCGGGCAGCCACGACGAGACTGTGTCGGATACGTCGGATGCCATCCGGGTGGTCGATGCCCCGGTAGAGATTCAAGACATCCTCTCGATTGACCCCGACGACTCCTTCTCGACTGCGCCGGCCGACGAAACCGATGTTGATTCGGTTGCTTCCGTCGATGACGGTTCTGACGATGTTGCGTCGGTTGATTCCGTCGATGACGGTTCTGACGATGTTGCTTCGGTTGATTCCGTCGATTCTGTCGATTCTGTCGATTCTGTCGATTCTGTCGATTCTGTCGATTCTGTCGATTCTGTCGA
>JAACCU010000292.1 GCA_009937405.1 Actinomycetota bacterium
AGCACGACGGTCACACCCACGCCGGCGAACGGCACGGTCACGCCCACATCAGCGCCCACGTCAGCGCCCACGTCAGCGCCCACGGTCACACCCACCTTCTTCGCGGAGTAGACCTGAGTCAGCCAGTAACCGAGATCTGAGACATGGAGCACTACATTCCGGTGGTGCTTTCCATCGCCGGTGCCACCATCGGCTTCGAAATCTCACGTGCTCACCAACTCGGTGTGCGGTCGGCGTTTGCGTTCACGACGGTAGCCACGACTCGGGACATCCCGGCGATGTGGTACCGCGAAGTCGCCTATCAGGGCCACCAGCGGTTTGTCCGCGAAGACCCAGTCCGATCGAACGCGGTAATCCCGGTGGGACAGACGCTCGAACAACTCGTCGATGACTTGCAGCTGAGCATCGCACTCCATGCCCGTAACTAAGTCTTGGTGCATGCCGGAGTCGTTGCCGGGAATGGCCAGGCCATGGTGCTGCCCGGGCGGTCACGGGCCGGGAAATCCACTCTAGTCAAGGCGCTGGTACGAGCCGGCGCCACCTATTGCTCTGACGAGTACGCATGCGTCACCGCCGATGGTGCCGTCGCTCCCTTCGCTCGGCCCCTCCCCCTGCGCACCGAGTCGGGACGGAGGGTGATTGAGCCCCACACCATCGGCTCCGTCGCCGACGAGTCGTTTCCCCCCGGGCTCGTGCTCTTCACTCGATACGTTCGCGCAGCGACCTTCGAGCCTGAAATTGTTCCACCGGCTGCCGCGGCGCTCAAGATCTTCGACAACACGATTGTCGCCGAGGTTCAACCCGATCGGGCTTCCAGGGCGGCTGCGCACCTCGCCCGAACCGCGATCGTCATGCGCTCGGATCGCTCCGATGCGGACCGCGCGAGTGAGCAGATTCTTGACCTCGTCGATCGCACCAAGGTGCCGCTGTGAGCGTTGAGTCGATTCGCTTCTGGGTGGTCGAAGACTTTCTCACCAACGACGAGCACGACACCCTTCTGCGTATCGTTCGCAACAACGAGATCTTCGCGCCTGCGCAAGTTACGGAGCCGGGCGCCACTGCGGGAGGAGCCAACGAGCGTCACCGCCGCGCCAGTGTTGCCAGCGTTGACGACGACGTTTTCGGCCTCTTCGAAGACAAGCTCACAGCACTGCTCCCCCACGCTCGACGCGAGGTGAACGTCGACCGCTTCGCATTGGGTGCCATCGAGCGTCAGATCACGGTCCACGACGATGGCGACTTTTTCAACGCTCACACCGACATCGGCGATCCATATGGCGAAAGTGGGGCGCGACGTCTGAGCTATGTGTACTACTTCAACAACGAGCCTCGCGGCTTTGAAGGCGGTGAGCTGATTCTGTTCGACCAGATCACCAACGACAACGGCACCGTCGAGGTCGCCGAGACATTTCAGGTTGTCGAGCCAGTCGACAACACCATCGTCTTCTTCTCGAGCAACGCGATGCATGAGGTACGACCCGTTCGGATCACCGGCGAGCACGGCGCACCCGGCACAAGGCGCTACACGGTCAACGGCTGGATTCGCGACCGCGACCACGTGGCCCCCGAGCCAGCCCTCGACCCGCCGACTCGTACCGCGCTGACCGAGCGATACACGCCAAGCTTCACCGAGGGTGGATTCAAGAAGGTCGAAACTCCCCCGGCCGTCCACCGAGCGATGAGGGCCGTCTACCTCGAGCGCTTCGAGCAGAGACACACCGAGGGCGACGACTCAGTACACATGCCGACGGGAACGCCCGACTTCATCAACATCGACGACGTCAAAGACAAGTTTCACTTTGCGCTTCAATCGATCCACGAGGAATGGTCGGGCGTCGAACTCCTGCCGACCGCCGCGTATGGCTTGCGCGTCTATCGGTCAGGACAGACGCTCATTCCGCACACGGATCGACTGTCGACCCATGTGATCTCTTCGATCGCGCACATCGCTCACGACACCGTCGAGCCCTGGCCGTTATGGATCATCGACATCGAGGGTAACGAGCACGAGATAGTTCTCGAGGAGGGCGAAATGCTCCTCTATGAGAGCGCCCGCTGTCCCCACGCTCGACCAAAGCCACTCAACGGCGACACCTACTGCTCGATGTTCCTCCACTACAAGCCTGTCGACTGGAATGTGACCTACCGGTCACTGGTTGAGCGTGCCCAGGCCGACGGGGCAACCGACGTGTTACCGCCCGAACTGTGGCCCGAGCATCTAGCCGCGTCGTCGCTCCCCGCCTCGTAGTGACACTGACATGACCAGCATCTTGCGAGCGGACCTCGACGTCGGGTTGCTCACCAATGTGCGCATGGGCGCCGAGATAGCGACCGGGCTGGCGGTTCTGACCGGCCGACGGCTGTCGATGCCGTTCGAACAGGCCATACCACCCGCGCCGCGGTCGTCGATCCCGGCGGCGAGGCAGGGGCGTCCGGCCACGCTGCTCGACCTACTCGAGTTACCCGTCGAGATCGTGCACTCCGACGAATGGGAGCTGCTCGCAAGCGAGCGAACCGAGGTGGTCAATTGGGAACCGGTCGGTGCAGCAGTGTGCGTCCTCGATCCCGACGCCGACCTTGAAAATCCACAGCTTCTCGACTTCGCCAACGGTCGCACTCGCTTCGTCACGCCGCCTGTGTCCGATGCGGCTGTGATCGAGATGCAAGGACGCTTGCTGAGTTTCTACTCATACTTCTTCCATGGTCGGCCCGAAGCTCTGCGCCAGCTCCACGCCGTGCTTCGTGGGGTTCGTCCCCGTCGGCCCTATGTGGCACTCGGGGCGAGGATCGCCTCAGGGCTCGGCTTTTTCAACGCGATCCATCTGCGCCGTTCAGACCTCACGATCGGTATTCCTGCCTACGGCGAGGTGACCCCTGAGGAGGTCGCAGCAAACCTGGCCTCGATCCTGCCGGCTGACGAGCTGCTGGTCGTCTGTAGTGAGGTCGACGGACGCGACGAGTTGTTCGATCCAATCCGACAGCGGTTCCCGCAGTTGGTATTTGCCAACGACCTCATCTTGAACGACCACGGCAACGAGTTCTTCTCCTTGCCCCGACACGAAGACAATGCCCTCGGACTCGTGACCCAGGAACTCGCCTCGCGTGCGGTGGGCTTCGTCGGCACGATCGGCTCAACGTTCACTGCGATGATCCAACGCGATCGGCTGTTGCGCGATCCGAACCAGCGTTTTTTGTTCACCGCCGACTTCACCCCGGACGGGCCGACATACCACGATGGGGAGTTCCTCGATATCGCCGATGGCGCGTACTCCTGGAATCGCATCAACTATGCGATGTCACCCGACGTGCTGGCGTGGTTTCGCGAATGGCCGGAGGCTGCATGATCGACGATCCCCACGGCCCGCTTTTCTCCGTCGTGTGCACAGACACAAACCCTTACGGCACGTGGCAGACCGAACTCCTCGAGCACAGCTGGCTGCGAGCCGGGATGCCGGGCGAGCTGATCCGTCTGGTCGGCACCCCCAACGGCGAGGAGCTCCCACGGCACCGCACTGCCCGGGTTATTCGCACCAAGGCGACGAACACCCATCCCAGGCTCGACGGGGACTACACGGGCATGAACCGCCTGCACTCGCTCGCCGAGTGGCTCGATCGCGAACGGCCGGTCGGCACGGTGCTGATCCTTGACTGCGACTTCGTCTTTCGAGCGCCGCTCGTTCGTCATGCCGAACCCGGCCGGCCGATCGGGCAGTTGTGGTGGGATTTCCAGATGGGGGGCAAGTGGGCCGAGGCCGCCGATTCGATCACACCGGGTATCGCTGTCCGAGTTCAGAACGTCACCTGGCCGTTATTGATCCATACTTCGGACCTCCGCCGCATCATCGGGCGTTGGGTCGAGGTGGCAGCCCGTCTCCGGAAGGAAACCGGGGCGTGGGAGAGCGACATGGTCGCGCTGACCGTTGTGCTCGCCGAGTACGAGATCACATGCGACCTCGAAATGCTCGGCGCATGGATGCCGTGGCCAGACGAGGTGGTCGCTGACGCACCGATCATCCACTACTGCCAGCGGGTGCTCGACGTCGAAGGCGACACGTTGTGGTACAAGCAGGAGTACTCACCATGGGACGACATCGACGTCAACCCATCCGACGCCGCGCTCGGCTACTGCTCGGAGTTGCTGGTGATGTTGAAACGGTTCGCTGGTCTCCAGCGAGCCGCTCACCAATCCGGTTCGTAGGGTTGCGGATCAACCCCGTTGCGCGCATCATCGCTCACTTGCCGGGCAGGGAAGTCGAGCCCTGACCACTGACAGAACTCGGTAACACTCCGAATCGGGCCAGTCGAGTAGGGCTTGAGGACTCGGTCGGGGTCGCCACGATGCAAGAATCGGAGCCGTCGATAGGCCACTTGGTCACGATGCTGCACCTCGGCATCGTCGCCGTCGAAGATGTACTTCTGGTTGCCTTTGGGGTGGTGCCGGTGCCAGGCGATGACCGACGACGGGTTGAACAGGTCGTAGCCCCAGGTAAACGACCGGATCGTTAGTGCCAACTCCTCGCCGGTGTAGAGATGTTCGGGATCCTGGCGTACCTCGATGTTCCAGTGCCCAAGCGTGAAGACGAACATGCCCGAGAGAATTCGGGTGGGGCGGGGGCCCGCGCCCGGGTCGTCACGCGGTTCCCCTGGATGGGCGATCCAACCGGACTCTCGCCACTCATCGACGATTGTGACCGGGACGGTTGCCTCGTCGGGGTACACATCTACCCCGTCGATCAACTCGTACAGCGGGCACTGGCCGGTGATGAGCGGCTTATCTGTCCCGCAGTCGTGCATCATCGCGATGAGGTCGACATCCCAGTTCGCAGCCATGCGCATGTGCGAATCGATCTGCAGCGTGTAGCCCTCACCCGCGAAGAGCCCTTGGGTGAGGTGTCGGGCCCAGCAACCACCCTTGCTCTCAGTCCAGTCGTAACTGAGTATGCGGACCTCAGCATCAAGCCCATCGAGGCAGCCGGGCTGGGTCTCGGCCGGTCCGTCGAGGTCGTACTGTAGACAGACGCCAAACCGTAGGCGTTCCGGGTGAGCGGCGGTTTCGATGCAGTTCTCGATCGTTCGACGGAGCTCTGGCTCGCGATACGCAGCTATCGCCACGAAAACGTTCTGGTTTGGAACGTCGGTCATCGCCGCCCCTGTGTGAGCCGGGTGGCGGTGCGGCGGGCCGAGCTGAAGAGGAGCTTCCGTTGGCGCCGAGTCGGCAGCAACCAGGCGGGCAGATAGCGAAGACGGCGTCCGCTCGGCACCTCGCGATAGCGGCCGAGATGATCGAGCAGGAGCCGGCGTTCGGGCACCAGACGCGTATTTCGTTCGAGCCAATCGGGGTCTTTCCACGTATCGAGCTGCGCGATCACATCGACGCGGTCGCTCAGCATTGCCTCAACCCATAGGCCAGCCCCGACGAGAGCCTCGATTCCGAGGTCGGCAGCAAACCGGCGGGCCTTATCGAGATCAACGTCGTGACAGGCATGCAGACGCGTAATGTCGAACAGCCCTGACAAGCGACGGGTGCCTGGGGGCGAGATCATGAAGTGGCCGCTGGCGTGCACCAGCCGGTGTGCCGTGGGAAGTGCATACCCAGGCAGCATCGACAAAGGCTCACCGAGATCCTGGAACAATCGATCGCCCAGCGGGCTGCGACGCGACAGCCGGGCGTGAAGGTCGACCTCAACCCCATTGGGAGCTTCGAGAGTGCAGCCGTAGCTCAGGTATGGCGAAAACCGTTCGTAGCGATCTCCGTAACCGTGACCGCGCAGCACGCGAACGGCATCGTCAAGCCGTTCCGGTCGTACAGCCAGGTCGACATCACCAGTGTGTCGCAACAGGTAGTTCGGGTAGTCGAGTTCGCCGGTGGCTAGCCCCTTCAGCACGCGGCTCTCGATACCTTCGGCGTCGAATTGTTCGAGGACCTCAGCAGCCACCGACCGCAAACGCATCTGGGACGCGGAGATTGCGACCTGGCGGTGACGCAGCTCAGGTCGCACAGACGGCCGAACCGCATCAAGTGGGAGCAGCGGCCAGAGTCGATGGTCAGACAGGTACTGACGCATGAGAGGCACACGCAGGTCGACGCTCGCCTCAACCTTCCAGTTCGTGCCCACCAACTCGAGGATCTGCTCCATCACCACCACGACATCGGGTTCGGTCAGCCGCGGATCAGCTAGCGCCCACAGCTCCTCGTGCGTCAACTGCGGTAAAAATCGCCTCACTGATGCGATGGTAGATCAGGTTGTACCGAACGTGCTAGACCTGCTCCAGAACGCTGATGCTGGGCGTAAAGCCTCCGCGGTGCCACGATTCAGCGGCACTTGCAGGCAGCTTCGGGGGCATCACACGGGGGGCAGAACCACTAGCCGACCCTCGCCTCTGTGCGGGATCTCATTGTTTTGGCTCTCGCTTTCCTAATCCTTCGGTGCACGCTGTTATGGGTGGGAGTTCTGCCCGCGTTTTCGCTCGCTGCTCTCTCACATTCAGCACAGCCATGACGAGACGAGGTGTTACCCCACTCCCCGACCTCGCGGGACGCGCCTCAGTTCACCTGGATGATCTGCGCAATGGCGATCAGTGAGACGAGGACGGCGTTGGCGAGTCGGAAGACCATGAACGGGGTCCGCTTGAAGGCTGCACCCATCTCAGTGCCAGCCATTGAGTCTGGCATGCCCTTCATGAGCGCCATGAAGCCTTGCTGTGAATTCTCGAACGTGAGCAGACCGAAGAGCCCGGTGCCGATGGCAGCGACCGTGAGTAGGAACGTTGCGTCAGGGTTGGAGCCGAACACGATCACTGCGGTGAGGGCGGTCACGGCGAGCATGTAGGTGTGCTGTGAGCTTCGCAGATTGCCTGATGTCTGATCGCCGAGCTTGATCCAGGTTTCTTCGTTCATTCTAGGATTCCATTCTGATGGGTAACTATGGCGTGCGTAGCCATTGCCCTCACCCTACTTACAAACCAAACGGCACTTCTAAACCAAACGGCGTTGCCCGTGGCCGCAACAACCCCCCCCTCGTGTCCAAGGGCAGGCTGCTTCATTACACCTGACGGCCCGGGAGTATCAGCGTTTTCGACGCTGGGTTGTGAGCCGCTGTGAGTTTTCTGTGAGACCAGAAAACCAGAAAGAGGCTCGCACCGAACTGCAAGCCTCTGACCAGAGAAATTGATGGCGGGGGCAGGATTTGAACCTTCGGGTTATGAGCATGATTACCGACCGAGTGGGGCGGGCTGCCAACACGCGTTTCCCTTGGGAACAGTGGGGATTCCCACTCCCCGCTGTCTCACCTCGTTCCCCCTGTTTACCGGTGTCCTGGCACATGGTTGGCACATGAGACCTGCCACAGATTGCTGCTCGGGTCGAGTGCGTTAAAGCAAATGCCTCGGCCCCGATGCTTTGGCTCGTCGGCTACTGCGCGCCCACGTTCGTTTACTGGCACCCGGCGCAGGTGCCGAGGAGGTCGAGGCGGTGAGATTCGGCGGTGAAGCGGGCCTTGCTGGCTGCTCGCTGGAGGGCCCGCTCGAGGTTGGTTTCGGTGCGGGTATCGAGGGAGAAGTCGGTGACATCACCGCAGTTCGAGCAGATGAGGTGGTGGTGGTGTTCGGTTAGGTGTTCGGCGAGTTCGTACCGGGCGAAGTCGTCGCTGGTTACGATGCGGGTGACGATGTCAGCCTCTTCGAGGATGCTCAGGTTGCGGTAGACGGTGGACTGGGGGAGTGTGTCATCGGCCGCAACTATCTGGGTAATGGTGAGGGGTCCGTTGCCGGCTTGCAGGGCGGCAACGAGGCGGCGGCGACTGCTCGTGTAGCGCTGATCGGCCTGTCGGAGCAGTGCGGCGGCTTCGTCGTCAACTTCGTTGTCGGTCATCAGAGCCACGCTACCTGAGAATGGGAATGACTGAGATCCGGCGAGGAGCACCCACAGGAGTGTCAGTGGGCGTGGTGGGGATCATCGAGGACCACTTTGTCGCCGACGCGGATGAATTGCCCGCTGAAGGCTCGTCGGAGGTGCTCCTCGGCGAGTACCTCTGCGGGTGGCCCGACGGCTACCGGGGTTGTGTTAAGGAGAAGGACCTGCTGGCACCGCCGGGCATCGTCGAGGTTGTGGGTGGTCATCACGACCGTGCGTCCGGAGGTGAGTTCCTCGTCGATGACGTGGAGGATGAGTGAGCGTGAGACGAGGTCGAGTCCGTTCACTGGTTCGTCGAGCAGGAGTACATCGGACTCCTGGGCCAGACCCTGCGCCACCAGCACGCGCTGGCGTTGGCCACCGGACAGATCGTGGAGTTGGCGAGGAGCGAGGTCCTCGATTGCCATCCGGTTGAGAGCCCGATCGACAGCGGCTCGGTCCTTCGGCCGAAAGCGGCGGAACAATCCCAGCCTCGGGTAGCGGGCCAACGAGACCGTGTCGCGGACCGTGATGGGCAGGCTCTTGTCGACGTCGGTCGCTTGCAGGACCAGCGCGGGCGCCGGGCCGGCGATGTGACTCGATCCAGCGGAGGATTCGATTGTCCCAGCGAGTGCGGCGAGCAGTGTGGACTTGCCGGAGCCATTGGGTCCAATCACTGCCAGTGACGAGCCGGGCGGCACTGTCAGGTCGACACCGGACAGAGCGACCGCATCGCCATAGCGGATCTCGAGGTTGTCGACCGTGATTGCGGGTGTCACCAAACAAGCGTAGCTTGTTCTAAACGATACTGATTCTCATTCCATGTTGGTGCGACGACTCTCGATACCTAGAGTACTTGAATGATAGTGAGTCTCAATATTGGAGTTGATTGACGATGCGATCCCCATTCCGTTTTCTGGCCGCCGTGCTAGCTAGTGCTGCCGTTGTACTCGCCGGCTGTGGTAGCGGCCAAGGCGCCGATGGTGCTTCGGGCGCTAATCGACCGACGGTGGTGGTGACCACCAACATCCTTGGCGATGTCGTGGAGAACCTCGTCGGCGACGAGTTGCAGGTCGTCACGATTATGCCGGTCGGGTCAGACCCCCATGAGTTCCAGGCCTCGGCGCAACAGGTCGCCCAGATCGGCGCAGCTGACGGCGTCATCGTCAACGGCGCCGGATTCGAAGAAGGCCTTCTCGACGTGATCGAGTCTGCCGAAGGCGACGGGGTCCCCGTCTTCGAGGCCATCGGCGCCGTCGCAACCATCGGATTCGGCGGCGGCCATCACGATGAGCAGGGCGACGAAGATGAGGACGAACACGAACATGGCGGCGACGACCCCCACTTCTTCACTGACCCTGCTCGAATGGCCATCGCCGCAGATGCGATTGTGGAGTTTCTGATCGCCAACGTCGAC
>JAACCU010000293.1 GCA_009937405.1 Actinomycetota bacterium
CAGATCGGGCCGGATGGCAGCCCGGATCCCGATAGGGGTGGGCTGAACAACAGCGTCAATGTTAGCAAACAGTCGCTGAGTGTCAACCGTGGTACCGATGACGGGCTAGCTTTGGTCAAGGAGTTGATCGCCACAGCTGACATCGTCGTCAACAACTTTCGCCCCGGAGCCCTTGACCGTATGGGGCTCGGGTATGACGTGCTCTGCGAGCTGAAACCAGACATTGTCTTGCTCAACCTGCCCGGCGCGCATCGCCATGGGCCTTGGGCGGATCGGTCGAGCATGGGCAACATCTTGATGGCCGCCTCCGGTTTCAACATGCTCACAGGATTTGAGGGCGAGCGGCCGCGGGGGATCGGCGTCGCCTACCCCGACTTCACCGCCCCGCATCTGATGGTCACCACGTTGCTTGCCGCTCTCCGCCAACGAGACCGCGATGGAGATGGCCAGGAGATTCATCTCACCCAGCTGAGCGGCATGGTCTCACTCCTCGGTGCTGAATGGATGGTGTACAAGGCCTCCGGGGAGCTGCCGGCTCGGCGGGCGAACCGCGATCCCAACTATTGCCCTCACGGGATCTACCCGGCTCAGTCGAGCGAGTACAGCGACGACGAATGGGTCGCGATCGCGGTGACAAGCGACGACGAGTGGCGAACATTTGCTTCCCGACTCGGCCCCACAGTCGCCGACGATGCTCGCTTCGCCACTCATGAGCTACGCAAGCAGAACGAGGACGAACTCGATGATCTGATCAGGGCGTGGACCCGGCCACAGGACAAGTGGGAACTCGCTGACTTGCTTCAGGCCCTTGGCGTGGCTGCCGCACCCGTCGAGCACCTGGCGGACACGTATGAACGTGACCCGCAGCTTCGCCATCACTATCAGCTACTTCACCAACCAACTCGCCCCGATATCGATGTGCCAGTCGATCGGGAGGCCGCACGGTGGGTCGGCATCGAACATCAGCTCCATCGTTCGCCGAGCGTGGGCGAGCAGAACTACGAGATCGTCTGCGGGATACTTGGTCGATCTGATGAAGAGTTCGCCCAGCTTCTGATTGACGGAGTATTGGGCTGATCGTCCAGTTGGGGAAGCCCAGACACGCCGCTATCGTTCCGCCTGCGGGGTGGAGCAGTTTGGTAGCTCGTCGGGCTCATAACCCGAAGGTCGCAGGTTCAAATCCTGCCCCCGCCACCAAAAGCAAGGCCCGGAATCTCAACGGATTCCGGGCCTTTGTCGTTGTCGGCTGGATGGATCTGTCGTTCCTTCCGATTGCTCCCTCGTTCGGATGACGGGCTGTCCTAGTCTGCGGTGATGGTCTCGAAGCCGAACACGCGACCAGGTGCTGGCCCGGCGGGAACCGGAGTTCGAACTTGAGTGGCGAATATGCACCGTCGAGCCACTCTCACCGCCACGGCCACAGCCACAGCCACGACCATGGCTTGGAAGGTGGATGGCGGGTGTGGGCGGGCGATCCGATCCTGCGTGTCGTGCTCGTCGGGGTGGCGGCGGCGGCCGTGGCGACGATCGTCGCGGTGGCTGCGTT
Organism: Actinomycetota bacterium; assembly: GCA_009937405.1. GTDB lineage: Bacteria > Actinomycetota > Acidimicrobiia > Acidimicrobiales > Aldehydirespiratoraceae > JAACCU01. The sequence continues at coordinate 1,547 of JAACCU010000293.1, forward strand.
GTGGCCGACTGGTGAGGGTCGTCAGAGCGCGATCGACAACGCTGATGAGTTTGGGTTGGTCACGGATCGGTTGAGCGCCACGGTCGAGGAAGTGCTGGATCGCCGATGCAGCTACTCGACTGTCGATGATCGGCAGGAGTGCCGGACGCTGACCTTGATCGTGCACGAGGGCCCCGAGGCCGGAGCAGTGGTGGCCCTGCCTGAAATCAACTTGAGGTTCGACTACTCGATCCCGGATCTAGCGGTCGGTGATCGGGTCATCCTCGGCTATGAGGACTCGACGAACTTCTACTTCTATGCGGACCAGGACCGGCGAGCCTCGCTGGCATGGCTCGCCGGGTTGTTCGCCGTCGTGGTGATCGCCCTCGGTCGTTTCCGGGGCGTGTTGGCCCTCTTGGCAATGGCCGCCACGTTGGTCATCTTGGTCGCGTTTGTGGCCGCGTCAGTGCTCGATGGAAACGATCCGTTGCTGGTCGCTGTCGTTGCCGCGTCCGCGATTGCGTTCATCAGTCTCTATCTGACCCACGGCTTCACGCCGACGACAACGGTGGCGCTCGCCGGGACCCTGGCGGCGCTGGGCCTCACGCTCGGGCTGTCGTGGATGTTCTTCGAACTCGCCGCATTCACCGGTCTGGCGACAGAAGAGGCGCTCATACTGCCGTTCATCGCAGAGAACCTCGACGTGAGCGCAGTTCTGTTGGGTGGTGCGGTGATTGGTGCGCTCGGTGCGCTTGACGATGTGACCGTCACCCAGGTCGCGACAGTCGCGGAACTGCGACACCACAGTCCGCACCTGCCGACCTCTGAACTGTTCGCCTCCGGAATCCGGGTCGGCCGCGACCACATCGCCTCGACGGTGAACACGCTGCTCTTGGCATACGCCGGTGCCAGCATGCCGCTGATCCTGTTGTTCGCAGTCTCCGATCAGCGCTTGGTGATGGTCGCGAACTCCGAAGTCATCGCCGTCGAGATCGTGCGAACATTGTGCGGATCGATCGGGCTCGTTGCCGCAGTCCCGATCACCACAGCACTAGCAGCCGCGGTTCTTCGGCCCTCGATGGCCGGTCACGATGCTGTGGCTGACCGTGCCGTGCCGTCTGCTGACCAATCGCCCAACCCGAGTGTGGCCCCGGAGGTCGGGGAAGTGAGTGAGTCACCGCCCCAACGCGAGCCGCGATGGGAAGACTTCGGGCCGGTCGAGGACGAGTGACCGGCTGAATCGCGCCGCATCCGTCAGGGCAGTGATCGAGGAGCGAGGGTGGCGAGGGCCTCCTCGGGTTCACTCGGTGGCGGTGGTGCTCCTTGGCGGAACGCAACGATGATCTCACGGCCGATGAGGACGATGAAGAACTGCAGGACGCTGAACCCGGCGATCGTTGCGCCGCCGGCGGTGCCGTGGTGGAAACTCACGACCAATCCTGCGACGACGGCCGCGGCGCCGAGCGCCATGGAAGTCATCATGATGACCGGCACGCGATGCACCAGCAGTGACGCTGTGGCGGGTGGGCCCACCAGAAGCCCGAACACCAGCAGTGTGCCGATGGTCTGGAAGCTGGCAACAATGCTCAGCGCGAGGAGTACCAACAGAACGGTCTGAGCGAGGTGGGGTCGCATCCCGAGTGTCTGAGCTTTGGCCCGGTTGAACGTGAGCGCGAGGAACGGTCGGTAAAACACGACCGTGGTCAGAGCAACCGCGGCCGTGGCGACAGCCTGGGTACGAATGTCGCTGACGGTGACGCCGAGTACGTCGCCGAACAGCAGCGCGGTGACTTCGGTCGAGAACGACCGGGCCCTCGAAACGATCACGATCCCCAAGGAGAGCATCCCCACGAACAGCAATCCGATAGCGGTGTCCTCGCGGACCACGGTGCGCGTGGACACAACACTCACGAGCCCGCTCATCACCAGCGCCGCGACGAAGGCGCCGATGATCGGGTTGAACCCCCACAGCACCGCCAGCGCGATCCCCGGGATCACCCCGTGCGCCAGTGCATCGCCCAAGAAGGCGAGTCCACGAAGGACGACCCATGTCCCGACAAGCGATGTTGCGGCCACGGCGACCAGGCTGCCGATGAGGGCGCGTTGCATGAAGGCCGGCTCGAAGGCGTCGAAGATGTAGTCCATAGGCGTACGTCGATTTCAGCCGGCGAGCGCAGCGGCGATGCGTTCGGCGTTGGTGCGAACCATGTCCAGATACGTGGCTCCTTGGGAGTCGTCGGAGCCGAGCGACTCGGAGAACAACTCGACCACCTCGACTTCGCTGACCTCGTCAGCCAGCGTGGAGGCAAGTTTGTCGGACGAGGACGTGTCGGTGAAGATCGCCGGCACACCCTCGTGTTCGATCACCTCGGCCAGCTCGACCAGTTCCTGGGCGCTGGCGCCACCGACGGTGGTACCGGAGGGGATGACCGTGCCGATGACCTCGAAGCCGTAGCGGTTCGCGAAGTACCCGAAGACCTCATGGTTGGTCACCAGCACTCGCCGTTTCGCCGGAATGTCGGCGAGCACCGTCTCGACCTCACGGTCGAGCGCTTCGAGCTCAGCCACGTAGGCCGCGGCGTTGGCCTCGAGCACGTCGCCGTCGACGCCGTC
>JAACCU010000294.1 GCA_009937405.1 Actinomycetota bacterium
GCGGCGGAGATCACATCGTTCTGTGCGGTCAGGTCGCCGTGCATCCACTGGACATCGGGGATGTCGCCGCCATTGATGAGGCGGTGGCGATGTTCGTCGGTGCTGAGGTCGAAGGCCACCACGTCGGTGCCTTCAGCCTGCAGAAGCTTGACGACCCAGGCCCCGATACAGCCATTGGCGCCGGTGACGAGAAAGCGATCGCCCATTAGTAGGTCGCCCTTCCACCTGAGATGTCGTAGCAGGCTCCAGTAGAAAAGCTGCACTCCTCTGAACTGAGCCACGTGACGAGTGCCGCCACCTCGTCGACGGTGCCGGTGCGCGACATCGGGATCTTGGAGATCATGTACTCGAGCACCTCTGGAGTGTTGAGGGTGTTCATCTCGGTGGCGATCACCGCAGGGGCGATTGAGTTGACGAGCACACCGGTGGTGGCGAGTTCCTTGCCGATCGACTTGGTGAGTCCGATCACGGCCGCCTTCGATGCTGAGTACGCTGCCAGATTGGGGTTGCCCTCCTTGCCGGCGATGCTTGCGATGTTCACAATCCGGCCCCAACCCCGCTCAACCATGGCAGGGACAAAAGCGCGCAATAGATGGAAGGTTCCACCGAGGTTGATGTCGATGGTCTGGTTCCACTCGGCGTAGGACACCTCCCAAGTCGGCTTGTTGGGTCCGACGATGCCAGCGCTGTTGACGACGATGTCGATCTGTCCGAGTCGGTCGCGGAGGGCCTCTACGGCGGTTCCGTCGGAAACGTCGACGGTGTCGACGGCATCGAAATGCTCGCTGACGGCTTGCATTGCGTCATCAGCGATGTCGACGCCGATCACCGTGCAGCCTTCGTGGCGGAGTCGTTGAGCGGTCGCCAATCCGATACCTCGGGCGGCGCCGGTGATGAGGGCGGTACGTTGTGCTGTTCTGAACATTATAGGATCAGTATACATAAAGGTTATAGGATCGCTAGACCTTAGGCGTGATGGTTGGCAGATTACGCCAAGTACGCGCGGCGTTTTAGGGCTCGAGGACAGCGCGCCCGAGGAAGCGCCCGTGGGCGAGGTCGTCGAGTGCCTTGTTGGCTGCTTCGAGCGGGTAACGCACGATTCGCGGGGTAACTCGCCCGCTCACGGTCAGTTCGACTACCTCGAGCAGATCGGTGTATGTGCCGACGTACACCCCCTCGACGTGCTTCTCGCCCTCGACCAGATCGGCGAGCGGGAGCGTCACACTGCCCCCGACGCCGATCGCCAAGTATGTACCGCCGAACTCGAGAGCGCGGACGCCGAGACCGCTGGTCTCGTCGGTCCCCACGAAATCGAGAACGGCGCGGGCACCGCCATTCAGGACGCGGCCGAGTTCATCGGGGACGACCGCCTCGTGTGCACCACATTCCATGGCGAGACTGAGGGCCTCAGGCTTGGTGTCGACGGCGATGACGCGTGCCGGCGAGAGCGCTCTCAGGATTTGCACGGCCAGGTGGCCGAGTCCGCCGATGCCGATCACGACGGTCTTGTCGCCGGGGCGCAGCACTGCGGCAGCCCGCTTGCAGCCTCGATAGGCGGCGAGGCCTGCGTCGGTGAGCGTGGACAGCGATGCGAGGTCGGCGTGCGGCGGGACGGCGACCATCGAACGTTCGTTTGTGAGTAGATACTCGGCGTAGCCGCCGTCAACGGTGATGCCAGGCGTGAGCCGATCGGGGGCTCGGGTGTCGAGTCCGGAGCGTTCAGGCGCGCTGAGGCCATTACCGACAAACGGATAGCAGATGACCGCGTCGCCGACAGCGACGCTCGTGACCTCAGAACCGATTTCATGAATCCAACCGGCGTTCTCGTGACCGAGAACCAAAGGGAGGGGGGGAACCATCTGGCCGGTGAGCAAGTGCAGGTCGGTGCGGCACACGCCAGCGGCAGCGACCCGCACGACCACCTCGAATGGTCCCTCGGCGCGAGGTGTCGGCAACTCTTCGAGGATGAGTGACGCCGGCGATAGCGGAGGCGAAGTCGTTCGCAACACCATTGCTCGCACCTGAGACCACCCCCGTCAGCGCGAGTGCTAGTCAACCGCGCCAGAGTAATATAGCATTCTCACGCATGTGTACGACTGGGGTTCTCCGTCTCGCCGATGGCGGCTATGTGCTTTTTAAGAACAAGGACTTCGGTCGGTCGCACCTTGACGACCAGGTGTCGCTCGATGCCGAGGTGTTCGGTGTGTGCGGCATGACGACGTGGGCGGGTGACGACCCGACGCTGGACGAATACTCTGGTTTCTCGATCGGCGCGAACGCGCACGGGCTGCTGTGCTGCGACTCCAACGTTGTGACCTTTGACGGCCTCGTCAATTATGACGTGATGACCGAGGTTGCCTTGAGAGAGGGCACCGATGTGGTGTCGGCGGCCGAGGCGATTCGGGCGGCGTGTGCGGTGTCACCGGTGTCGTGGGGAAACATCATGATGATCGACGCGGCTGGCGCGGCGAGTGTCGAGATCCGCGGCGCCGACGTCAAGATCGTGCCGTTGGAGAGGCCCACGGCTCGGTCGAATCACCATGTCGTGCTCGGCCACCATGAGTTACAGGAGGACCATGCCACCACCGTGCTGCGGTTCAATGCCGCACAGCGCCGTATCGACGATGCCACCTCCTTGACAGACGTGTTTGATCTCCAGGCGTCGCATGATGACGGCGCCACCGGCATCTGCAACCACACCACGCTGACTACTGTCTACAGCTACGTGCTGCAGTGGACTGCCGCAGGCACGACGCTGCACTGCTTGCAGGGACATCCATGCTCTGGCGCCGAGCGCGCGTCAATCAAAATTCCCTTTGGAGACCA
>JAACCU010000295.1 GCA_009937405.1 Actinomycetota bacterium
CACGGATGGGAGCACCGTTGGAACGGTGCTCGTTTTTTCAGCCACGACCTCAACTCCGGCGAGGAGGCTCTCCAGCGTGCGCTTAACCGCGACAAGATGAAGAATGACCCGGAACAGACCCAGCGCCGCAGCAGCAATAATCAGCCCTGCCAGCCCTACGGTGATCCACGCAACAGTTTCCATGAAGAATCCTCCTCCTCAGTCCAAGAGCTTTCCGACCGAACTTCCATACCGGATGGCGCCATCGGCCACCTCGGCAATAGTTCGATCGGTGGTTGCCAGAAGTTCTGGGGCCATCTCAACCTCACCGATGAGGGCGACGCCGCCGGCCAAAATGTCGTCTGCTGCGGCACGGACCCTCTCCAGAGCAGCGAGAACACGATTGAGCATCGCGACGAGTACCGGTACGACTACCACGAGAAGCACCACATTGCCGATCATCCACATGTAAGAGGCTCCTAGTCAGCTTGTTGGGGGTCGATAGGGAAGAAAGAAGCGCCGAAAGACACGCAACAAAGCCATCCGGGTGGCGCGCAGCCCGATGACGAAGCCACTCGCCGGCTTCACCGATGCCACCTGATTGGGATCGAGGCCTTGGCCGATCGCCGCCAAGCGATTCTGCATATTGGTGGCAAAGTCATCGAGCAGGACTGAGGTGACGTCGGCGGTCATCCCGCGCCCGTACTGGGCGGCGGCGCCCGAAAGCTGCAGATCAAGGGAGACTGCAACCCTGGTTCCTTCGGGTGAGGGGCTGAGGGCGGCCTCAAGCTGCAGGGCTGCCTGCCCGCGGCCTTTCTTATCGGCACCCGAACCATCGACAACGATGGTCTTGTCATCGTCGCGGCGCTCAAGGATCTCCGCGGAGCCAGCGAACTCCAGCTTGACTGGGCCCAGCCCGATCAGAACTGTTCCCTCGTAGCGGTCATCGCCCACCTTGTCGCTGATTTCTGCGCCGGGCAGACACGCTGCGACCTGAGGGATATCGGCGAAGAAATCCCACACCGTGTCCAGCGGTTCGGAGATCTCAAAGTCATTCTTGATCATCATTTCACATCACCTGCCAGGTGGGATCCGGCCCGTTGTTCGAATTGGTCTCTGCACCCGACACAACAAAAGTAGAAGTTGCCATCGTCTACGACCAGTTTGTGGCTCGACGCGTCCGCAGGCACCGTCATGCCACAAATCGGGTCGATCGCGTCGATCACGGGGGCAACGATCTGGCCCGATACCCCTCGGAGTTCCCCAGCCGCACGAAGCGCCACCAATTCGGCAAGAACGGCGACGGAAACTTCGCGATGCGTCGTGCGTCCGAGATCCATCCCCACCGGTATTCGAATTGATTCGAGTTCCTCAGCCGAAAAACCGCGGTCGGCGAGGTACCCGCGCAACGACTCGCCTCGACGCAGCGATCCGACCACGCCGAGATATGCCGGAGATGCGTTCAGAGCCTGCTCAAGAGAGTCTTCGTCGCCGTGGCCCTGTGTGGCAATGATGACCACCGAATGGGAGCTGACAGTTTTCGATATCGACTCAGGACCATCAATCAGTTCGGCATTCCAATCCAGATCGGTGGCGAGCTGGCAAAGGGTACGAGCCATCGGCGAGCGGCCAACGACCACCAGGTGTGGAGCTGGGATGACAGGTTCGACGAAAATCTGCAAAGCACCGTCGCTCTGACAAGAAATAGCGACTGCGGTCATACCTTGCGGTACCTGGCCAAACTGGTTGGTGGTCCCCAACGCGAGGAGCCGTGATTCGCCGTCGGCCAAAGCCTGACGGGCTTCACGAATGAAAACCGGTTCGGCACACGCCCCGCCAATCCAGCCGATGATTTCGCCGTCAGCCTTCACGATCGCTCGAGATCCCTGCTGACCCGACGATGGTCCTTCCCGCCAAACCACGGTGGCCAGAACGAATTCCTCACCGCGACGCGCCAACTCGACAGCGTGTTGAAGCACGCCCCAGCCGTCGATGGTCGACTCGTCGTTCACGAATCGGTCCTGACTGGGGGCGCACCGGAAATATCCCGGCCCTCGGTCAAGGCCGCATGAACCCTGTCGGGAAGAAGCGGCATGTCGATGTTGCGGACACCAGACCCCTTCAACGCGTCCATGACCGCATTGACGAACGCTGCAGGCCCGCCCACAGTCGCACACTCACCAATGCCCTTGGCGCCGATTGGATGGTGCGGACACGGAGTCACAACCTCGTGCAACTCGAACCCGGGGGTCTCCCACGCAGTCGGAAGCAGGTAGTCCATGTAGTTCGAGCCCACACAGTTTCCCTCCTCGTCGAAGGTGATGAATTGCATACTCGCCATCGCATAGGCCTCGGTAAGCCCACCCATGATCTGTCCCTCGACAATCATCGGGTTGATACGCACGCCGCAGTCATCCACCGCCACCATATGGAGCACGTCCCATACCCCGGTGAGCGGATCTATTTCGACCGTGGAGATGTAACAGGCGAAAGGCCACGTCAGGTTGGGTGGGTCGTAATACGCGTTGTTCTCGAGCCCTGGCTCCATCCCATCAGGCATGTTGGTGTAGGCCGCATTGGCACACTCTTGAATCGTGACGCCCAGATCAGGGGAACTACGCACGAAGAAACGGCCGAGTTCCCAATCGATGTCTTCTTCGGAGACCTCAAGCAGGTGCGCCGCGATCTTCCTCGCCTTGGCGCGAATCTTGCGAGCGACCATCGAAACAGCTGCACCCGCAACAGGGGTGCTACGAGAGGCGTAGGTGCCCATGCCGAACGGTGCAGTGTCGGTGTCGCCTTCCTCCACAACAATGTCCTCAGCAGGAATGCCCAGCTCGTGAGCAACAATCTGGGCCCATGTTGTTTCGTGACCCTGGCCCTGGGACTTGGCCCCAGTGCGCAGGATGGCCTTACCCGACATGTGAACACGCAGCTCAGCTGAATCGAACATCTTGATACCAAGAATGTCGTACTCGCGGCTGTTGCCAGCGCCCAATGGCTCGGTCATCGTCGAGATGCCGATTCCGAGCAAACGGCCATTCTTCTTCGCCTCTTCTTTCTCTTTCAGGAAATTTTCGTAGCCGATTGCCTCGAGGCCGATGTCGAGACACTTGCCGTATTGGCCCGAATCGGTCAGGAACCCAAAGGCCGTGCGATGAGGGAAATCGTCATCGCGCACGAAGTTGACGCGACGGAACTCCGCTTGGTCCATGCCAAGGTCGTCGGCTGCCGCCTGCACCATCCGCTCCTGGAAAAACATTGCCTCGGTCACACGGAACGAACACCGATAGGCAACCCCACCCGGGGCCTTGTTGGTGTAGAAACCACGTGAGGTCAAATGCGCAGTAGGAATGTCGTAGCAGGCGAAGGCCGAGTGCATCAGGCCAATCTTGAACTTGCTGGGCTGGGCGTCAGAGAAGAAGGCACCATGATCAGAATCGGTGTGCATACGCACCCCGAGAATCTTGCCGTCCTTGCGCAGTGCCATCTGGCCCCGCAGATACACGTCTCGACCAAAGCCTGTCGAAATCAGGTTGCCAGTCTTGTCCTCAATCCACTTCACCGGCCGCTCAAGAAGTATCGAAGCAAGAATCGAAGCGACATAGCCGGGGTAGACGGGGACCTTGTTGCCGAACCCTCCTCCGAGGTCGGGTGACACGATCCGAATCATGTGTTCGGGAAGTTCTGCAACGAGCGCAACGGCGGCACGAATGATATGTGGGGCCTGCGTTGTCATGTAGACGGTCAGCTTCGAGGTGGACCGGTCAAAGTCGGCGATCGACCCACATGTCTCGATCGGGGATGGATGCGACCTCGGATAGTGGAGTTCCATATCCGACACCAGGTCCGCGTCGGCGAAGGCCCGGTCAGTCCCGTCCTTGTCCCCGACCTCCCAGTCGAAGACCACATTGTCGTGTTGGTTTTCCTTGTCATCGCGAATGACCGGCGCGCCCTCAGCCATCGACTGTTCAGGGTTCACGATCGGTGGCAACGGTTCATAGTCGACGATGACCGCTTCGCAACCGTCCTTCGCAATGTAGGGGTCGTCGGCGATGACACAGACAACTTCTTGGCCCTGGAATCGCACCTTGTCAGTCGCGAGGACCGCCTGGGTGTCGTAGGACAGCGTCGGCATCCACGCGAGGTTGCGGGCAGCCATCATCTCGCCCGTCATCACAAGTCGTACCCCAGGGATTGCCCAGGCGCCACTCACATCAATCGACTTGATGCGGGCATGAGCCAGCGGGCTGCGCAAGATCTCCATGTGCAGCATTCCCGGCAGGGTGATGTCGTCGACATAGTTGCCGGCCCCGCGAATGAAACGGTTGTCCTCCACCCGACGACGGCTGGCTCCCAAGCCACCGATCTTGATCTCGTCGACGGTCATGATGCTTCGCCCTCCTCAGCCTCTGTGTCGCTCGCCGGTGCTTGGTCACGCATTTTTGCCGCTGCCCAAAGCACTGCTTTCACGATGTTTTGATATCCGGTGCACCGGCAAAGATTCCCCGACAGCGCCCACCGAACATCGTCCTCGGTCGGGTCGGGGTTCTCTTCGAGTAACGCCTTGGCGCTCAGCATCATGCCGGGAGTGCAGCACCCGCACTGCAGACCGTGCTCATCCTTGAAGCCTTCCTGGATGGGATGAAGCTCGCTGGCTGAGGCAAGCCCTTCGACCGTGGTCACCTCATGACCGTCGGTCTGGACCGCCAACATGGTGCAACTCTTGACGGGCAGCCCGTCGTAGAGAACCGTGCACGCTCCACAGTTGGTGGTGTCACAGCCGGTGTGGGTTCCCGTGAGCTTGAGTCCCTGGCGAATCAGATGGGCAAGCAGAAGCCGCGGCTCGACATCGACCGTGCGTTGTTCGCCGTTGACCTTGAGCGTGATGCGGCGCACCGACACCTCACTCGAGGGGTCGGGCGCCACTTCAGCAAAAAGGCTCGTCATGTTATGCCACCTCCTGTTGGGCGGATCGGAGGTTCATAAGGATCCGGGTAACAAATGTCGAAACGATGTGGCGCTTGTACGCCGCACTGCCTCGATGATCGGACCGCGGCTGAGATGCCGCCGCTGCAAGTTCCGCGGCGTGTGCGATGCCGTCCGCTTCGAGATGTCCACCGACGAGCGAAAGCGCCGCCTCAGCAGCATTGATCGTGGAACTGCCGACCCCGGTGAGCCCGATCCCCGCCCGAACCACCGATGAGCCTGAGAGTTCCAAAGAGACCGCAACTCCAGCAGTAGCGAAATCGCCGACTCTGCGTTCTAGCTTGAGATAGCCGCCGGCGCGGATGCCTTCCGGTGCAGGAACAACGGCTTCAATAGCAAGTTCGTCGTAGCTGAGCACGGTCTGGAATGGTCCACTGACGAAATCGGCTACAGGGATCGTGCGACGGCCACTCGGGCCCTGCGCAATCACTGAGCCACCCAGTGCAATCATCACCGACGCCCAATCTCCCTGAGGGTCTGCGTGACAGACCGAGCCGACGAACGTGCCCCGCGTTCGCACAATCGGGTCGGCGACGAGAGGTGCTGCAGCCGCGATAGTGGGCTGCGTTTCTCCAAGGTCCTTCGACTTCTCAAGGTGAGCATGTCGGCAGAGAGCACCGATGCGGAAGGTCCCGTCCGCATCTGCACGATGATACGTGAGATCAGGAATGTTGTTGATATCGACCAAGAGCGCTGGCGAAGCGAACCGCAGCTTCATCATCGGCAAAAGGCTCTGGCCCCCGGCGAGAACCTTTGCCTCGCCATCACCAAGGCGGAGCAACTCGATGGCTTCCTCGACGGTGTCGGGAGCCTCATAGCGGAATCGTGATGGATACATGCGGGTTGCAGGTCCTTTGCGTTCTCTACGACTCGTTCTCAGGCGGATTTGGGTCGGGAATGGCGACGGGAAGAGATTCCGCATCCGGCTCGGGCCGAGCCTCCTGGTGCGGGGGCCATGGCCCTTGCACCGGTTGCGCCGCGACCTTGAGATGATCAATCAACTGGGGGAATGCCCACACGGTCGGACTCGAACCGGTCTTCGGCGAATCCTTGAACAACTCATACAGCCGCGGATTTCGCTGGCTCTGGCCTGCCGCTTCGTTTACCACTTGACCCCTATTCGCCTATTCGCCTATTCGCCACTCAATCGGTATCCAAGGATACGGAAGGCTGCGGCTGATCGCAGGAGAGTACACGTAGGCGGCCGCTAACGCCATAACCAACTCTTTCCCCGTCTTCAAAGGCGGTGCCTGTCCCGGTTCGAGTAGCGCCAGCCCTCTCGCGAAACCGAGCCTCAGGCCCCTGCGAGGCGATTGACTGTGGCAAGGAACTGTTCGACCTCAGCGCGCGAGTTGTAATGACTCGCAGACACACGCACGCACGATTCGATCCCCAAAGGACCGAGCACACCCGCCGAGTAATAGTCGGCCTTGCGGGCGTGGGTCCGAACGCCGTCAGCGTTCAGCGAATCCACCGCCGATGGCCCGTCGATGCCGTCGATCATGAACGAGATCATCCCCGACCGATGCTCGCTGTTGTCGGGTCCGACCACCGTCACGGTATCGAGCTGCCCCAAGCCGAGCAGGCCGCCGGTTCCCCACATCATGGCATCGACCAGATCCTGTTCCTGCCCACGGATCGCCGCGGCCGCGGCCTCGATCAATTGGCGGGGCGCACCACCAGGAGAGACTTCCGCACCCAGCCATTCGAGATATCGCACCACCTCAGAGAACGCGGCGTAGGCCGATGCGTCACGGGTGCCGAGCTCCCACACATTTTCAGGGGCACCAGCGAGCTGATCGTGAGGCACGGTGGCCAACCGATCCGACACCCACGCCACACCGAAGTTATGACGAGAGAACAGCTTGTAGCCGCTCACCACATAGCCGTCGACGTCATAGCGGTCGACGTCGACCCGCCCGTGAGCGGCGTGCTGGATGCCGTCGACAATGATGAAGCAGTCAGGGGCCACCCGCCGAATCTCGGCCGCGATCGCAGCAACGTCGACGTGCATGCCGGTGACCGGGCTCGCATGGATGATCGTCGCCACCGCCAGATCGGGGGTAATCGCGGGTGCGTACTGGTCGACGCCGACCACCGTGGTCACCGGATCAAAGTCGACCTGCTCATAGGTCATGCCTGCGATCGGCGCCCACCGTCGACACGGCGAATACGTGGCCGGATGTTCGAGATGGCTACCGATCACCTTCGACCCATCCGACGCAAACATGGCGTTACGAATCAGCCGGCCAAGCAACTCCGTGCCCGTCTCACCGATGAACGCCTCGCCGCTCGAGGCACCAAGGAGCAGCATCATGTCGGCGCGTCCCTGCTCGATGATCTCCATCATCGCCGCAGACGCCACATTCGAACGCCCCTGGTTGTCGGGGATCGCCATCAGTTCCGCCGTGCGTTCAACGCATGCCTTCAGCGTGAGCGACCCGCCCGCGTTCTCGAAAAACGCCCTCGGCCCCTGAAACGGACAGGCGTCGACATGGTGGAAACGGTCACGGACTGCCTGCAACAGCGCAGGTTCGAAGTTCGACATTCCGTCATCCTGCCAGCCACAAGCCCTCGACCTCCGCAGCCACCCGGATCAAGCTGTGCTCGTCGAAATTTATGCTCATCAGCGCTGGGCTGTGCGATCATGAAATTCGCATCCGAAATAACCGGTTCATCCGCAGGAAGACCGTGATACCGATCCAACCCACCAGACATACGACCCGCGTGCTGATCGCAATTCTTTTTGTCGCACTCGCTCCCATCATCGTCACGCTCACACCGCTGGCGCTGTGTGTTGCCGCCGTCATCGACATCACCACCGACCGCTCCAGAATGGCCAAGACCCGACTGGTTGCTATGGCAGTCAGCTATGTCGTGCTCGAATCGATCGGTATTCTTGCTGCATTCGGTTTATGGATCGCTACCGGGTTTGGTCGTGCCCTGGATCGGCCCTGGTCGCAGCGCGCTCATGCACGGGTCCAAGGTTGGTGGGGCCACGCAATCTTCGCGTCGGCTCAGCTCTGGCTCCGCGTCCGCATGCAAGTCGAGAATGAGGGTGCTCTCAATGATCGACCGATCATCATCGCCTCGCATCACGCCAGCTTCTTCGACGCTCTTCTGCCGACCGAGCTCCTCCATAACAGCCCGGACACGTTCACCCGTCATGTTCTGAAGCGACAACTGGCATGGGACCCATGTCTCGGTATTTACGGTCACCGGCGACCGAACCACTTCGTCGAGCGAGCCTCAGCAACACCGTCCAACGAGCGGCATCAGATTGAATCGCTGGCCGCCACCGCCGATGCGCCCGAGGCCCTCGTCATCTTTCCCGAGGGAACCTTTCGGTCCGCTGTCAATTTCCCCCGCACGATGAAGAGGTTCACAAGAACCGATCCTGATCGAGCCGACCGTCTCGATCTCACGCACACATTGCCGCCCAAGCCAGGCGGCTTGCTTGCGCTGATGCACGGAGCACCACACGCCGACGTCGTCTTCATCGGACACGTCGGATTCGCGGCATTCGGCTCCCTACGAGATATCGCAGCCAATGTTCCATTCACCGACCCGGTACGCGTCCGAATGTGGCGGGTGCCGCGTGCAGCATTCGGAAACGACCCCCACAAGCAATTGCTCGAGATCGATCGTCACTGGCAGGAACTAGACGACTGGATCGAAACTCAGATCTCCGGCTGAGCTAGTCAAAGATTTCTTGCATCTACGAATGCTCTCCGCTGCGTAGCTCCATTGGAACAACAACTACTGGAGATTCCCCCCATGAAATCACGAATGATCAGAGTGCTTGCCGCTCTCCTTGCCCTGTCGCTTCTCGCAGCATCGTGTGGTGACGACGACCCCGTTGAGTCCTCGACCGCAGACGATATGGCCGAAGACGATATGGCCGAA
>JAACCU010000296.1 GCA_009937405.1 Actinomycetota bacterium
ATCGTGCCCGCGTAACGAGTGCTTACGTGCCGATCAAGAGCAGGCGGAGCGGCCGATCGGTGGCGTGATTATCGAGCGGCCTCGACATTGCTGGCCGCGCTGGACTTCGCATGATACGTGGCGCTGACCGGTCGAACCGGATTCGAGATTATGCGCTGGGTTCGCTGTGCTCAGAGCTCAGGGTCTTGAATCTGTGTGGCTTCGCAGTTCGGTGTGTCGCTCGAGGGCAGCGAAGTCCACATCGGCATGGAGGAGTTCCGCTCCCGCCCGAATCGCTACCGCTGCAATGAGACAGTCGATCAGTTTGCGGACCGTCTCTCCTCGCCTGCGGCAGATTCGATAGAGGGCAGCTGCTTCGTCGAAATCAGCTGGAGTCGTCGGCAGCATCGTCGCCCGGTTGATCAGCCCCCGCAGTTGGGACAGGTGGTGGTCGTCTCTGGAGCCAGCCAAAATCTCCATCGAGATCGCGTCGCACACCGCCAGGTCTGCGTCGAGTAGGCGGTCGACGGCGTTGCACACTGGAGAGCCGGTGTCGCGTAGGAACTCGATCCACGCTGAGGAGTCGACGACGATCATTCGGCGCGACTTGCGCGCATGTCGGCCAGGTCGCCGTCCCAGCCTGAGCCGCGAAGCGCTCGGGCGTCGTCGAGGTCAAGTGCTTCGCCAACGAGACGTCTCAGCGCCAGGTTGACTGCCTCGCGTTTGGTGGCGAGCTGATAACGATCCATCACCTCGCGGCAGGCGTCTTCGTCTATATCAATATTGGTACGTGCCATACACCTAGCATACACCATCACTTGGTCATGCTTGCCAATATCGAGCGATCGCGCCGCACATCACGCCGGTTGTGTGGCGCGAACATCGCCTCGCCAGGTCGTGATTATCGAGTGCCTCGATGGACTCCCTGTCCCGCCGTCACTGCGATCGATACTTCGATGCCGAGTGGTCTTCGCGGCTCAACTTGTCGCCTGGTCGAGGTCGTTGCTGATTCGACGGTGTCACCCGTGGTTGTCTCTGAACGGGCCCAGGTTGCCGATCACTTCCAGACCGGCCCGCTCTGGGTTGGCGAGTAGTTCTGCGGTGCTCTGGCCAACCGTGACTTCGACTGAGTTCACAGCAGTAGCTGCTTCGAGATGTCCAGAATCCGGTCCCAGTGTGGTGAAGAAGGTGAGTATGGTCGGTGTGTCGAGGTCTGTGATCGTCGCCAGTGGCTCGTTGTAGAACGCGTCGCCGGATTGTTCGTTGATGAGGAAGATCTCAACCGGAAGGTCGGGGTCGACGAGCGCTTCAAGGACGATCTCACTGGTCAGCAACGACCTGGCGAACTCGAAGCAACTTCCGGTGAGAGCCGTCTCCTGGCGTGCACAAAGCGCGTACGGAACGGTGCCGTCGACGGTGACCTGCGGGTAGACGAGATGGACACGCCATGGATTCAGTCTGGCGAGCGTTTCTTCGGGGATGTCGGGGTCGACGTAGGCCCTCTCGGCGGTGATGTCTTGGCGGTGATGTCTTGCCACTCCTCGCGACAACTGTCGTATGCGTGCACTTCGTCCTCGATGAACTCGAGGAGGACGCTGCCGTTCGGGAGCGAGTCCTGACGGAAGCCCTGACCCACGAGATGGACATCACGCTCGCCGGTGGCGTCAAACAGCGTTTCAAGCTGATCACCAACACCCGGCCACAGCAGGATGCGGACAAGGTTCTCTTTGACCACCTTCGGGGCGAGGTCGAACTCAACGTCCACACCGCCAACCAGATCAACAACGAGATGGGGCCACGGCTCCACCGACCGATCAACTGTCAAACCCCGCGGAGACAAGATCCCCGCGATGTACCCGGCAGAGAGAAGCCCGCCCAGAACGCATTCGCCTCCTGAGTCACCCGACGGCACCGTCTCACCCTCGCCGATGACACCCGAAGCCGAAGGCTCGCCGGTCGAACCGCACGAGGCCAACACAATCGAGAACAACGCCAGCCAGCTCCGCAACCTCTGACTGGTTCCACCTGACATCATCCCGCCTCCGCCCGGTACCGCTGCCTGCCAGAGACCGTACCTCCAGCAGCTGCATGCGCTGACGCAGCCGTGCCACGACCAACCATCGTCATGAGGAGTGCTCCGCAGAAAGCGATCCACTCGTATCCGAAATCGATGGTCAGAACTCGGCGCACACAACGGCAGGGAGGATGTGGTGTGGGTCGTGCCTGCAGATTGTCATGGTCGGCATGCTCGATATCGCCGCCACATAGTCACGATCACGGGCGCACTGGCTGGACCGTCACGGCCGGCGCCTTCGAGGCCCAGTTTCGGTCGATCATTCGTCGTGCAACAGCGGCAGACGTCTCACACGAATGCGTGCGTCGGTCACCACAAGGACAGCTCCTTGCTCAAGGTCCTCTGCCACCTCGTCCAGGTGCCCGAGGATCACCGCGGCCTGATCGACCGCCTGCGGCATGTTCCGGGCACGAAACAAGATCACCGACGGTGACTGGCTCCGGGTGAGGGCAAGCAGTGCCCCGAAGTCGGTGTCTCCCGAGACGACGACCCTCTCCTGATCAGCGGCCAACTTGAGGAGCTTGTCGTCCGGGGCCCGCTCCAACCCCAACTCGACGGTGTGCACCGCGTCGTGGCCGGCCCGGGGCAGAAGCTCGGCCAGCTGTGGCGAACGATTATGATCGATCAGGAACTTCACGCCGTGGGCTGCAGAGGGATCTCTCGATCGGCGACAGCGTCAGCGGCATGTCGCAGTGCGGCAACCACGTCGTCGAGCTCAAGCGGGGGAAGCT
Source organism: Actinomycetota bacterium (assembly GCA_009937405.1). Lineage (GTDB taxonomy): Bacteria > Actinomycetota > Acidimicrobiia > Acidimicrobiales > Aldehydirespiratoraceae > JAACCU01. The sequence continues at coordinate 2,785 of JAACCU010000296.1, forward strand.
CAGCGACGACCTCGGCCGGAGTCATTCCGTTCGCGATCATCCCGACCACCGTCGCCACCGGGATCCTCAGACCGCGGATACACGGCACGAAGCGAAATCTCCAGACCCGGCGATGTGACCCACGCTCTCAGGACGTGCCACCTCACCCGACCGCTGCTGGCGCAAAGCGCAAGCAGCAAGTCTGTGCCACTCATATCGGCGTGATCCGGTGCAGGGTCGCGTGTGTCGAGTTCGGGCAGCTGTGGCGGCTCGGGATGCGTCACGGTGTGGGCAGCGGGTCGGTGGTGTTTGTGAGGGGGCCGACGAGGTTTTCGAGGTCGCGGCGGGCGATGACGATGCGACGACCGAAGGTGAGTCGTGGTGTCATGGTTCCTCCTGGGAGATTGGGGGCTCGACGGAGGAAGGCGCCCGGGGCGGGCCAGACGCGACACGGATTCCCGTGGTGCAGCGCTGCACGACAAGCGGAGGTTGTGTCAACCATCGAGCACGGTGCCGATGTTGCTCGCGGCCCGCTCGTCGGCGTGATGGACGAAGTGGGCATAGATGTCGAGCGTCGTCGATGCGTCTGCATAGCCGAGGCGACCGCTGACCGTTCGAACGTCCGTGCAGTCGTACCCCCGGCAGACCACATCTCTCGCGTAGGCGAGTGAACGACAGCGACACGTAGTCCGGTCGCCACGGCGATGAGTGGTCGGGCTCATGGGAAAACACGAACGCATCGGGCTCGAGGGCGCCGCCGCATCGTGCGATGAAGTCGGCCACCTTTGTCCGATATTCGAGGAGGATGTCGACCGTGCCCGAGTCCAGGGACAGCCGACGCTCGGCGTGTGTCTTGGTGTCTTTCTCGACTACTCCCCGGCTGCGGCTGTTGATGACGCTTCACCGGATAGTCAGCGTGCCCGCCACCAGGTCGACTTCGTCCCAACGCAGCGCGCAGATCTCGCCCTGTTGGGCTCCGGTCGCCGATGCCAGGCGAAGGAATACAGCGAGTGGAGGGTTGGCCTCCCGGGCCCGCTTGATAAGCAGGCTGACGTCTTCGGGTGAAGGGATCGTGTGTTGCGGACGACCCTTCGGTTGCGGAGGCGAGGCGGCGGCCGCCGGGTTGACGGCTATCCATCCCCAGCGCACCGCCTGGGCGAGTGCCGTGCGGAGTACGGCGTGGATGCGCTTTACCGAGTGCGGTGCCAGAGGCTGCCCATCGTGACCGCCCTGCCGGCGCAGTTCGACGTACCACGCATCGAGATCCGCGGTGCGTAGTCGCCGCAGTGGCACATCGCCCCAGCATGGAAGGATCCGGCGATCGAGTATCGACCGGTAGCCGTCGGCGGTGGTCGGAGACCAGTTGAGCTCGCCTCGGGCATACCAGGCTTCCACCAACTCGCGGACGGTGCCCGTGTTGGCGGTCACGACTCCGTCATCGACCTGAGCGACAAGACGGGCCAATTCCTTCACGGCATCACGGCGGGGACCCTTCACCGTGCGCGAAACATACTGCTTCTTACCGGTTTCAGCGCTGCGACCCGCGTAGACCCGAAGCTCCCAACTCCGTTCTCCTCGCTTTCGCATCGACCCGTCCATGACAGCGGTCTTTGCAGACGGATGGGCAATATGCCACCAAGGATGGGCAACTCGGTGTACAGGCCAGCCCATGCAGTCTGCTGACCAGGCATTATGTCGTGCCCCTGGGCAGAATCGAACTGCCGCACACGGTTTAGGAAACCGATGCTCTATCCACTGAGCTACAGGGGCGGGGATGGCGCGAAACGCGGCGCGAAACTGCGCTGCTGGGTCCGTCCCCATGTGTGGCTGAGGCTATCGGC
>JAACCU010000297.1 GCA_009937405.1 Actinomycetota bacterium
AGGGAGCGTCCCGGGTGCGTGCATCCAGACCTGTTGGTTCGGTGGCAGCGGTTCGTCGCGGTTGAACGGGTCAGCGGTGATGTAGCGCATGTCGAGCGCAGCCATTCCGCTGGTGTCGGTCTCGCCGGCGGCCGCGAACCGCTCGGCGCGGGTGGGCAGCGTCTCGGGGGCAGGGACGTCGGGCATCGGATCGCCATGCTCGAAGCCTTCTTCACGGGCGTGGAACGAGGCGGACATGTGAAAGATCGCTCGCCCATGCTGAATGGCTACAACTCGTCGCGTTGTGAAGGAGCGCCCGTCGCGGATCCGGTCGACTTCGTACAAGATCGGGACCCGAGGGTCGCCGGGCCGCAGGAAGTACGCATGGAGGGAGTGGACGGGTCGGTCGTCGTCGACGGTGCGGGCCGCAGCGACCAGCGCCTGGCCGGCGACCAGGCCGCCGAACGTGCGTTGCCGTTCTTCGTCGGGTTGTGTCCCGCGAAAGATGTTGACCTCGATGGGTTCGAGATCAAGCAAGCCGAGCAGGGTGGCGACGGGGTCCGACATCTCCCCATCATGCCCGCGCCCTGTCGGGCTCAGAGGTCAACTCCCGCCCCGGTTCTGTCGACAACCAGAAGGATGCCGTTAACCTCTGCCTCTGTGACCCCTTCCGGCGACGCCCGAAGCCAACTTGCGCGGCTTGTTGCCGATCATGGTGGCAAGGTGCTCCGCTATTGCGGCGTGTCGGTGGTCAACGTCGTCGTTGGCCAGAGCATTCTGGCCTTCTGCCTCGCAGTTTTGGATCTCAGCGCCATCGTTTCGCAGTTTTGGTCGGCAATGCTGTCTGCCATCCCGGCCTACATTCTGAGCAAGCGCTGGGTGTGGAAGCAGGCGAGTTCCGACAGCTTCCGCAGCGAAGTGCTCCCCTTTTGGGTCATGGCGGCGATTGGTCTTGGCTTCGCTCTGATTGTGGTGGGGCTTGCCGATCGAGCCACTGACTCGACTCCCGTCTTGATGCTTTCGAGCCTTGGGGCCTACGGCATTGTTTGGGTGGCCAAGTATCTGGTGCTCGACCAGTTGATGTGGAAGGTCACCCATCCAGACGTCGAGCCCGAAACAGTCTGACCAACCCGACCGTTACCCTGCGGGGGATGGATCCCGACCTTCTTGCTCATGCTGAAGCCGCACGCGGCTTCATGCCTCAATACGAGGGTCTGGCGCTGAATGCCGCGGCTTCAGCAGTTGACATCGACGGCCCGTTCCTCGAAGTGGGGAGCTATTGCGGCAAGTCCGCTATCTATCTTGGTGCTGCGGCAAAGGCTGCAGGGCGTGTGCTGTTCGCACTCGATCATCATCGTGGATCCGAAGAAAACCAGGTCGGCTGGGAACACCACGAATCTGACCTCGTTGACCCCGTGATTGCCAGGATGGACACGTTGCCGACCTTTCGTCGCACCATCCACGATGCTGGGCTCGAAGGTACCGTGGTTGCCCTTGTCGGCGATTCGCCAACCATTGGCGCGGTTTGGGCGACGCCGCTCGCATTGCTCTTCATTGACGGCGGGCACGGCTCTGAGCCCGCGCATCGCGACTACGAGTCTTGGGTCCCGCAGGTGGCCGTGGGTGGCACTCTGCTGATCCACGATGTGTTCCCCGACCCGGCTGACGGTGGTCGTCCACCGTATGAGATCTACCTCCGAGCAATGAACTCAGGGGAGTTCAAAGAGACCTCGGTGACGGGGTCTTTGCGCACCTTGCGCCGGATCAGTTCACCGTCGACCTGACACGGGTCGCGGAGTGCAACCGGCTCGACTGGGCCGCCTGACTGCGGGCGTCAGTCTCGAACGACTTGGTTTTGGCTAACCGGATCGATGTCGATGATCGGGGGCAGAAAACTGTGGTCGGCGAAGAGCCGAGCGGCCGGAGACGAGCCGTCGAGAGCTTCCGCCACGAGCACGACTGCGGCGGCGCTGTAGGTCGAGCGTTCCTCCGAGGGGAACATGTCGCCCTGGGGGTGGACCTTGCCGGTGATGTAGCGGCCGTCGGGCTCGCGAAGGCGTTGAGCTGCGGTGAACAGCATCAGAGCCGTGCTTGGTTCACCGATGCCGAGGAACGCCAGCGCGCATTCGCACGTCTCTGCTGCGGTGACCCAGGGACGGTCGCTGACGCATCGGATGCCTTCTCCTTCGAGGAGAAATGTGGCCAGGCGGTCGTTGAGCCGAGCGCGGCCGGCTTCGCCGCTGACC
>JAACCU010000298.1 GCA_009937405.1 Actinomycetota bacterium
AACATTTTCCGCAACCGGGTTGGGTCGAGCACGATGCCAACGAGATCTGGGATGCCGTTATTGGCACCCTGGCGGAGTTGACGGCCACCTACACCCAGCCAATCGCCTCCATAGGGATCACCAACCAGCGCGAGACCGTCGTGCTGTGGGACAAGCGAACGGGTGAGCCGAGGCACCGGGCCATCGTCTGGCAGGACCGCCGCACGGCGGCACGCTGCGAAGCCTTACAAAATGCAGGGCACCTTCCGCTGGTTCGTGAGACCACGGGGCTCGTGCTCGATCCGTACTTCTCGGGGACCAAGATCGAGTGGCTGCTTAATGAAGGTGGGGTCGAAACCGACGAGCATCTTGCCTTTGGCACGGTCGACTCCTGGCTTGTTTGGAAGCTCACCGGAGGGGCCCACCTCACCGACGCCACCAATGCCAGCCGAACCCTCATCTACGACATCAGAAATAGCTGTTGGAGCGAAGAGATCTGTTCGCTGCTTGGTGTGCCGATGAGCGCTCTCCCCGAGGTTCAGCCGTCGTCGGGTCGCTTTGGTGTCACCACCGCTGGCCTTCCCATCGGCGCGGGAATACCGGTGAGCGGAATTGCCGGCGACCAGCAGGCCGCATTGTTCGGGCAGGCCTGCTTCGAACCGGGTCAGGCCAAAAACACGTACGGCACCGGCTCGTTCGTTCTCATGAATGTTGGCACGACGTGCCCGGAACCCGTTGACGGACTACTCACGACGATTGCCTGGGATCTCGACGGCCCTAACGGTATCGAAACCACCTACGCCTACGAGGGCGCAATCTTTGTCACCGGTGCAGCTATCCAATGGTTGCGTGACGGGCTCGGACTCATCAATGATGCTGCTGAAACCGGACCGCTCGCTGGCTCCGTGGCGGACAGTGGCGGTGTCGTCTTTGTTCCTGCGCTCGCCGGGCTCGGCAGTCCCTACTGGGACCCCCGGGCTCGCGGCACGATCGTTGGTCTCACTCGAGGCACTGGTCGTGCAGAGATCGCCCGAGCAACGGTTGAGGCAATGGCGTTCCAGACCCGTGACGTCGTCGATGCCATGGCCGGCGCCAGCGGCACTGGCATCACCGATCTGCGAGTCGATGGTGGCGCGTCGGTCATGGACCTGCTGCTCCAGATCCAAGCCGATCAGCTAGATGTGCCTGTGATCCGATCTGCCGTGGCCGAAACCACGGCTCTGGGCGCGGCCTATCTCGCTGGACTCGCTGAGGGTGTCTGGGACTCTCCTGCCGAGGTCGTCGCCAACTGGGCGGCCGACGCCACGTTCACCCCGGCCAGCGACCGTTCAACCGCAGAGAACGAGTACACCCGCTGGCAGCGAGCCGTCGAGCGCAGCCGCAACTGGGCCGTCGACTGAGTCACGCTGACTCTCATGAACACTGAAAGCTTGCTGTGGGTAATCCGGCGCTTCGTTCATCGTGATCGTCGCAGCAATGAGTGTTCGACTCGCTCGGTGAGCGGGTCGAGTTTGGCCGTGACATGTCGTCGATCAGCCATTCTTTCAGTAAGGCAACCGTGCTCTTACGCGGCTGACCGGTGAGCTCAAATCACGCGACTCGAAATGTCGATTTGTCAGTGGTTCGGCGACTCGCCGTCATCATCGGAAACAGTCGAGCCTGCACCAAACAGATCCTCGATGGTGCAACGACCACGGTCGATGACCGCAGCAAAGGATTCAGGGTCGTCAACCACATCACGGGCCGCTTCGACAAGCCCGGACAGGGCCGACACGACGTCGCCCGCTGCCTGACGGACCGCAGCCAAAGGATCGGCCTCGGGATCCGATGCCGATGTCTGGGTCATCGGCTGGCGCTCTCCACAAACCGGGTGAAGTCGTCGAGAGCAGTGTGCATGATGCGTGCCTCAGCTCGACGCTTCACGAACCCGGGGAGCGGCACTGAGAGGTCAACGGCGAGCTGATACACAACTTCGGTTGATCCAGAGTCAGAGGCAACGGGGAGAAACTCGTATTCACCGTCGAGTCGACGGGTGATGTCGCCTCGTTGCAGGCGCCACGCAATGCGCCGCGGGTTCGAGCCGTAGAAGTAGCGAAGCGTGTAGGTCGTTGACCGGCCCATGGCGGCGGCACGAAACTCAACGTCGACGGCTCGACCCTCATCGTCTCGCGAGAGGATCCGTGCCATTTTGATGTCGGATGCCCAGTCCGGATACCGCTCGAAGTCAATCGCTGCGGCATAACACTCGTCGGGCGACGCTGCGATTGTCGTGCGTTCGGTGGCCTGATCAACCATGTCGCCTCGTTCCGTGGTGGTTGCGGGAGGAACCTAACAAGTCCGACCTTAGCAACGCCGTGACCCCCGACCTCTCACCGTTTGGGATCGGGCTCGCGCTCGGGGAATTGACCGTGGCGGGCCGTCCATAGCCCCATCAGGCCCAAACCAAAGACTGGTGCCAGCGTGCCGAACGCCACGACGGTGAAGGGCCTGATCGACGCGGTGGTGATCCCAACCGCGAGTTGGATGCCGGCAGCCCCGAGTAAGTGCCCGCGGATGACCCGTGGCGTACTGCCGGCGCCAAAATAGAGACCGCCGACTGCGATTGTTTGGGTGCGGCTGCGTTCAACGGCGACGAAGAATGCCATGAGCATGGCAACCGCCCCCATAGTGAAGAGGGCGAGGGAGACAATGATCCCAGGCCACCCGAGGGCATCGGGGTCGATCGTGGCGACAACGGCTGCAGTAACGAAGATGAGCGTGCCGATCCAACTAGCGCGGATCAGATCACCCCCGGGTTCAGGAATAACGCTCATTGATTAACCATTCCGTCGATCGCTCCTTCGAGACGGCGGGCAAGGACGTCGTAGCTGAACTCCACCTCTGCGCGCTGGCGGGCAGCTTCGCCCATGGCGCCGCGTCTGTCGGGGTCGGCGAGCAAATCGGCGATGGCTTGCGCCGCGGCGTGATGATCCTCGGGGTCGTCCACGATCAGCCCAGTCTCATTGTGGGCCACAGCCTCATGGGCTCCCCCACTGCGACCGGCGACCTGAGCAACCCCACACGCGGCTGACTCGACGAAGACAATGCCGAAGCCTTCCTGTTCGAGTCCGCCCCAGCGGCTGCGGCAGAGCATCGAGAAGACATCGGCGCTTGCGTAGAGGCCAGGAATGTCGTCGTCGCTCACCCGACCGAGAAGCGTGACCGGAGCATCAAGATCGTCGATCAGCTTGCGAAGGTCGGGTTCATGGCGTCCGGTGCCGGCGATGGCGAACTGCACGTCGGGCTGGCGCCGCTGCACTTCCACCGAGGCCCGGATGAGGGTGTCCATACCTTTGCGAGGGACCAGCCGGGAAACCGACAGCACCAGCGGCGCATCCGCGTCGAGGCCGAGCCGAGTCCGGATGCCTCGACGAGCCTCGGGTTCGGTTGGCCGGAAGCGTCCGGTGTCGACGCCAGGGGGGATGATCGTGGTTGGCAGCCGCTGACCCAACGAACGCTCACCTTCGTCTGCTGGGTAGCCGCCGGCAGCGATGACCCCTGCAGCTCCGCGCAAAACGCGGTTGAGAAGTTGGCGGGTGACTGGAACCCGCCCAGGGATCGTGACCTCGGCGCCGTGGAGCACCACCCCGTAGGGCGGGTCTAGATGCGGACCGATTAGCCCGGCAGGGATTGCGGGGTCGATGATGACCACCTCTGCCTCGTACTTCCGAGCGAGCTTGTTTACCCGACGGATCAGGACTGGTTGGGGCAGCAGCCACGGCTCGCGGCTGCGAACGATCGTGTAGGCCTGGGTGGCATCCCATTCATCGGTGCCGGCATAGGGGGTGGTGTGCACGACCACGTCGTCGGCAGGGAGACGGCGCCACAACTCCCACAAATAGTTCTGGATGCCGCCGATCTTGGGCGGGAAGTCGTTGGTGACCAGGAGGTGACGAGCCATCGGCGACGACCTTAGGGGCGAGCGAGCTCGACGAGGACGTCAGGGTCGGTGTCGTCGGCGACGATGTCTAGCAAATGTGCGAGGCCGAGGGCTCTCGCGGCCCACACTGCATGGGCTCGCACCATGGCAGACCGATGGCGTAGATGGGTTACGATGGCTGCGCCTGCTCGTGGCGTTGTTTGATCTTGTGCGACGTTGGCAAGCGCCAGAAGAGCGTTGCGACGCAGGTAGTCCGGGTCTCGCTTCGGGATGTACCACCGGCCGTATTGATCGAGAATTTCTGAATCGTCGGCCTCGAGAAGGTCAAGGAGCGGAACCCAGGCTCCTTCGGCGCCGGCGTTCGACGGACGGCGCTGGCGGATCTGGTTCGGTGGACACACGTCCTGACACTCGTCGCAGCCGTAGACACGATCGCCTAGGGCGACCCGGTACTCGACGGGGAAGATCCCTTCGTCTTGAACGAGCCAGGCGAGGCAACGTCGTGCATCAATGACACCAGGAGCGATGATTGCTCCGGTCGGGCAGCCGTCGAGGCATTTCGTGCACGTCGAGCACCCATCTGCAACCTGTGGGGCATCTGTCAGTTCGATCGGAGCGTCGGTTAGCACCGATCCGAGTACCACGAGACTCCCCACACCGGGAACGAGGATGTTGGTGCTCTTGCCCCACCAGCCAATCCCGGCCCGATAGGCGGCGCCCCGGTCGACCAAATGGTTTTGGTCGGCCAGCACAATTGCCCGATAGCCCTCCTCCCGCAGCGGTTGGGCGATTTCTTCGAGCGCGGCGCGAAGCGTGGCGTAGTGGTCCTCCCATGAGTAGGCGGCTACCCGTCCGAGCGGCTGGCCTTGGGGCGGATCGGGCCGTTGCCGCTGATAGTCGTAGGCGCCGACGATCAGACGCTGACCGCCCGGAAGCGTTCGTTGTGGGTCGGTGGACCGCGCCGGGTTGCGGTAGGTGAACTGCATCCCAGCGTGGAGACCCTGGTCACGCCGAGCCTCAATCGTGGCCTTGATCTCTGGAAATGGATCGGCCGCGCAGACACCGACAGCACATAGCCCGGCTTGAAATCCAAGCGCTCGGAGATCCTCGACTGACGCAATCACCCTGCCATGATGCGCATCAGGTCAGCCAGAACGGCGGATTCAACCAACATCGCGGCTGCGGAACCGAGATGGCGGGACCAGACCGGCAGCGGCCAGAAGTTCGATGGCATGGCGCTCATCGTCAGCGAACTTGACGGGGGTTCCCGGTTCACGTTCGATCAGATAGCTGACGACGCAGTCGTCGCAGGCATCAGTGAATTGCACCACGCATTCCTCGCAATCGATGGTGAGAGCGATGTTCTCGACCGACTCGGGGACGAGGCTGAGATGGGAAGATCGGGCCATGAGACAAACCCTACGGATGGGGTGTGACAGCCCTGAATTGGCTAGTCCCGCGTCGAGACTCTGAACGTGACCCGACCAGTTGGATGGGTACGAGGCGCAATCGGATGCAATGCTCAGGCCATGAGAGTTCTCTTGCTTCATCCAGGGGCCATGGGTAGTTCGCTGGGCGCAGTGCTCATGGCCAACGGCCACGAGGTTCGCTGGGTTGGCGCCTATCGCAGCGAAGCCACCCATCGGCGAGCAGAGGCTGACGGGTTCACTGCCATGGATGATGTTGCAACAGGGGTCAAGGGGGCGGAAGTCGTCTTGTCTGTTTGTCCACCAGAGTTTGCCGACGACGTCGCTCGCCAAGCCGCCGACGCTGGTTTTACAGGACTGTTCGTTGATGCCAATGCGGTATCACCAGATTCGGCGCGTCGCGTTGCGTCAACCGTCACTGGTGCTGGCGCCACGATGGTCGATGGCGGCATCATTGGACCACCAGTCCGAGGTGATGCTCGAAATTTGTTGTATCTGTCCGGAGACGCCACCCCCGTAGCCACTGTGGCAAGACTCTTTGCCGACACACCAGTAGAGACCGTCGTCCTCGATGCGCCAATCGGCGGAGCCTCAGCGACGAAGATGGCGTTCGCCGGTTGGACGAAGGGCTCCTCGGCTCTCTTGCTCGCCGTACGAGCGATGGCCAACGCCGAGGGAGTCACGGTGGGGCTCGACCATGCATGGCAGACCATGCTTCCGCATCTGCCTGAGCAGCTCCGCCGCGCAGCAGTGGGTTCTGCCCCCAAGGCCTGGCGGTTCGAGGCAGAGATGGGAGAAATCGCGGCCACGATGGGTTCGGTCGGCCTTCCCACTGGTTTCCATGAAGCGGCCGCAGACGTCTACGGCCGCCTGGCCGAGTTTCGTGACAGCACCGACATCAACCCCGACGATGTGGTCGAGCGACTCACCCCCTGAGCGGGTTCAGCCGATGACCCCTTGACGACGAACGTTCGTTCGGTCACAGTAGATGGCCTTGACCGAACATTTGTTTGCGGCTCCTGTCGCCACCCAAACGCCGAGTCCGCTTCCTCCCAGCCAGCGCACACTTGATGACCTGGGCACAGCGTTACACGAGGTCACCTTCGTGGTGATCGACCTCGAGACCACGGGCGGCAACGTCAACGAGTGCTACATCACCGAGATCGGCGCCGTGAAGCTACGGGGCGGCGAATGTCTTGGCACCTACCAAACACTGGTCGACCCGGGCTGTGCCATTCCGCCTCAGATCACGGTGATCACCGGAATCACCCAGTCGATGGTGATGCGGGCACCCCGTATTGAGACGGTACTCCCCTCGCTCATCGACTTCATCGGCGACGCTGTCGTGGTCGGCCACAACGTGAGGTTCGACGTGTCCTTTGTCAACGCTGCTCTGGTGAGAGATCAGCGCCCGCGACTCGCCAACGTCACTGTCGACACGCTCCCACTTGCTCGCCGACTCATCGGGCCTGAAGTTCCCAACTGCAAGCTGGGCACACTGGCCGACCGTTTAAATCTGCGTCACACCCCAACGCATCGAGCCCTCGACGATGCGCTCACCACCGGCGACTTGTTGCACTTTCTGCTCGAACGAGCGGGAGCCCTCGGCGTCATGGGCCTCGACGACCTGGTGACGCTTCCAAAGATGGCCGGCAACTCACAGGCTCACAAGCTCCGCCTGACCGACGAACTTCCTCGCCAACCTGGCGTCTATCTGTTCAAAGGACGCAACGGCAACGTCCTCTATGTCGGCAAGGCCTCGAACTTGCGTTCCCGAGTTCGCAGCTACTTCTCCACTGATCAACGTCGCAAGGTCGCTCAACTCCTGCGCGAGTTTCATCACATTGATCATCAGGTCTGTCGTAACGGGCTTGAGGCCGCAGTGCTTGAGATCAGGCTGATCCACGAACATCTGCCGCGCTTCAACAGCCAAGGAACCCGGAGCGCCAAGTACCCATATATCAAGCTCACGCTCGGCGAGCGATTCCCCCGGCTGGCGATCGTGCGCCAGGTCCGTGACGACGGAGGGCTCTATCTGGGCCCGGTTTCATCAGCGAAACGAGCGCGTCGGGTCATAGAGGCCATCGAGACAGCAGTTCCTATCCGTCGTTGCACCAAGGCATCCGCCAAGACCAGCACTGGGCCGTCATGCACATCAGCCCAGCTCGGCGTGGCGGCGTGTCCGTGCTCTGGCTTCACCTCCGAGGACGACTATCGCCGTGTCGTCGATGATCTGGTCGAGGGGCTCACGGTCAAACCAAGCACACTTCTCGCCCCACTTGAGCAGCGCATCGAAGAACTAGCCGCCGAGGAGCGCTACGAGGAGGCTGCCGATATCCGCGACCGCGCCGAGGCGTTGTCCGCGCTCCTGCAGCGCCAACGGCACTTCGACCGTCTCCGCCGCGCCGGCCATGTGCAGCTCCGGGTTGGCAACGCGTGGGCACAACTCGACGACGGCCTTCTCTCAGCCTGTGGAGCCGTTGGCGACACACCCTCCTTACTCAACCTCCACCATGGGGCGGCGGCCAGTGCCGACGTTCGCATTCCGCTGGCCGCGCCCTCTCGAAGCCAGGCCGACGAGCTTCTTTGCATCGCTCAATGGCTCGACAAGAACGCCAGTCGTGTCGAGCTCGATGCCGTAACCGGCGTGTTGGCTGAGCCGCTCCCCCGCCTGCGTTCGTTCGCCCCAACGAAGCCCTGATCAGCCGGCGGCCACCAGCTGGTCGAGTTTGGCTTTGGCTCGACCCTCATCGATCGACGCGAATGCCATACCGATCCCCGCTTCAAGATCGTCGGCTAACCCGGCCACGACAAGACCGGCGGCGGCGTTGAACGCAACGATTCCACGAGCGGGAATGTCAGCTCCGGCAAAGAGTTCAGCGGTGATGGCGGCGTTGGCGGCCGCGTCGCCGCCGGCTAAGTCGTCATCGGTGACCCGGGCCAACCCGAGGTCTGCAGCGTCGATCTCATATTCGGTGATCGAGTCGCCATCAACGGACACGACCTTCGATGTCCCCGTCGTGGTCAACTCGTCGAGCGAGCCTTCACCATGGACAACCAACGCTCGGATCGAGCCCGTCGCTTGGAGCACCTCCGCCATCCGTCGTGCGATGCTCCAGTCCGCGGTGCCGATCACCTGACGGCGAACACGGCCCGGGTTCGATAGCGGCCCAAGGATGTTGAACACTGTCGGGATGCCGAGCTCGGCTCGCACAGGACCCACATGGCGCATTGAGGGGTGGTGAGCTCGGGCGAAGACGAAGCCAAGACCGATGTCTCGGATTCGGGCCGAGAGCTCATCCGGCGACAGGTCAAAGTTGATATCGAGCTCGGTCAGCAGATCGAAGCTGCCAGAAGTAGACGAAGCTTTCAGATTCCCGTGTTTGCAGATGGTGGCTCCCGCGCCAGCAGCGACGAATGAGGCCATCGTCGACACATTCAGCGCGTGTGAGCGACGACTCGGGGCGCCGCCTGCACCCACGATGTCGATTGTGCCGTCCGGCACGGCGACAGGGACGACGACGTCCATCATTGCCGCCTGCATGCCAATCATCTCGTCGACGGTTTCACCTTTGATCCGCAAGCCCACGATGAAGGCTGCGATCTGCGCATCGCTTGCCTCCCCGGCGAGCATCGAGCTGAGAACGGCGCGGCACTCGTCGGCGCTGAGGTCGTTTCCGTTGGCAAGCCGCCCGAGCACGGTGGGCCATCCGCCCACATTGTCGATTGCGCTCATCAGTCCTCCGTTACCGCAGACCGTCGATGGCTGCGGTTAGCCGTTGTTGGTGATCGTGCTGGGCATCGGCGAGCTTGTCCAGCCATGCGCCGACCTCGTCAAATTCTTCGTTTCGGGCAGTAGCGGCCATGGCCCGAAACGTCGCAGCCGCGGTTTCGCGTTCATCATGAAGGTGCGCTAGCGCAGTCGCTGCATCGCCCAGTCCGTTGGCCGACTCAACAAGAAAGTCCACCAGGCCCGTGGCAAGGCCAGCCTCTCGATCAGCAAGTGCTCGCAGCGCAACGGCAGCCTCGGGTTGACCCTCAACATCAGCATGTTCGGCGAGTTGACGAGCGAGCATCGTGGTGGTGGCGGCCGAAGCCAGGCCCTCCCACAGATTCGTGATCGTCTGGGTGCCGACGAGCTCATGCATCGGCGGTACTCTAGGCGCCCTGTGATGACCGCCCTCGATAGTTCCGCCATTCTCCGAGGCGTCTCGCGCAGTCTCATTGGCATCGTGCCCGCGATCGTGATGCTTATGGTCCTCGGCGACGAGGACAACTACGGCACCGAACAGTCCAACTGGGTGTACCTCGCGCTCGTTTTGATCGTGCTCGGGTTCATCATCGGCGGAGCCGTCGCTGGTCACAGTGCACCAGATTCACCGTTCATCCACGGCGCAGCAGCGGCATTCATTGCGTGGGGTATCCCCCAGACCATCAGCGTCATCGTGAATGTGACTCAAGACGACGGCGTCAACGTCGTCGGCTTGCTCTTCAACGGACTGCTTGCCGCATCGATTGGCGTGGTTGGTGCCGGGATCGGCATCCGCCGCGGCACACTGGACAACGGTGACGGGGAGTCGACTGGATGACCGCGACCCTTCGGGGTTGAGGAAAGTCGGGGCTCCATAGGACAGGGTGCTGGCTTGCGCCAGTCGAGGTGACTCGCAGGAAAGTGCCACAGAAAATAAACCGCCGTCGGTTTCGCCACCGTCGGTAAGGGTGAAACGGTGCGGTAAGAGCGCACCAGCATTCCGGGCGACCGGGATGGCTAGGCAAACCCCACCCGGAGCAAGGTCACGCAGGGAGAGAGCGGTCCGCTCGTTGACACTCCCGGGTCGACTGCATAGATGGATGGTCATCCACGACTTCACCAGCTTCCACCTGGAGAAGTCCGGACAGAACCCCGCTTACAGGTCGACTCCCCGCCACCACCAACCA
>JAACCU010000002.1 GCA_009937405.1 Actinomycetota bacterium
CACGGAGCTTGGGGTCGTCGACTGGAGCGATCGCCGACCAGGCATCACCCACGCGGTCCGACGCCGCAAGGCGCTCGGCGTCAGCGGTGAGGAGTTCAGGGGAATGCACGGAGCGACCGTGGGCCGGGCACAGAAATGGCGCCCCAGTCGGTGGCTCATCCATCGAGGCGAGCGCGGAACCGTATGAGCTGATCGACTACGGCTGCAGGCGAACCGCCGCCGCGAGTGGTGCGACGGGTAACCGAGATGCCAGGCTCGAGCAGGGCCGCAGCCTCCGGGCCAAGTTGATCATCAGCCGCGACAAGGTCGCTCAACGAACCTCCTCCTGCGAGCGCCTTACGCACTATCTCGCCCACCACGGCATGCGCCTGACGGAAAGGCATCCCGCTGGCGACGAGCCATTCGGCAAGGTCAGTGGCCGCGGCATAGGGCGATGATGCGACCTCGGCCATACGGTCGGTTCGGAACCGGATAGTCGAGATCATCCCGTCAAGGGCCAGCAGGGTGAGGCGTACGGTGTCGACAGCATCAAACAGCGGCTCCTTGTCTTCCTGCATGTCTTTGTTGTAGGTGAGGGGAAGGCCCTTCAGCGTTGTGAGGAAGCCGGTGAGGTGGCCGACGAGACGGCCGGCTTTACCCCGGGCAAGCTCGGCTATGTCGGGATTTTTCTTCTGCGGCATCATCGATGAACCGGTCGAGAAACCATCGTCGAGTTCCACGAAGGCAAATTCCGAAGACGCCCACAAGATGAGCTCCTCGCCGATGCGACTGAGGTGCACGCCAAGCAGCGCGAGGGCAAAGAGAGTCTCGGCACCAAAGTCACGGTCGCTGACCCCGTCGAGACTGTTTTCGAAGACACCGGCGAACCCGAGGTACTCGGCCGTCTTTTCTGGGTCGAGGGGTAGCGAGGATCCGGCAAGTGCGCCGGCGCCGAGGGCGGAGACATCCACGCGACGACGGGCATCGGTCAGCCGGTCGACATCGCGGGCAAGGGCCCAGCCGTGGGCAAGGAGGTGATGCGATAGTGCCACCGGCTGCGCGTGCTGGAGATGCGTATAGCCAGGTAGGTAGGCATCGCCAGCGGCCTCAGCCGAGGCCAGCAAAGTGCGCTGGATGCGAACGATTAGCTCGACGACCTCGTCTATGGCACCACGGGTCCAGAGCCGCACATCGGTCGCGACCTGATCGTTGCGGCTGCGCCCGGTATGCATCTTGGCGCCTGCCGGTTCGAGTTCGGTCACTCGACGTTCGACCGCAGTGTGGATGTCCTCGTCGTTGATGGCGAACTCGAACGTCTCGCTCTCAATCTCTTGCTCGACGGTGTCGAGCGCGGCCACGACGGTGTCGCGTTCGATGTCAGTGAGCAGGCCAACATCGCACAGCATGCGGACGTGGGCCCGCGAGCCGGCGATGTCTTCGCGGAACATGCGCCGGTCGAACGGCAGCGAGTCGTTCAGTGCCTGAAGGGCCTCTGACGGTCCTCCCGCGAAGCGGCCGTGCCACAACGTCGAACTCATGATCGGCCCCGCTTGCGAGCGAGGTTACGAAGCCGCAGAGCATTGAGCTTGATGAATCCCTCGGCATCGGCCTGGTTGTAGGCGCCATCGTCGTCTTCGAAAGTGGCGATCTTCTCATCGAACAGCGAGTCGTCGCTCCTGCGGCCGGCGATGTCGACGTTGCCCTTGTAGAGACGTACTCGCACATCGCCGTTGACGTACTGCTGGCTGTGATCAATGGCGACCTGGAGCATCTCGCGCTCAGGGCTCCACCAGAATCCGTTGTAGATCAGCTCGGCATACTTCGGCATCAGCGAATCCTTGAGATGCGCGACTTCACGGTCAAGGGTGATCGACTCGATAGCGCGATGGCCGCGCAGCATGATCGTTCCACCGGGCGTCTCGTAGGCGCCACGGCTCTTCATACCGACGAAGCGGTTCTCAACAATGTCGAGGCGGCCGACGCCATTGGCACCGCCAACCCTGTTGAGTTCGGTGAGCACCTCGGCCGGCGACATGGGTGTGCCATCAATTGCGACGATGTCGCCCTTGTCGTATGTGAGGTCGAGATAGGTGGCCTCGTCGGGAGCCATTTCCGGGCTCACCGACCAGCGCCACATTTCAGATGGAGGCTCCGTGAACGGGTCTTCGAGCGGGCCGCCCTCAAAGGAAATATGGAGCAGGTTGGCATCCATCGAGAACGGCGACTTTTTGCCTCGCTTCATCTCAATCGGAATGTTGTGCTCGGTGGCGTAGTTCATCAGCGATTCGCGAGAACCTAAATCCCACTCTCGCCATGGAGCGATGATCTTGATATCGGGCGCCAAAGCGTACGCGCCAAGCTCGAAGCGGACCTGATCGTTGCCCTTGCCCGTGGCACCGTGGCTGATGGCATCGGCGCCGTGCTCCTCGGCGATCTCCACGAGACGCTTGGCGATGAGCGGACGAGCAATCGAGGTGCCAAGCAGGTACTCGCCCTCATAGATCGTGTTGGCTCGAAACATCGGGTACACGAAGTCGCGCACGAACTCTTCACGCACGTCCTCGATATGGATGTCGCTCTCGGGCACACCCATCTGTAGTGCTTTGGCGCGGGCAGGCTCGACCTCTTCGCCCTGGCCGAGGTCGGCGGTGAATGTGATGACCTCGGCGTCATAAGTGTCCTGCAGCCATCGAAGAATGATCGAGGTATCGAGACCGCCTGAGTACGCGAGTACGACCTTCATGTCATGTGTTCCTTCACGAATCCATACCGGCAAGCTCACGAAGGCGAGCCGCCAGTTTCTTGCCGCCGACCTCTTCGGCAGCTACGACAATCATCGTGTCGTCGCCGGCGACGGTACCCAGGATTTCGTTCATCCCGGCCCGATCAAGCGCAGAAGCGACAACATGGGCGGAGCCTGGTGGCGTTCGCAGGACGACAAGGTTTCCCGAGTAGACGACGTCGGCCATCCAGTCACCCAGCACACGTCGAAGATGGTCCTCCGGAGCAACACGGTCGACGGGCAATTCGGGGATGGCGTAGATGGTCTCGCCACCCGAAATCCGAACCTTGATGGCGCCAAGTTCGTCCAGATCCCGAGACACGGTTGCCTGGGTGGCCGTGATGCCCTTGGCCTCGAGGAACTCGACGACCTGAGCCTGGCTGGTGACCGTGTGCTCCTCGAGAATGCTCGAGACACGATGCTGACGGTGCGCCTTCGTCATCGGACTATTCCTGCGCTTCGTTGATCAGCCACGAGAGTAAGCCTCGAGCCGCGTGCATGCGGTTGGCGGCCTGGACCCAGATCCGACTGCGCGGACCGTCAAGGACCGTGTCCGTCGCTTCCTCGCCACGGTGAGCGGGTAGGCAGTGCAGAAAGATCGCTTCGGCCTGAGCAAACTCCATGAGCCGGTCATCCACGGTGAAGGCCTCAAAGTCTCGGCGACGTTGCTCCGACTCTTCTTCTTGGCCCATAGAAGTCCACGCGTCGGTGTAGACGGCGTCTGCACCAGCAACAGCATCCTCAGGACGGTCAAAGATCTTCGGCGTGAGACCGGTCAATCGGACGTGATCAAGATCTGCATCATTAAACCCGTAGCCCGGCGGCGTCGAAATATGGAAGTTCATGCCGGCCAGGCCGGCTCCGAGCGCCAGGCTGCGGGCAACATTGTTTGCGTCGCCCACATAGGCAACCGTGCGATCGGTGAGATCGCCGAACTCGCGGCGCATGGTAAGTAGATCAGCAAGTGCCTGCATGGGGTGACTCTGGTCGCTCAGCAGGTTGACGATCGGCACCCGATTGACTGCGGCCATCCGCTCAACGGTCGAGTGTCGAAACACACGGGCACCGATGGCGGCGTGGAAGCCTGCCATCGTGTTGGTCACGTCCTCGACCGACTCGCGAGTGTCAAGGCCGATTTCGTTCGCCGAGATGTAGACCGGGTGCCCGCCAAGTTGCACGACCGCCATCTCCATGGAGTTGCGCGTGCGCGCCGACGGCTTTTCGAAGATCAATGCCATCCCTTTACCGGTGAGAACACGGGCAGGGTCTGACGACGCAGCAAGATCGAGCACCCGGCCGAGCTCGCTCGAGGAGAGGTCGTCGATCTCAAGAATGTGACGCATCATGCACCTTCCGCGATCACGTCGGCGATGATGCCGGCGCCCTCGGCCAGTTCGTCATTGGTGACAATGAATGGAGGCGCAACTCGTAGGGCAGTTGGAGTGACGCCGTTGACGATGAGGCCCCGGTCGAGACATGCACGGGCAATCTCACCAGCCGTACGGCCGTTGAGCGCCTCCGATTTGATTTCGATGCCGAGCAGGAGTCCTCGACCGCGAACATGGTCGATGCCCTTCACATTGAGCAGCAACTCTCTGATCACGCTTTCCCTTTGACGGGCGACACGTGGAGCATCTATCGCTTCCAACTCAGCCAGGGTGGCGCGAGCCGCGGAAAGGGCCAGAGGCTGGCCAGCATAGGTCGAGCCGTGATCACCGGGGCCGAAGGCAGCAGCGACCTCGTTGCGAGCCCACATTGCGCCGACCGGCATGCCGTTGGCCACCCCTTTGGCGATGGTGACGATGTCGGGTTCGATCCCAGCGTGCTGGAACCCAAACCAATCCCCAGTGCGGCCGAAACCGGTCTGAACCTCGTCGAATACGACCAGGATGCCGCGCTCGCGGCACATGTCGGCAACGGCCCGTAGGTAGGAGACATCGGCGGGGTTCACACCACCTTCACCTTGCACCGATTCGAGGATCACACCGCCGACATCCTCGGTCAGGAGTTTTTCGAGCTCCGCTGGATCGTTCCAGACCACGTGCCGGAATCCCTCCGGCATCGGTTGGAACGGCTCATGCTTTTCGGGCTGACCGGTCGCGGCCAGTGCCATCAGCGTCCGGCCATGAAACGATCGCATCGCACTCACGATCACATGCTTGCCTCGGCCCTGGAACTTACGCACGAGTTTGAGCGCAGCTTCGTTTGCCTCTGCCCCAGAGTTTTGAAAGAGCACCTGGCCTTGCGGGCCACCGATCAAGCGATCAATCGTTTCCGCCACTGGGGCTTGATGTTCGGTGGCAAAGAGGTTGGACGTGTGGGTGAGCGTGGCCGCCTGTTCGGCGATCGCCTTCGTGATGGCCGGGTGAGCGTGGCCGAGGCCGGTCACCGCCAAGCCGCACAAGAAGTCAAGATGACGGTTGCCATCCTTGTCCCAGAGTTCGGCGCCGCTCCCCTTCACGAAGATGCGGGGCGGCGAGCCATAGTTGTTCATCAGCGGACTGTGGTCGCCGGTGGCGCCCCACGCAGCGGCTTGTTCTGCGGTCATGCTCGTCCTTCGTTAGTCACAGGATCTTTCAAGATCATGGTGCCGATACCGGCGTCGGTGAAGAGCTCCAGTAGGAGCACATGAGGGATCCGGCCATCGAGCATGTGGGCTGAGGCGGCTCCGGATTCGACAGCCTTGATGCAGGCCTCGACCTTGGGGATCATGCCACCCGAGATCGTGCCGTCTTTGATCATCGCCTGGACCTCGGTAATGGTGGCACGGGCGATGAGTGACCTGAGATCGTCAACATCAGCGAGCAATCCGGGTACATCGGTCAGGTAGATCGCCTTCTCGGCGCCAAGCGCCCCGGCGAGAGCCCCAGCCACTGTGTCGGCATTGATGTTGTAGGCCTGACCGCTGCCATCGGCGCCGATGGTTGAGATCACCGGGATCATGCTCTCGGCGAGGAGCCGTTCGACGATTCCGGGCTGCACGCTGGCAACGTCGCCCACAAAGCCGAGAGCCGGGTCGCGTGGCTTGGCGGTGATGAGGCCACCGTCTTCGCCCGATAGTCCGACTGCATACGCGCCGTGAACGTTGATGGCACCGACGATCTCACGGCCCACCTTGCCAACGAGCACCATGCGAGCGACGTCAAGGGTCTCGGCATCGGTGACCCGCAGGCCGTCGATGAATTCAGTTTTCTTGCCGAGACGGCCCAGGAGTTCACCGATCTGGGGGCCGCCGCCGTGAACAACCACAGGCCTGAGACCAATGGAGCGAAGAAGAACAACGTCTTCGGCAAAGGTGGCGGCCAGGTCGGCGTCAACCATGGCGTTACCGCCGAATTTCACCACGACGATCGCATTATGAAACCGCTGGATGTACGGCAGCGCTTCGACCAATGCCCCAGCGCGTTGGGTCGGCGAGAAGCCCCGGTCAGGAAGAAGATCGGTCATGACCGGTACCCCGCGTTGATGTCGATGTAGCCGTGGGTGAGGTCACAGGTCCAGATCGTGGATTCGCCGTCGCCGACACCCACGTCGACCTTCACGACCACTTCGTCGCCTTTCAGGTGAACGGTGGCCCGATCTTCTGAGTAGGAGCCGAGCACCATTCCATCAGCCGACACTTGCTCGGGCCCGATCCAGATGGCGAGTTTGTCGCGCTCGGCGGCCTGGCCGGCCTTGCCGACGGCCATGACGATTCGGCCCCAGTTGGCGTCTTCAGCAGCGAGCGCTGTCTTGACCAACGGCGAATCACCGATCGCCTTGGCAATCGCGGTTGCCGCGTCGTCGTTGGCGGCGCCCGTCACCGTGACTTCGACGAACTTGGTCGCTCCTTCGCCATCTCGCACGATTTGCTGCGCAAGGTCGAGGCAGACACTGTCGAGGGCAGCCTGGAAGGCAGGGAGTCGAGCGTCGTTGCGATCGTTGAGGTCATCGTCGATCTGTTCGCCAGTGGCGAAGAGCAGCACTGTGTCGCTGGTGGATGTGTCGGAATCGACCGTGATCCGGTTGAAGCTTTTACGAACTGCACTCGACAGACATTCTTGGAGCAGGTCCGGCTCAACGGGCAGGTCGGTGAAGATGAACCCGAGCATGGTGGCCATATCAGGGGCGATCATGCCGCTGCCCTTGGCGATGCCAACAACATGGGCGGCCGCGCCGTCAATCGACGACCATGCGCCTTTCGCGAATGTGTCCGTCGTGCGGATTGCATCAGCCGCCCCATGCCAGGCTTCTACACCCGAAACATCGAGGCCATCGACGAGCTTGGGGAGTTCGTCGCGCAACGGTTGTTGGGCTAGGGGTTCCCCGATCACTCCCGTGGAAGCCAAATAGATCCTGCGGGGATCGATCCCTAGCTGGTCACCGACGATCTCTGCGGTGAGCGAGGCAGCATCGGCCCCCGCCTGACCCGTGAACGCATTGGCGTTGCCGCTGTTGCACACAACGGCCCGAGCGGTGCCGTCGCCATCGTTGAGGATCGACCGGCACCAGTCAACGGGGGCAGAGGGACACAGCGTTTGGGTGAACACGCCGGCAACCGCCGTGCCTTCGGCCAGAGCGGCCAAGAAGAGATCCTTTCGGCCCTGGTAGCGGAGGCCTCCGGCGTGGGTCGAGATCGCGACACCCGCCAGGGGCGGCATGTCGGGGAACGACTTGGGGGCAAGGGGCGAAACGGCGTCAGACATGAATATGGCCTATGGGTAGAGGCCGGCGACGGCCAATCCCGTGGACTCTGGCAGGCCAAGGGCGAGGTTGGCGCATTGCACAGCCTGGCCCGATGCGCCCTTGACGAGATTGTCGAGAGCGGCGATGACAACGACCCAGCCAGTTCGTTCATCGGCTCGAGCAGTGATGTGGCAACTGTTGGACCCGAGCGTGGCCTTTGTCGACGGCGAGCGTTCGCTCACAACGACGAAAGGCTCGTCTGCGTATGCATCACTGAGTGTCGCCAGGACCTTCTCGGTGCTGGTGGCGCCGGTTGGCCGGGCATAGCAAGTGGCGAGAATGCCCCGGTTCATCGGTGCCAAATGGGGGGTGAAAAGCACCTGCACCTCGGCATCGGCATGCTGACCGATCGCCATCTCGATCTCTGGGGTGTGCCGGTGGTTGAGTAGGGCGTAGGCACTGAAATCTTCGTCCACCGAACAGAACGTGGTGTTCGGCTTGGGCGGCCGGCCCGCCCCGGATACACCGCTGGCAGCATCAACCACGATGCCTGTTGGCTCGACGAGACCGGCCTTCACAATCGGCCCGAGGGCGAGTGCCGATGTCGTGACGTAGCAGCCTGGTGCCGCGACGAGTTCGGCGCCGCGAAGATCGTCTCGGAAGAATTCGGGTAGGCCAAACACGAAGTCGTCGAGCAGTTCTGGCGCCGCGTGTGGCTCGCCGTACCAGGTTGGATACAGGGCTGGATCGTTGAGTCGGAAGTCGGCCGCCAGATCGACGATATGCTTCGCTCGCCCTCGGAGCTTTGGAACGATCGATTGGGAGGCGCCGTGGGGAAGCCCCAAGAAGACGAGATCAGCCTCATCGACCAGATCGTCTGTGTACGGCACGTAGACCATGTCTGGATACGCGGCGGCCAGGCTGGGATATAGGTCAGCTACCGCTGTGCCCGCTTGCGAATCGCCAGTTGCTGAGGTGACCTGAAGCTCAGGGTGGCCGGCACAGATCCGGAGAAGTTCTGCCCCGGTGAAGCCCGACGCACCAATAATTGCGACCTTGTGCATGCCATAACTATACACTTTTACGCATAATCATGCAA
The DNA here is from genome assembly GCA_009937405.1 of Actinomycetota bacterium. GTDB lineage: Bacteria > Actinomycetota > Acidimicrobiia > Acidimicrobiales > Aldehydirespiratoraceae > JAACCU01. The sequence goes on from JAACCU010000002.1 coordinate 8,526, forward strand.
CGATTTCACATCTGAACCTGTTCCCCACGACAGAATGATCCGAATCGGGACTCTCAGCCTCCCAGAACAACAACAGTCAGAGGGCGATGCCCGCCAGTTTGGTTTCTTGGTATTCAGAGATTCCCTCGCGGCCACCCTCTCGGCCCAACCCGGAGTCGCCCATGCCGCCAAACGGGGCACCCGCAGACGTGGGGCTGACATCATTGATACCGATGATGCCAAATCGCAGGCTTTCCATGGCCCGGATCGCGGTGGAAAGATCTCGGGTGTAGACGTAGGCGGCAAGGCCATAGTTGGTGTCGTTGGCCATGGCGATGACCTGGTCGACATCGTCGTAGGTGATGATCGGTGCGACAGGCCCGAAGGTCTCTTCGCGATAGATCAGCATGTCTTCGGTGACACCGGTGAGCACGGTGGGCGCGTAGAAGTGGCCACGATCAAGGCCGTCCTCTTCAAGACGCTGACCGCCAACCGGCACCAGGGCGCCCTTCGCTCGGGCGTCCTCAACCTGGTTGGCCACCTTGGCCACGGCAGCCTCGTTGACGAGCGGGCCGACGCCGACGCCTTCGAGCGTGCCCTCCCCCACCTTCACCATGGCGACCCGGGGAACAATCGTGTCGATAAATGCCTCGGCATGATCAGCATGGACAAAGAAGCGGTTGGGGCTGATGCAGGCTTGGCCGGAGTTCAGAAACTTGAGCGCTGCGGCACCCTTGGCCGCGTGCACCGGATCAGCATCGGGGTAGACGATAAACGGGGCGTGACCACCGAGTTCGACCGACACGCGCTGGAGACTATGACCGGCCTTGGATGCCAGGATGCGGCCAACGGCGGTAGAGCCAGTGAACGTGAGCTTCTTGACCCGAGGATCAGACGTGAAGACATCACCGATCGGCTTGGGATCTGAGGCCGTGACGAGATTGATCACGCCCATAGGGGTACCGGCATCGATCAGGCACTCATAAACGGCCTGAGCGCAAAGCGGCGTGGCTTCAGCTGGCTTGAGGACAATGGTGCACCCAGCGGCAAGAGCCGGGCCCATCTTCCGAGTAAGCATGGAGATCGGATAGTTCCACGGTGTCACTGCGGCAACCACGCCAACTGGCGTCTTCACCGACAGGAACCGCTGATCCTTGCGGGCCGAGGGCAACCACTCCCCCGTGATACGGCGGGCTTCCTCCGCGAACCAGCGCAAAAAGTCGGCGGCGTACTTCACCTCAGCAGTGGACGCCTTGAGCGGCTTTCCCTGTTCTTTGGTCATGAGCGCGGCGAGATCCACTGACCGTTCGGTCATGATCCGCCATGCCTCCATCAGGAGGTCGGCTCGCTCGAAGGCAGTGGTCGCGCCCCAGGCACTCTGCGCTGCGTCGGCCGCGGCAATCGCAGCTTCGGCATCTTCGGCACCGCCATCCGCCACGGCGCCAATGATCTCGCCTGTCGCAGGATTGGTGACCTCAAACGTGGCGCCGGAGCGCGCCCCGACCCATTCGCCGTTGATGAACATGGCAGAAACGCTACCGGAGCGGGTCAGCCGAACAGGTCGCCGAGAACCTCGTACGTTGCCAAGCTGAGCGCGGCGGAAAGATCGAGTGCCACCGAGCGGCGAAATACGCTCGCCACCTCCCCGTCGAGTCCGATGGCGCCAAGCTCGATGTCGCCGCGCTGGTCGATGGCACCAGCGACGGCGTGGAGGTGATCGTCGAGGAACGCCTCACGATTGTTGTTGGCAGTGGCTGCATCCATCGGCGAGCCATCGCTGATCACAACCAGAAGCTTGCGGGCCTCAGGTCGCTCCCGCAGTCGCTCATAGGCCCAAATGAGCGCTTCGCCGTCAACACCCTCGCGATAGTGATACGTCGAGAGCATGGCGGCCAGCGACCGGCGGGATCGCCGCCAGGTCGTGTCTGCATCGGTGTAGACGATGTGCTGGAGGTCGTTGAGTCGACCCGGTCCACTCGGCGCGCCGGCGCTTCGCCACGCCTCCATCGATTTGCTGCCGTTCCATCCGCCGGTCGTGAACCCGAGAACTTCACAGGACGCTCCCGCAAGATCGAGCGCCTGGGCGAACGTATCGAGCATGACGGCCATCTCTTGGTAGCCCTGCACCTTCATCGAGCCAGAGGTGTCGACCAGAAAGGTCACGCAGACATCGGCGGTCGGCTGAGTACGTTCACGCTTGAAGACCCGATGATTAGTCGGATCAGTAACCAGTTGGCTAAGCCGACTGCCATCGAGTTGTCCGTCCTCTTCCGCGAAAGTCCAGCCATCAACCGTGGGCCGCGCCAGCTGTCGGCGCAGTCGTTGGGCGAGACGTGAGGCGCTGACCGACTGCGCTCGACGGTGGTTGTCGAGTGACTCCCGCAGCGAAATACGCCGAGCGAGGGGCACCAGGTCTGCGCCTTTGACCTCCCGATCGAACTCTCGGGTAAAGACGTGATAGTCGCCCAGTTCATGCAGAGAGCGCTCGGCATCCCCACTCCCGACTCCCCCGCCGACCATTGCATCACCAACGTTGTGAATGCCAGGATCGTCATCGTCCCACCCGCCAAGCAAAACCTTCGCTCGCTCGAGCGCCGACACCGTCTCGGGCGCCACTGCAGAGTCACCCACCACGAGTGCCACCGCTTCGGCAATCTCACGAGCGTGGAATGCGAACGCTTGCTGATCGTCGATCACTGAGCGAAGCGCGGCGAGCGCTCCGCCGATCAGGGGAGCGAGATTTCCACGGGTGGTCTCGATGAGATCGTCGACAAAGGGATCGTTGATCGAGCGGATCAGCCGAGCTCGAAGCATGTGGGCGACGGTGAAGATCAGGATGCCCACGCCAGTGTCGGTGACACGATCATGCTGCATCCGGCTGACCCACTCATCGAAGCCGGCGGCAAGGTTATGGCGCACCCCAGCGAGCTCAGGCGGGGCCAGTGCCTCGCAACGGATCTGCTCAGCAAGATCGAAGATCACCCGCTCGAGCGGCGTGTCCGGAGCGAGTTGGCGATGAAGGATCCGATCGCTGTGGCGCAGCATCAGTCCGAGGCCATCGCTCACGCCACGGGCGACCGCAGGCGGAGCTTCGGCGAGATCCACCGCCAGGTGGGGCGATGCCGTCGCCACAAACTCGCCGTTGACGCGCAGACGCCGAGCCCGAAGGTCAGCTGACGGCTGGCCGCTGATCGCCCGCACAACCGCCGCCGCATGGCGCTCTCGGCGCCGACGACGAACGGCGTCAGTCGAGCTCACCGTCCGGGTCCTGTTCGACTAGCTCGCGGTCGAAGGCCCGCTGGAAGTACTCGCCGACGATCGAATGCTCGGCGGGGTCACATGTGTTGAGGAACGACAGCCGGAACGCATCGGCTACATCGCCGAAGATCTCCACGTTCTCTGCCCATGAGATCACGGTCCGAGGCGACATGACCGTCGAAAGGTCGCCAGCCTCGAACCCGACTCTTGTCATTCCCGCCACCGCAACCATGCCCGCTATGAGCTGCCCGCCCTCTGGAGAGGTCATCAGCGACGGTACGCGTGCGGCCACGATGCCGACTTCGTCGACGACATCGAGATAGTCAAGTTTGGCCACGATGTCCCAACGGTCGACCTGGGCTCGGTTGAGCTGCTGAGTGCCGTGGTAGAGACCGGTGAGATTACCAAGCCCGACCGTGTTAGCCGTGGCAAACATCCGGAAACCTGGGTGCGCCGTGAGCACACGGTTTTGGTCGAGCAAAGTGAACCGTCCGCCGCGTTCAAGCACTCTCTGGATCACAAACATCACGTCGGGCCGACCGGCGTCAAACTCGTCGAACACCAGTGCCACGGGCCGCTGAAGCGACCACGGAAGGATGCCTTCCTGAAACTCGGTGATCTGCACGCCGTCACGCACGACGATCGCATCTCGGCCGACAAGGTCGAGCCTGGTGATGTGTCCATCAAGGTTCACGCGAACACACGGCCAGTTCAGCCGGGCGGCGACCTGCTCGATGTGTGTGGACTTCCCGGTGCCATGACTGCCCTGAAGAAGTACACGGCGGTTGTGGCTGAAGCCGGCGAGGATCGCCGACGTGACCTGAGGATCGAACCGATAGGCCGGATCGGTCTCAGGGACGTGCTCGTCCGCCGCGGTGAAGCCGCGGACTTCAAGGTCCGACTTGAAGCCGAATACAGCCTCAATATCGACCAGAACTGAGGGTTCCGAGCTCAGACGTAGTCCTTGTATTTGTCGAGGTGACGGACCGGCTTGCTCAGGGCGTCCTTGCGGAACGGATCACCAAGCTCCTTGGTGCACATGATTTCGATGACCGTGGTCGTGCCCTCGTTCATCTGAGCATCGGTTGCGGCCTTGAGTGCAGGACCGACCTCGTTGATGTCGTCGATTCGTATCCCCTCGGCGCCCATTGCCTGCGCCATCTCGGAGTAGTTCTCGCCACCTTCGAGCTCACCAGCGACAAAGCGGCGACCGTAGAAGTCGACCTGGTTCTTCTTCTCGGCACCCCAGTGACGGTTGTGGAACACAACGGCCGTGACGGGAATGTCGTGACGAACAGCCGTCATCAGCTCGGACATGCTCATCGCCCAGGCACCGTCGCCGGCATAGGAGATAGCAGGACGGTCGGGGGCGGCTGCCTTGGCACCGATGATCGTGGGCAGGGCATAACCGCAGTTACCCCAGCTCATCGGAGCGAAGAACGAACGAGGCTCCTCGAAGCGTAGATAGCTGTTGGCAACCGAGTTGATGTTCCCGATGTCGGTCGACACCATCGCACGAGCCGGCATCGCCTTCTCGAGCTCACGAAGGACCTGGCGGGGATGCAACCAGCTGCCTTCTTCACTCTTGGCTTCCTCGATCATCTCGAGGCTGTAATCGTCGCGCTCGTGGGTCCACTCGTCGAGCTCGGTTTCCCAGGCCGCCTTTTCTTCGGCGGTCTTGGCCTCCCGCTCGGCACGGTTTGCGTCGCAGGCAAGGGTCTTGCCCTCGAGCCGTTGGAGGATGGCCGTGGCGGCTGCACCGGCATCACCGCAGATACCGACCTGGACCTTCTTGACCAGGCCGAGCATCTTCTGGTCGGCGTCGACCTGGATAATCTTGGCGTCCTTGGGCCAGTAGTCCATGTCGTGCTGGGGCAGCGTGCCGAACGGGCCGAGGCGGGTCCCGAGCGCCAGCACCACATCGGCTTGGCTGATCAGCTTCATGGCGGCCTTTGAACCTTGGTAGCCGAGCGAACCCGTCCACTGTGGGTGACTGGCCGGGAACGAGTCGTTGTGGAGATAGCTATTGACCACCGGGCAGCCGAGGCGCTCGGCAAGAGCGATGGCCTCAGCCATTGCATCGCCCATCACCACGCCGCCACCACTCACCATGACGGGGAATTCGGCCTGAGCGAGAAGCTCTGCAGCCTCGTTGAGTGTGCGTTCGCCACCGGGGCCACGGTCAAGGCGCATGGGCTCGGCGATCTCGACATCAATGTCGCCGTAGAACCGATCGCGGGGAATGTTGAGCTGGGTCGGGCCGATCTCAGACATGGCACGATCGAAGCACCGAGCCGTGATCTCCGCCATGCGGTTCTCGTTGTTGATGTGACCCTGGTATTTGACGAACTCCTGAAACATCGGGAGCTGATTGGCTTCCTGGAAGCCACCGAGGCCGATACCCATCGTGCCGGTCTCCGGGGTAATCATCACGACCGGGCTGTGAGCCCAGAATGCCGCCGCGATGGCGGTGACACAGTTGGAAATGCCGGGACCGTTCTGGCCGATCACGACACCATGGTTGCCGCTGACACGGGCATAGCCATCGGCCATGTGGGCAGCCCCCTGCTCATGAACGACCGGCACTAGGCGGATGCCGGCAGGCGCAAAGATGTCCATGGCGTCCATGAACGCACTACCCATGATGCCAAAGGTCGTCGTGACGCCATTGGCCACCATTGTCTCCACGAATGCTTCGCTCGGTGTCATACGCGTCATGAGCTGTGTCTCCCTCTAATTGGCAAAAACGCTGGTTCACGTCCCCACGTGAGGCTCTCTAACAAATCAGTGAGATGGTATCACCACGTCTGCACCGATGTCATCCGTCGGATTCGAGTTTTCTGATCACTGCGATCAACAGATCGACCAGATGATCGAAGGTGTCGTCGGGATCGTGAGGAAGCGGGTGCCCGTCGCCGGATTCGAGATGGGCGAATCCGTGAAATGCGCTGCGCAGCCCTCGGGCCACGTGCAGGCGTTCGTCATTGGTGAGGTCAAAGGCTGCCAACGACCGGGCGATGATCGCGACAATGTTCTCGACGGCAGCTTCAAGCTCCGGGTCACCGGCGCAGGGATAGCGATCGGTCGCGGCATACAAGCCCGGGTTGGTCCGCACGAGTTCGCGCCAGGCTCGGCCCACGGCGCGGACAGCCTCGTCGCCGGCGACACCGATCGCCGCGGCGCGAAGGGCATCGGCCAGGAGCTCACGACCACGAAGCCCCAGGCTCCGAAGCAGATCGTCGAATCCCTCAACGTGGCGGTAAAGGGCAGGCTGTCGAACTCCAAGGCGCTCAGCGACCCTGGTAAGGGTCACCGAGTCGAGTCCTTCAGAGTCAGCAAGGACTGCTGCTTCATTGATGACACGCTGAGAATCGAGAGGTCCGGCCATTGATCCGAGAGTAGCTCGCAGTTAGACGCTATCCTAAAATTGTTAGAGCTGAGTCACTGTTGGAAACTGGTCTGCCCGACCTGTTACTGTCTCCAGCAGGACGATCAGCAAGGAGGTTCGTTTCAATGGCGTACCCTGCAATATTCGCGTTCGACCCGCCGGAAAAGGTGGCGAGATGGCGACCACTCGTGCAATGGATCCTGGCCATTCCGCACTTCATCGTCGGCTACATCCTCTATATCGTGGCATCCATCTGCTGGCTGATCTCATGGTTCGCCATCGTGATTACCGGCAAGCTCCCACAGGGATTGGCCAACTTCTTCTGCATGGCGAACCGGTATGAGGTACGGGTCATGGCCTACGTGGGCTTCCTTCATGCCGAATACCCGCCGTTCGACTTCACCACCAGCGCTGCTGATCCAGGCGGTCAACCGGTACGGGTCGACTTCGACCCAGCCTTGACCGACAGAAGCCGGGTGACAGTTTTCCTTCGAATCATCTGGGCCATTCCGGCGGTGATCTTCTTCTACATCATCATGGTGATCGCAGAGATCCTCTGGTTCCTCGCCTTCTTCGTCGTGCTCCTCACCGGGAAGTGGCCGACTGGACTGCTCAACTTTGTGCAGAGCGCCATGCGCGTCTCAACTCGGTTCTCGGCCTACATGACACTGCTCACTGACGAATATCCGCCGTTCGAAACGGCCTAGGGCGAGAGCTGCCCAACCAGACCAGCGAGAGCCAGTGCAGCCAGCGTCGCTATCGCGACCTGGCGCACTCGTTCAGATGAGAAACATCTACTCTCGTCCAGTGCCGCCGCACCACGAACAGAAGGGGGACGGTCATGCTGTGCAACTACTACGATATTGCGCTTGATGCTGGCGACGAGGCGTTCAGCGTTGACGCATCCAATGTGACCTTTGGGCCAGGGTGCCTCCGAGAAGCCGGAGATGTCGCCCGGAGCCTCCGCATCAACCGGATCGCTGTCTTCACCGACGATGTTCTGGCCAAGACGGAACACGTGTCCGTCGTCTTGGATTCCTTACGCGCGGCAGGAGTCGACATCGCCCTCTACGACAACGTGCGGGTCGAGCCGACCGATGTTTCGTTCAAGGAGGCTGCGAGCTTTGCCGCCGACGCGAACGTCGACGGATTCATCTCTGTCGGGGGCGGATCGGTCATCGACACGGCGAAGGCGGCGAACCTCTATTCGACACATCCGGCCGAATTCCTGACATACGTGAACGCACCAATCGGCGGCGGCATTGCTGTCCCGGGGCCACTCCGGCCCCACATCGCATGCCCGACGACAAGCGGCACCGGTAGCGAGTGCACCGGTATCGCGGTGTTCGACCTACTCGAGATGAAGGCCAAGACCGGCATCGCATCCAAGCTGCTCCGGCCCATGCGGGCCCTCATCGACCCAACGTGCACCGCCACGCTTCCCGCCAACGTCGTGGCCTCCAGCGCGTTCGACGTCCTGAGTCACGCGCTCGAGTCCTACACGGCGCGGCCATACACGCAGCGTCCTGCGCCTGCCGCTCCTTCCCTTCGACCGTCAAGCCAGGGCGCCAACCCGTGGAGCGACATGGGTTGTGCCGAATCGCTGCGCCTAATCGGCCTCTTCCTGGAACGAGGCGTCACCGACCCCAACGACGTCGAAGCTCGCCACCAGCTGATGTGGGCCGCGACACTCGCAGGAATCGCATTCGGAAACGCTGGCTGTCATGTCCCGCACGGCATGTCCTATTCGGTCGCTGGTCTGGTGCACGATTTCTGCCCTTCCGGTTACCCTCAGGACGAGCCAATTGTTCCTCACGGGATGTCGGTGATCGTCAACTCACCATCGGTGTTTCGCCTCACATCGCCCGGCAACCCCGACCGCCACCTCGATGGCGCACGGTGGCTTGGGGCGGACGTAGCTGACATCGGCCCCGACGAGGCAGGACCGGTGCTTGCTCAGCGAATCGTGGAGCTCATGCAGCTCACCGGTATGCCCAACGGACTCCAGGGAGTCGGCTATTCCGCGGCCGACATTCCCGGCCTCGTTGAAGGGTCGCTCCCCCAACGTCGCCTCCTCGACAACGCACCGGTCGACATCGATCGAGAGATCCTTACCACGCTGTACGAGGGTGCTCTGTCCTACTGGTAGGACGCAGCCGCCTGGAGCGATGCGATCACGGCGACATTGACGATATCGGCCGCGCTACAACCACGAGACAGGTCGTGCAACACACCGTCTAGACCTTGAAGCAGTGGCCCAAACGCTTGGGCGCCGCCCAGACGTTCAGTGATCTTGTACGCGATGTTCCCGGAGTCCAGGTCCGGGAAGATGAAGACGTTGGCCCGGCCGGCGACGGCCGACTCGGGCGCTTTCGCCTCGGCGATCGCAGGAACCCACGCTGTATCGAACTGGAGTTCGCCGTCGAGAGCGAGGCCGGGGGCTTGGGATTGAGCGAGCGCGGTAGCTTCGAGCACCTTGTCCACCTTGGGGTGTGTGGCGCTCCCCTTCGTCGAGAACGAGAGCATCGCCACATGGGGAACAACCCCGCTGAGCTGGGTAAACGTGTCAGCGCTGGAGATTGCGATGCTCGCCAGTTGCTCGGCCGTCGGGTCGGGCAGGACGCCGCAATCGCCGTAGACAATCGGCTGCCCGGTCGGCAGGACAAAGAAAAAGCAGCTGCTGATGGCAGCGACATCGGGAGCCACGCCGAGGACACGAAGGCCGGCACGAATCACGTCGCCAGTGGGCCGAGTCGCTCCCGCTACAGCCCCCGCAGCCCAGCCAGTCTTGACGAGCGCGGTGGCGACGGTGAGCGGATCGTCGACATCGAGGGGCCGGCCGGCCCACGGGCCGTCAGCGACGGCGGCGAGTTCGGCGATCAGTTCGTCCGCCGCTGGATGTTGGGCTTCGGCGAGCGAGCCGAGGTCGCTACCGATCACGATCGCATCAGCGAGACCGTCGGCGTTGAGTCGGTCGGCAGCCTCATGGGCGCGCGGATCGTCATCAGCAAGCAGGATTCGGCGAGGCGATGCCGCGGCCCGCTCGTACCAGTCGTCGAGAACGCTCATCTCCCTCTCCAGAAGTTTTTTGATCGGAGACCAGGCGGCCCTCCGTCTTGTGAGCACCGGCGATATGACTCCGGTCAAGATTGTGTTGTGCAGTCGTGCGCTCAGCGGTCTCCTGCGAGCCATGCTGTGGCTCGGGTGAGGACCTGCTCGGATCGATTGATGATGTCGTCGATGACTTCGCGGTCGGCCACGAGTGGCGGCGAGTAGGTCAGCATCGTGGCTCCCCGGTCATCGGGACGGATGAGAAGGCCGGCGTCTCGGACCATGCGGGCGAGACCGCCGCCCTGAAGGCCGGCTACCTCTTCGTCGTTGAGGTCGCGATCTTCGGCGCGGCTACCCATCAATTCAAGAGCGTAGAAATAGCCGGTGCCACGCTTCTCGCGAAGGACGTCGAACCTCTCGACGAGCGACTCCATACCTGCAGCGAAGTAACCCTCGTTGGCACGGACGTGTTCCATGATCCCCTCGTCGTGCATCGCCTGCATGTTGGCGACAGCGACAGCGGTGGAGACCGGATGACCGCCGAACGTGGAGCCGTGGTTGTAGAGCGCAACCTCGCTGTCCCAGATTGTCTCGAGAAGCGGCCGACGCACGATCACGCCCCCGAGCGGGAGGTAAGCACTGGTGACGCCCTTGGCGAACGTGATCATGTCGGGAACAACACCGAAGCGCTCGCTGCCGAAGAAACGGCCAAGACGACCGAACGAGCAGATGACCTCGTCGGCACAAAGCAGGACTCCGTACTTGTCACAGATGCGACGGAGCTCTTGCCAGTAGCCCTCGGGTGGCACCACGCAGCCGCGACCATTCTGGACCGGCTCAGCGATTACGAGGGCGACGGTCTCAGGGCCTTCTGCAAGGATCATTTCTTCGACGGCGGCCGCCGAGGTAAGGGTGTCGGCGGTATCGCCATAGGTGGTCGGGACGTTCCGCACGCCGTCCCACAGCATCGGCAAGAACGTTTTGCGGAACTTTGGCACGCCGGTGACCGTGAGGGCAGCCAGCGTGGTGCCGTGGTACGACCAATCGCGAGAGATCACTTTGTAACGGCTGTCCTCGCCATTGGCGACATGGAAGTTTCGGGCGAACTTGAGCGCCGACTCCACTGCCTCAGATCCGGAGCTGACAAAGAACGTGTCGCTCAGGTCGCCTGGCGCAACCTCGGCGATCATGGTAGCGGCCCGCGTGACGGGCTCATGGGTCGTGCCCCAGTTGGGGTAGAAGGCCAGCTTCTCCATCTGCTTGGCGGCGACTGCAGCCAAATCGGCTCGACCATGGCCGAGATTGGTGCAGAACAGGCCGGCAAGACCATCGAGGTACTTATTGCCGTCGGTGTCCCAGACGTAACAGCCCTCACCGCGATCCATGACCATCATGTCGTCTGAGTTCCAGGCTGCACCCTTGGTGAAGTGAGGAACGACATGAGCCTGGGCATCAGCGCGTAGATCAGACATAGCGCTCCCTTCGTCGTGGACCGCAGCGCGGCCCAACAAACTTGACGCTACCAGTATTCAGTTAGAGCGTCTAGCGCTTTAGCAAGCACGACTAACCCAAGTTCGCAACCTCTCAGAGCGTTAGATCAACCACAGCCTTACCGGAAACCTTGCGCTCAGCGATGTCTTGGAGGGTGCGGGCGGCTTGATCAAATGAGACCGGCGGATACAGCGCCGGCTTGACCTTTCCTTCCCTAGCCAGATCGAAGACATCAGCCAACTGACGCTTGACGCTCTCAGGGTCCCGCTGCAACGAGGCCCCCCAGTGAACCCCCACAATCGAATAGTTCTTGAGCAGCGCATGGTTGGTCGGTGCGTCCGCGATTCCACCGACGAATCCGATGATGAGCAGGCGGCCGTCCCACGCCATGCATCGACGAACCTGGTGGAATGCCTCACCGCCAACCGCGTCGTAAGCAACGTCCACCCCTCCCCCGGACATTTCGCGCACGGTGTCGACCCACGCTGGCGTCTCACGGTGGTCCACGACCAACTCGCAGCCGAGACTTCGCACGAGGGCCGCCTTCTCCTCACCACCAACGATGGCGACCGGGATCGCTCCAGCAGCAAGAGCCAACTGGATGCAGGCTGTGCCGGTACCGCCGGCTGCACCCGTGATCAGCACTGTCTCGCCAGCCTGAAGCTGGGCACGATTGTGAAGCGCGAAATGGGTCGTGCCGTAGTTGACTGGGATGGCGGCCGCTTCGGCGGGGCTGAGCGCATCGGTGGGATAGGCGTGACAACTTCTTGCTGAAACCGCGTGTTTCTCGGCCAGACCGCCCCCGAGAAACGTGACGGCTGTGCCGACCTCAAGGGCCTCGACACCTTCACCAAGCGCGGCCACTATTCCCGAGGTTTCGCCGCCTGGGCTGTAGGGATGATGCGTCGGCACCTGATACATCCCGCGGCACTGCAAGACATCCGGGAAGGTGAGGCCAACTGCCTGTGTCTCGATCAGAACCTCACCTTGCCCCGGCTCCGGATCAGGAGCCTCTTCCAGTCGCAAGACGTCGATCGGATCCCCGAGCTCATATGACTGCCAGATACGCATCCCGCGACCGTAGTTGCCCCGGCCCGTTACTCCCGAAGAAGGGCGCCGGTTTTCTTGGCGACCTGTTTGAGACATGACTCGCGGACGGTGGCGACGTCGGCGTCGGTCAGGGTGCGGTCGATCGACTGGAACCGGAGACGGTAGGTAAGCGAACGCGACCCCTCGTCGACACCGGGGCCCCGATAGACATCGAACAGTTCAAGGTCGACCAGTAAGGCACCACCGCCCTTTCGCAGCGACCCCTCAATCGCCGAGGCGGCAACCGAGTCGTCGGCCACGAACGCTAGGTCGATGTCAGACGACGGAAATTTGCTCACCGGCGTGTACCTGCGAGTGCCGTGCGGGCCGTCAAGCACGGTTCCTAGGTCCAGTTCGAGCCAGGCCACGCGACCCTCGACGCCGTACGCCTCGAGCACGGCCGGGTCAACCTCGCCGATATGGCCTCGGGTCCGGCCCGCGATCATGATTTCGGCTGACCGAGTCGGGTGCAGGCCGGCGGGCGACGCCGGCTTGAGTTGGACGTTGGGGAGTGCGAGCGCTCGATCCAGCACGTCAAGAACCTCAACCGCAGCCGGCGCTTCAGCTCCTGTGAGCGCAACGGCCAGGTATTCACGCTCGTCAGGCAACAGTTGGCCCTCAGGTGCAGGTAGGAAGACATGGTCGATCTCGAAGAACCGAACATTGGGCGTGCGATGAGACTGGTTGTAAGCGATCGCTTTCAACTGACCCGGAAGCAGAGACGTCCGCAGAACCGACTCTTCGGCATGCAGTGGGTTGGTGAGAGTGATTCCATCCTCGGGGAGGCCCGCCTTGAACAAATCGCCAGGGGCAAGGAACGGCATCGGCAAAGTCTCATCGCACCCAACTCCGACGAGTACGTCGCGAACGAGGCGGCGGTCCTTCTGATACTGAGTAAGACCGCCGGCGATCTCGCCCTTGGGGACGGTCCGCTCGATATTGGCGTAGCCGAACATGCGGCCGACTTCTTCAGCCACATCGGTCTCGGTGACCGTGTCCCAACGCCATGTCGGGATCGTGACCGAGATGTCGTCACCATCGAGTTCGACACCGAAGCCGATCGATGTCAGATGCCCAGCCATATCGGTCGCGCTCATCCCCGTGCCGAGCAGTCCGTTGACCTTTGCGGTGCGAACGGGCAGCGGTGTGCGGTCAGGTGTTTCGCCGTGCACGTCGAGGAAACCCTCTACAGCAGTCACCCCGGACTCCGCAGCCAGTTGGATGAAACGGCGCATGGCCCGATCGATGTTGTCGCCCCAGTCGGCGCCGCGCCGGAAACGGGTGGAGGCCTCGGACGGCAAGTTCAACCGTTTGACTGTGCGAGAGATGGAGGGTGGATTCCACCAAGCCATCTCGAGCAGCACGTCGGTGGTCGAGTCGGAGATCTCCGTGGTGGAGCCGCCCATGACACCTGCCAGCGAAATGATCTCGTCGGCTTCGTTGGTGATGACGCCATCGTTGGGCACCAGGGAGCGCTCGACGTCATCGAGGGTCACGAGGGTCTCGCCATCGCGAGCGCGTCGCACTCGCAGGGCTCCATTGGGAATCGCGGCCAGATCAAAGGTGTGGTTCGGCTGGCCGAGCTCGAGCATCACATAGTTGGAGATGTCCACGACAGAGTTGATCGGACGCATCCCAAGCTGGGTGAGTCGGTTCTGCATCCAGGCTGGCGAAACGCCAACCGTGACATCGCGGAGAACGGTGGCAACAAAGCGGCCACAGAGGGTCGGGTCCTCAATCGTGACCTTGATCAGATCGTCGACCTGTTCGCCGGTCGTCGTGATCGAAAAGTCCGGGTACGAGAACGGTACGCCAAGCGCGGCCGCGAGATCACGGGCCACACCCGCCACCGACATGGCGTCAGGACGGTTGGCGTTGACTTCGAGATCCCACAAGATGTCAGCTTCGATGCCAAGGGCCCGGCCGATGGACATACCGAGCTCGGCGTCGTCGGCCACGCGCTCGTTGAGTATGAGGATGCCGTCGTGGTCGTCTCCCATGCCGATCTCTGCCCCGGAGCAGCACATACCGTTGGAGGTCTGGCCGCGCAGCTCGCGCTGAGCGATCTCCATGCCGTTGAGCATGACAGTGCCGATCGTGGCGAACGGGATGAGGTCACCAACCTGCATGTTGAACGCGCCACAGCAAACCTGTAACGGCTGACCATCACCGCGGTCCACGTCGACCAGCTGAATCTTGTCGGCATCAGGATGCGGACGAAGCTCAAGAACCTTCGCCAGAACAACCCCGTCGACGACTTCGCCGACAACCTCCATCTCTTCGACGGCAAGTCCGAGCGACGACAGGATTTCGCCGAGCTCGACGGGATCGCCGTCAATGCCCGGCGCAAATTCACGAAGCCAAGAACGTGTGACCTTCATCAGAACTGCCTCAGGAAACGCACGTCGCTATTGACGAGCTCGCGGATGTCATCAAGTTGGTACCGCATGGCGGCGAGACGGTCGATACCGAAGCCGAAGGCGAAGCCCTGCCATACCTCCGGATCGATTCCGCAGTTGCGAAGAACGTTGGGATGGACCATTCCGCATCCACCAAGCTCAAGCCAGGAGCCATCGGGGCGGGAGATGTCGAACTCTGCTGAGGGCTCGGTGAAGGGGAAGTAGGAGGGTCGGAGGCGGGTCTTGACCTCGCCGCCGAAGAACGACCGAACGAATTCGTCGATCGTGCCTGCCAGGTCGCCCAGGGTGATCCCCCGGTCGATGACGAGACCCTCGATCTGGTTGAAGGCCGGCAGGTGAGTGGCATCGGCAGTATCAGTGCGGAACGTACGTCCCGGGGCCACGATGTAAATCGGTGGCTCAGTGTTTTCCATGGTGCGGATCTGCACGGGCGATGTGTGCGAGCGAAGCATGACTTCCTCGGGTTCACCAAGGTCGACGAAGATCGTGTCGAAGCTGCCTCGGGCCGGGTGCCATTCGGGGATGTTGAGCGCTTCGAAGTTGTACCAAGCCGTCTCGACCTCCGGACCCTCAGCGATGGTGAACCCCATACCGACGAAGACATCTTCGAGGCGATCACGGGCCTGGGTGGTGAGGTGGAGCGAACCTCGCTGAATTTTCGACAGTCGCTCGGAGAGGTCAAGGCGTTCGGCATCGTACTGTGCAGCGCGGACCCCGGCGGCGAGCCGAGTATCAGCTTCGGCCACGGCCGCTTCGAGGCGGGCGCGTAGCTCGTTGATGGCCATGCCCGCGGCTCTGCGCTCGTCGGGCTCAAGCCCGCCAAGCTGCTTCTTGGCCGCGGTGAGCGCCGACTTCTTACCGAGAATTTCGGCGTCGATAGCGCGAACCTCGTCCAGATTCACGGCGGCTTCCAACCGCTTTTCGGCTTCTGCCGCCCCTGCTTCGAGTTCATCGATCATTGAGGCAACAGGGTACGCGCTGGTGAGCCGGGAGGCGCGGCCTTTTTGTGGCACACTCACTGGGTGCCGGACACCGCCCCCGTTGACTTTCATGTACGCGACAATTCCGACCGCCGGCGCTACGAGCTGATGATCGACAACCGCATCGTCTCGGTGGCCGACTATTTGCTTGACGGGTCGACCCTGACTGTCCCTCACGTCGAGACAGACACGGCGATGCGCGGCAAGGGAATGGCCGACCGCCTCATGCGTGGGATGCTCGACGACATCCGGGCCAACGAGCGAACGATCCGGCCTCTCTGCGCGTTCGCAGCCGATTTCATCCGTCAGCACCCAGACGATCACGAGCTCCTCGCGCCCTAAAACGCCCTGGCCTCTGCCCCGTATTACTTAGCGGACGGCTTCATAAAGGAGGAGGGTGCCGGCCATGGCGACGTTGAGGGATTCGGTACGGCCGGGCATATCAATACGGCACCACTCGTCGACACCGGTTTCGCTGTCAAGACCATGTGGCTCTGAGCCAACGACAATGGCACACGGCCGGGCCAGCACTCCCCCATCGTGAGGCTCGCCAGAGTGAACGTTGGTACCAACAACTCGAACGCCGATGGCCTGCAAGGCATCGAGTGCGTCTGAGGCGTCGATGCCGGAGATAACCGGCACACGCAGGACTGAACCAGCCGACGAGCGTACGGCCTTCGTTCCCCACGGGTCAGCGCCGCCGGCGACGATCACGGCTCTGGCAGCAACAGCATCGGCAGCCCTGATCAGGGTGCCGACATTGCCGGGATCAGACACATCGATAAGGACGAGGAAGACATCGTCCCCGCTGGCTTCGACCGGCAACTCGGCCTGGGGCCGAAGCACGATGGCGAGCATCGGTTGTGGTGTGACTGAGGGTGCGAACTTGTCGAAGAGGTGGTCGCGCAGCACCAAATACTCGACGTTGTCACCAAGCCGGGACTGCACTGAGCGGATCTCGCCGTGATCGACCTTGGATTCAGGGACGAGAACGGTCGTCGGCATGTAGCCGGCATCGAGAGCTTCGCCAACCGTTCGCGGTCCTTCAAGAATGATTTCCGGAGAACGCGAACTGCGCCGCCCAAAGAGGCGACGCAGTTCAGCGATTCTCGGATGTTTTGGCCCCAAGACTGGAGTCATGAAACCGGGAGTATGCCGCTCAGGAAGCAGCCGACTCCGACACAGCACTCTTAGCGACCTCAACAAGGGCGGCGAATGCTGCGGGATCTTCGATCGCAACCTCAGCGAGGTTCTTACGGTCGACTTCAATGCCAGCAGCCTTCAGGCCGGCGATAAACCGGCTGTAGCTGGTGCCGTTCTCACGACATGCTGCATTGATGCGCTGAATCCAAAGCTTGCGGAAGTCGCCCTTACGAGCACGACGGTCACGGAACGCGTAGTTCCCCGCATGCATGACGGACTCATTGGCCGACTTGAACGACCGAGACCTATTGCCGTAGTGGCCCTTCGCCCGTTCGAGTACTACCCGACGACGCTTCTTCGAGTGCACAGAGCGTTTAACGCGTGCCATCTCGTTCTCCTTCTCTCGTACTTACGTAGTTGTCGGTCGGCTCAAACGCCGAGGTCGCGAAGATTGCGCTCGTCGGCTTTAGCCACCGGCGCACCCGAACGGAGCTGACGCTTCCGCTTCGGAGCCTTCTTCTCGAGGATGTGGTTTTTGTTTGCCTGACGGCGCCGGAGCTTGCCGGTACCGGTGCGCTTAAAGCGCTTGGCCGCACCGCGGTGCGTCTTCATCTTTGGCATTGGTGTCTACTCTTCTTCTTCGGAGCTGTTTTTCTCAGCTTCTTCGGCGCTGTTCTGCGCGGCTGCTTCGTTGTCGGCCGCTTCTGCAGCGGCCTTTTTTTGTTCTTTCTGATGACGAGCCTGCGCCTGCTTGTCAGGAGCGAGCACCATCACCATGTTGCGACCGTCTTGGCGGGGGTGGAATTCCACCTTGCCAACATGACCAATCGCTAACGCTACTTTGTCGAGGATTTTGCGACCGAGTTCCGGGTGCTGCATCTCGCGGCCTCGGAACATGATGGTGACTTTGACTTTATGGCCTTCATCTAAGAACGATTCGACCTTTCGGGTTTTGGTGTCGAAGTCGCCGATCCCAATCTTCGGGCGGTACTTCATCTCCTTAACCGTCAGATTCGATGCCTTCTTACGGGACTCTTTAGCCCGCTGGTCGGCCTCGTACTTAAATTTTCCGTAGTCCATGATCCGACAAACGGGTGGTCTAGCCTGATCGGCAACCTCGACTAGGTCGAGGCCAGTTGCCCGAGCGATGTTAAGCGCTTCGGAAAGAGGCTTGATGCCGATCTGTTCGCCGTCCTGGCCGACAAGTCGGACCTCTCGGGCGCGGATCCGGTCATTGATCCTTGGCTCGTTAGTTGGCGGTGCTATCGCCCTGAACTCCCTGTGAGCACGGAACCTCCGTCGTGTGGTGGAAACGCCTGCCAGCAAAATTCTGGTGAAAAATGCAAAACGGACGCCGGTCTGTCGACGTCCGCGAAACACGGGTGCAAGCACCGTGTGTTGCCGTGTAGGCCGACCCGGCACATCTGAAACGATGGCCGGGTGGGGATCTGGCAAGCCAGGCCCCACTTCCCTATGAATTGTGCTCTGTATGGTATCAGCATGAGTTCTCTCTGGACACCCGGCGGCGAGCACGAGGTCACTCGTGAACCCGCATCCTCCCCCGACCCCACATCCGGCGACGAGCCGATCGCGGCTGAGACTGGGCTGACACCCGACATGGAGGACGCTATCGCTGCTGCCCTCCCCGAAGGTGTCCGACTCGATGACCTGACCCCGGAGCAGCTCGCACAGGCTGAAGAGATGGTGGTGGGGATGGCTGAAGCTCGTGAACGACTGATGTCGACCCCGGCTTCGACAGTCATCGCCAACCATGCCATGGGGCTCTACGAGCTCGCCGCTCTGCACCTCTCGCAGCAGACGCCAAACTTCAGCGAAGCCACCGTCGCCATTGACGGCCTCACCGCGATCGTCGAATCGCTCGCCGGTCGTCTCGGTGATGCTGAGCCAACACTGCGTGAAGGGCTCGACCAGCTACGCATAGGCTACGTGCAGCTCAAAAACGCCCGCAGCTAAAGCACGCGCAACAGCGCCGTCACAGTCGCTGCGGCAAGTACGACAGCAAGGAACGGCGCCCGACGCCACACCAGGACGCCGGCGACGGCTACCCCCGCGAGTCTCTCGTCGACAACAAGCGACTTTCCCTCTGCAACCGTGAGTTGGATGATCACAGCCATGACCACAGCTGCCGGCAACAGCCCCATGGCCCGGGCCACAACTGGCCTGCGGCCGAGGACCGGCCCAATCACAAATGCGCCCAGCAGGCGCTGACCCCACACAGCCGCAACGAGTGCGACGATCGAGAGTGTGCTCATCTCGCCGCCCCGGATCGGCGGAATGTGATCGCCACGGCAACCCCAAACACGCTGAGAATGATCGGCACCCCAGCCGGAGCGACAGGCAGCAGCACGATGCAGATCAAACCGCCAGCAACAGCGGCGATCCGACCGTCCCCTGAACGAATGAGGTTGCCGATGATGGCAAGAAGTGCTGCCGGGAAGACCGCATCAAGACCGAGCCGATCGATATCGCCGACCACGTTGCCGATGAACGTGCCAACCAAGATTCCGAGGAACCAGCCCGTCATCAACGCCGCGGTGGTCCGCCAGAACTCCCGCTCGACATCTTTGGGAGTCTCCTGCTGGATCGCTACAGCCACGTTTGGATCGAACGCGTTGAGCGCGGCCGCCACCCGTCGCCAGAGCACGGGAGGGAGCCGCGGACTCAGTGTCATCGACATGATTCCGAATCGGGTGGCGACAACCGCCCCAGCGGCAATAGCCGCCCACTCCCCACCCCCGGCGTCGCGAACCGCAAGATACGCAAACTGCGACGTTGCTGAGAAGATCACGGATGAGGCGACCAGAGCTCGGCCGACCGATGTGCCGCGGTCGATGAGAAGGACCTGCAGCGTCACACCGAGGGCAAAGAAGGTGAGTGCCATCGCAAACACATCTGCTGTTCCCAGCCTCAGTGCCTTGGGCGCGGGTGATTTGGTCTCCGCCATCACCGCAGTGTGCCGTGTTGGCACTGCGGCAGTAAAGCTGAGTGCCCTATCAACGCGAATCGCATCAGATTGCGACGAGTACCGCGCCAGCCACTACCAGCAAGGCCCCCACCACGAGCCGTCGGGTGA